>CALFTM010000059.1 GCA_937916355.1 uncultured Bacteroidales bacterium
CCGCCGTGGCGGTCAGCAGCGTGCTGTCGCCATCGCAGATCTCAGATGCGTCAGCTGAAAGGGTCACAGATTCGATTGGGCAGGTTGAGCCACATTCAGAAACAGCCTGTGCCATGATTTCATCATCCGCATGACCCAAAAGTTTTGCGTACGCAATATTTATAATCTTTTCATTACATTCATCCACAGTACCCGTCCAAGAGACTTTGTATTTAGTACCAAATGGAATAGGGTTGTTGATCCCCTGCTCAAATTTCCAAACAATAGAATCACCTTCCAAAACACCGTCCTCATCCGCAGAAACAAAAGTAACCTCTGCCGGCTTGCGGTCTATAATAGATAGGTCGTAAGCGTAATCGGTGTGGACGTGGATGTTGGAGAATTTATGAGTTCCATACGAATCACCACCTGTGGTATTCCCGTTTTTAAATGCAAGATAACCTTCAGCTTCTGTCAATCCCTCCACTGTGTAAATAACCTTATCAGCTACAGTATCAGAATTAATCCACATTCTCATCAGATCTTTCTGTACATCAATACTCAGAGACATTGGAACACCGCCTTTAAAAATTAATTCTTTTTCAGCTTGAACTACTTTTCCTCCTTCAAAAGTAGTGATAAATAAAATATTTTGACCTATATCCGGTTTTATTTGTATTGTAAGAGGAGATGATGAACCTTCTCTGAAAATTATCTGGAATGTAGAGTAAGTTTGAGGATTAACATCCATTTTAACAAAATAATTTTTTGCTTTGGAGTAATTATATCTTGATGTGCCAGTTTGGTTAGACACGCTTGTTAAAGTACCTCCGGAAACGCTCCAACCAGACAAGTTCCAATCAGACGCATTAGCGGCTGCATCATCAAAAATAGCACCATGAGTCTGTTCGTACTCTATCGTATAGTTGATTTCTTCTCCAACCTCATACGACTCTTTGTCTGCCGTTTTCTTTAATGTTGTTGGAATGATAGGCTTTGGCACCTTTGCACACGTTACTGTTATCGAAGCCGTGTCGTTAATAGCAGACTCCTTGTCTCCCCAAATCCAAGCTTTATTGATGATTTCTTCATCAGCAGTTTCGCATGTATTGCCAGATGGGAAAGTAATGTTTGCCTTGTAAATGATAGAACCCTTTTGTTCAATCATCAATCTGTCAATTGTCCAAACGATGACATCTAAACCGTCTGCTGTTTTTTCTGTAGTCCATGAACCTCCGAACTCTTCCAATGGACATTCATTTACAAACTCGACAAACTCCATTCCTTTAGGCAATGTATCACGAATCACCACATTATAAACGTCACGTCCCGGCTTAGGACCATTTCCTAATACACGTCTCCATGTGTAACCATCCCACTCTTCGACCAATATTTTATCAACAAACTTTGTAGGAGTTCCACACGAGTGTCTGTCCCAACTTGTTATCTCTTGATCCAAATTATTGGGGTCTGTATGGTCGTTTACAATAGGGAAGTGCAAGTCATTTTGTTCTGCACTTGTCCAGTCTTCGCTATAACTCCAGTCATCCGTCAAATCAAACATCTTTCCACCTTGCGAACAAGACATTCGCATATTCAACAAGAGAGTTGAGCCTCCTCCTTCGTGAACGTGTAGTCCATCGGCTACTCCTGCACTTGCATATTGTTGCAAATGTTGAGTTGGTGCAGCTAATTGGTCTGCGAACTGAACGATAATTCGCTGATTCCACTTTTTACCCGTTACTGGATCTGTACCAGGCACAGTCGTTTCATGAGAGATTATCAAAGACTCTTTCAAACCTCCTTGATAATAGTCGCACGCCATATTCCAACCGATATTGCAATCTGGATCGTCACCCCCTGCAAAACATTGTAAAGCAGGGTCATACATATAATAAGACACACGATAATTGCCATAATCAATGTAAGCTTCATCCGCATCATGGAACAAACGATAGAAAGATACTATCTGGTCTGTGCTTGACGGATTGGCAACCGGCTTATGTCCGTAAGAGAGACGTACGCCTTGCCTTCCTCCATTTATCCAACCAGCTTCTGCTGAGTTCTCAAAATCTATCTTGAACTGAGCGATATTATTAGGATTTATCTCTTTTCTGTCCACTGTTTTTTCCACTTTCAAGGCACGAGCAACAACATCTACGCAATTGCGCTCCATCACACTCGTTATGTTGTTTGGATATTCATCAGAAACCCACCCAAAACCATTGTCACATTTTACACTTGCAGATGTACAATAACGACCTTGCTCAATATCATCATTCAATCTGAGCTTAATAATCATGCTATCTACAGTAGGTTTTATTCCTGTTGCTGTCTGAAATCCCGGAACGACACCTTTTTCCCAAACAATAGAATCACCAACTAATGAACCTTTTGTTGTGCTTACCAACGAGAATCCTTCAGGCACACCAAATTTCACAACTGCTCCATCAGCATCAACAGAGCCGTAGTTTCTAATTGTAACTACAAACTCCACCACATCACCCGCAAAGGCATACGTTTTATCCACTTTATGATAAACTTTCAAGTTAGGTTTTGCTACCATGTTTTCAGGAGCGTGAAAGTTTCCTGACAACACCAACATTCCCAATAACTTAAACCATTCGTGGAAATAATGAGGAGAAGACTCTTCGTACGATTTAAAGTTTTCATCATCCCAAGCCATAACACAATGGCGGAACATCTGTCCCATCAATTCAAAATCTTGAGAGACAATAGCAGCAGGAGAGCCTGACCCATGAATCCAATTCAAAGGAAAACCGTCTCCGATATTTCCTTCCACATCCATCTTATCTCGCAAAGTATAAGGGCCCCAAAACTTAAGACCCATGTCCCCAATCGCATTGCAATCATTATTCCATGGGGCAGACTGCGGATTTGCTAAAAATTTGGCATAACGCAAAGCCATATCTTTTTGGTATGAATTTGAGCCAGATATCGCCTCGTGAGTTACCGGATCCCAAGAATATTCAGGATCTCCATGCCATACATAATTAAGTATCGTTCTCCATCCAGCTCTCATATCTTCTGCGAATGGTCCGTTTCCCGAAAACTCAAACTCAGTATCTGAAATCGAAGACACATGACCACAGACAGGAATTGCAGTATTAGAAGATTGATACAATTGTCCCATCAACCAATCAGAAGAAACCTCACACCTTCTCAATTGATTCAACTGCCAATCAGTCCCGTTGTTTTCCTCTAAAAATTTCCTGTATTGATGGAAATATGCAGGAGCAGAATAGTCAAAATATACCATTGTTCCTCCTCCATTCTGGTCTTTCAATCCTTGATAACCATTAGTAGCACCCCAATAAGTCAGTTCTCCCCAAGAGTCACCATTTTTCAAGTAGCCATCCATCCCCACAATACCTGTTACATAAGTAATTTCAGGCAAAGAAGGTGCATAAACAACAGTATCAACAAGGGCTTTTATATATTTCAAAGCTTCCTCTTTATAATTAAGTTCTCCAATTGCAGTTTGCACACCAGATTTTTCACCCCATTGTTTATATGCAATCAACAAAGCCATTGCCACGTCCACATCACCGTCAGCCGCTGAATTTCCATTATACCCAGCACCTATTGCCGTAGGTGCGCCAAAACTTCCAGCACCTGACAACCCTTTGGAATAGGCATAGTTCTCATCCGTATATTCTCCATCCAAAAAACGTCTTGCTCCTCTGAAAGCACGGTCATGAGCCCACATATAATACCCATCAAAGAAATCTTTATCACCCATCAGAGCAGCACCTAAAAGATAGTATCCATCACCTTCGACACAAGTACAATGAGTTTCTGCTTCATTTATATCTGGGAATATATAGGGAACGCCGTCCACAGTTTCCCCAAAATATTTACAGTTGTTACAAATATGCTTCCACGCATCGCGCATACGTTGTTCCATTTCAGCATGAGTAACACCCGGAGCATTATGACTTGCTAATGATTTTCGATCCGGTCCGTAATCCAAAAACTGCGGAAAAGGATACGCCGGATTTCCCGAGTTGATATTAACGGGTACAGCAGCATACGATGATACACAAATGCCGCTCAACAATAATAAAACTATGAAAATTTTTCTTTTCATGATCTCAATTTTATGGTATATTCTATTTTTCCCTATTTTACTCATATCTGTCTTAGTAGTTAAATTAATGTTAGTGTAATAATCGACAAAAATATAATAATAATGTGAAAATTCCTAAAAATCCCTCATACAAAAAAAACAATCTCGCCACTTTTTCGTGACGAGACTGACTATTTTCATATTTTCAAAACTCCCCAATTCTTTTTTTTACCATTTTGGGAAATAGAACCGACAAGCCCCTACACCCGCCAACGGATCGCCGCATTCTACTTTCGACCCATTATTTTCATAAATATGGCAAATGCTATTTGTAAAAAATCCGTTGCAATTGGCAGTGTAGATACGACCGTCTGACGGATTAACGCCAAATCCATAAAACCCGTTTCCTTCGGCAACTTTTGAGGACGAACGGGTGACCAAATCTACTTTCGAAACCGTTGTCTTTTCATCTGCGCCACCATTCGAATATCCTGCATCACCTCCATCGGATGTCAAATAGTAGATTTCTCCGTCATATTGGTAAAGATGCCCCGAATAGAAAAAATCTTTCAGTTGAGCAAAATCTGCCAACTTTCCTTCCTCTTCGTCCACCTCTGCCAATCCGTAGCCGCTCAACGAAACAAAAAGGCGACCCTCATCGTTAGCCATCAAATGTTTTGCACTGACTCCACCCTTGTCGGAAGTGTAATAAATAGGCGCATCACCCCACGACTTAACGCAAGCCACCGCTGCCGAATCCATCATCCATGTTGTAGGGTTATAGGAGTATGAAGTTGCGACCCACAACTCCTCGTCGTGCCACAACAGACCTTCGGGAGTTCCTTTGACTATAATTTTTGAATCGACACTCTTACTTGACAAATCGATTTTGAAAACGCTACCATCTGCACCCGACCAATCGGTCACCGAGGTAACATACAAATATCCATCCTTACATACTCCATAACGAGGAGTTGGAACAGACTTCAGAACAGCCAATTCTTTGAAATTCAACTTATCAACCCAGACGATTTTGTCTTCTGAATTACAAAGCAGAGCCCACGACGCCCCACAATCAACCGCACTTTCGATGATTGAGGCTAATTTTTCGCCTTCATTGGCATCCTCATAAACTCGGTTCTGCACCCGGTTGTCAACCCACAGCGAAAGGGATCCGTTCGACTCGTTGAAGTTTCCTTGGTTGATGATCAGCGCGGTGTAATTTGAACCAGACTGGATTTCTTTTTGCAACTCATCTTCACAAGACAAAAAACAAATCGAAATCACAAACATCATGAAAACATTAATTTTTTTTCTCATTTAAATATAATATTTGGTTAATAATAAAGTATTCCCAAACCTAATTATTTCGCCTCGATTTCAAAGATTGCGTAAAATTACAAAAAAAAAATTGGCTTTGCCTTTCATTTTTACTTTTTCTCATCAAAAAATTTCATAAATTTGCACCGTTAAAAATGCCTCGGTGGTGAAATGGTAGACACGCTAGTTTCAGGTACTAGTGACCGAAAGGTTGTGCGAGTTCGAGTCTCGCCCGGGGTACAATAGGCACTAGTCTTATTCACAGGACAACAAGGACTCTTCTTCAAATCATTTTTTGAAAAGAAACCTAAGGATTTTTATTTAATCACTCTTCATCCAATGAGAAAAGCTACGACATCACTCCTTTTTCTTCTCAGCCTCCTTATGGGGTTTCAGGTTGGTGTCGTCTCTGCTCAAGATCCTTTTAGTTCCTACCTCAACAATTCCCTTTACAGTTACTTCACCGAGCTTTCTCCGATTTTGAGTAAAAACAAGCCGAAAAGCGATAGCGTAAAGGTCAACAAACAAAACAAGACGATCTCCATATTCGCAAACAAATGTATCGAGAGTGTCCCTTTTCGGGAGGATGTGGTACAAACTGCTCGTGACACCGTCATCAAATCACTACCCAAAGAGTATAAGAACTACCAAGTGAAAATTTTCGTCAACGGTTACGAAATAGCGGAACTCATCCCGAACATTTACAGAGAAAAACTAAAGCAGGATAAAAAGCGGTTGGACAATTCTAAAAAGGAAGAAAAATCCATTGTAAGAGGCATCAGCCGAAAATGCCAGCCTTCTCAAGGACTTCTAAACAACACCATCGCTCTTTGGGCGAGTCATGGTTGGTACTTCAACAAAAAAGAGGATCGCTGGACATGGCAGCGTCCTCGCCTATTTCAGGTAACGGAAGATACTTATACGATGGGCTATGTGCTACCCTACCTGACACCTATGTTGGAAAATGCAGGGGCGTATGTGATGATGCCAAGGGAGAGGGACACCCAAACGAACGAAGTGATCGTGGATAACGACGATCGCAACTTCCTTTACGAGGAGAGCAACAACAAAAACAACCGATGGAGACGAGGAGACTCCACCGGATTCGCAAGGGCTACCGGATTTTACAGCGACTATGACAATCCTTTTTGTTATGGGACATATCGTCAAATAAAGTGCGACAAAAAGGGGGAGTGTTATGCAAGGTGGACTCCTGAGATTCCAGAAGAGGGAGAGTACGCAGTCTACATCTCCTACAAAACGCTACCCAACAGCACCGATGCCGCCCACTACACAGTCTATCACAGTGGTGGCAGGACGGAATTTCTCGTCAACCAAAAAATGGGTGGCGGCACGTGGATATACTTAGGCACATTCGCTTTTCAAAAGGGGCTAAACCCCGAAATCGGGCAAATAGAGTTGACCAACCAAGGAGACAACCATACCGTAGTGTCTGCCGACGCAGTCCGTTTTGGTGGTGGATATAGCGTTGTGGCACGCCGAAATGCAGCAGACTCTCTCGTTTTGGGCAACAAACCGAAATATCTCGAAGGGGCGAGGTACTGGCTGCAGTGGGCAGGATTCCCAGACTCCATCTATTCAAGAAACAATGAAACGGACGACTACAAGGACGATTATATGTGCAGAGGGCATTGGGTGAACCACTTGATAGGAGGCTCTTCCAAATCCCCAGACACCAAAGGTCTCAACATCCCTGTGCAAATGGCATTTGGATTCCACACGGACGCAGGACAGTTGTTCAACGACTCAACCATCGGAACGATGGCCATCTATATGTCTGAAAGCGAGGGTGCGAAAGTATTCGACAATGAACAAAAAAGAATCGCCTCACGAGACCTTGCGGACATCATCCAAACCCAAATCGTAGAGGACATCCGACTCACCTACCGCCCAACATGGAGCAGGAGGAAACTGACGGACGCTTCCTACTATGAAGCACGAGTACCCAAAGTTCCTACAATGCTTTTGGAACTGCTTTCCCATCAGAACCTTACGGACATGAGATATGGTTTAGACCCACATTTCCGATTCACCGTCAGCAGGGCAATATACAAAGGCATCGTCAAATTCCTTTGTCATCAACAAAACCGACCTTATGTCATACAACCGCTTCCAGTGAAAAACTTCTCTGCCGCATTTTCAAACAAGTTTAACAATGTGGTGCAGCTCAACTGGACACAGCAGGCAGACTCTTTAGAGCCTACGGCATCGAGCGACTACTACATCCTTTACACCTCCATCGACGGAAAGGGCTGGGACAATGGACAAATCGTAACGAATCCCCACACCCAAGTGACGCTGCAACCCAATGTGATCTACCAGTTCAAAGTAACGGCTTGCAATGAAGGAGGCGAAAGTTTCCCTTCGGAGGTGCTTTCAGTAGGCAACCACCCAATGTCCCAAGGGACTGCCTTAATCATCAACGGATTCCACAGAGTCGCAGCTCCCGAATGGTTCGATTCACCCAACCATTCAGGATTCCTCGACAAAATCGACAGAGGTGTCGCCGACCACTACGACCTGAGCTACACCGGAAGCCAATACGTTTTTAACAAGTTCAAACGTTTTTCTACCAACTACACACCCGGACATGGAGCGAGCCACGCCCTTTTTGAAAATAATATCATTGCAGGTAACACATTCGACTATACTTACCTGCATGGAGAAGCAATATTAAAGGCTGGTTACTCGTTTGTATCATGTAGCGACGAAGTATTACAAGAAGCAGGTTTTAGTCTAAAACCCTACACATTCATAGATATGATTTTAGGATTAGAAAAAACCACTCAAGTGGGCAACCAACTGAGATACCAGCTTTTCCCTGTAAACATCAGAAAGACGCTTACACAATACTTAGAAAGATTCAGAGGTAATTTGTACATCAGCGGCGCGTATGTAGCCTCTGACGTATATGAGAGAGACTCGTGCGATTGGGAAACGATTGAGTTCACTGAACAGGTGCTGAGATACAAACTGAGCGAAAGCAGGGCGCAATCAACAGGAATCATTTCAAACTATTTTTCAATATGGGATGATTTCTCACAAAAATATTACCACTACAACAATTCTGTCGACGACAAAATGTATGCGGTGGAATACCCCGACGGACTGGACACCTCTTTTGGTTCGCAGATCATCCACTCTTTTGAAAAGAGTAATCTGCCCGCCACCATCGGATATAAGGGGAAATACAAAACCATCATTTCGTCTGTCCCCTTTGAAAGCATCCGAAAAAAAGAGGATCGTGAGAATTTGATGAAAGAGATCACCAACTTCTTTAAACGATAAAAATTAAACAAGAAAAAAATTCAACTTTTATAATTACTAAACTACGGTACGAAAGCATTTTGTATATTTGCATACTACCAAAACTTTTAAACTAAAAATTTATTTTATGATTGATTGCTTTATTCCTTACCTCAATGATGAGATGACATTGGAGACCATTGAGAGCCTCCGCGAAAACAAGTGTGTTGGAGAAATAGTCCTATTGGTTCCTGACCAGACAGAGATTCCACAATTGGGCTATAGAACGATAGTGACCAACAACCTCGAAAGCACACGCACAATGCGTTTCATCTCTTTGATGGCACAGAACGACACAATCCTTTACTGTCCTCACGCAGTTCCTTTCAAATTCACTTCAAATGGATTGGAGAGGTTCAACCAGATCGCCACCACCACTCAAGCTGGCATCATCTACGCTGACTACTACGAGGAGGTAGACGGAGGAGTGAGACAACATCCTACAATTGATTATCAACTGGGAAGTTTGCGAGACGACTTCAATTTCGGTGAGGTCATCTTAATCAACCGCCGTGCCTTCCAAATGGAAGTGAACAACAACAAAGAGAACTACAATGCTGCCGGTTGGTATCGCACACGACTCGGACTCTCTTCTAAACGTCCGATTTTCCACATCAACGAATTTTTGTACACGACAAAACAAGGGGTAACCAACAACCAGTTCAGTTATGTCGACCCAAACAACAGGGAAGAGCAGATTGAAAAAGAGATGGCATGCACAAGACATTTGAGAGAGACCGGAGGTTTGTTGGAATCTTCTTTCAAGCAGGTGGACTTCAATGTTGAACCGTTCGAGTATGAGGCAAGTATCATCATCCCTGTGAGAAACCGAGTGAAGACCATCAGCGATGCACTGCAGTCTGCCCTTCGTCAACAAACAGAGTTCAAATACAACGTCATCGTCGTTGACAACCACTCCACGGATGGAACAACCGAATTGGTAAGAGAGTTCGCAGAAAAGGATGAACGAATCCTCCTATTGACTCCAGAGAGACGTGACCTAAACATCGGAGGTTGCTGGAATCTTGCTATCGACCATCCGCTTTGCGGTAAATTTGCTGTTCAACTGGATAGCGACGACAAATACCAGACCGACAAGACACTTCAAACAATTGTCAACTCATTCTACAAGATGCAGTGTCCTATGATTGTCGGAAGTTATACGATAACCGACTTCAACTTCAATCCGATTCCTCCGGGTGTCATCGACCATCGTGAATGGACTGCGAAAAACGGACGCAATAACGCCTTGCGCGTCAACGGATTTGGCGCACCTCGCGCATTCTTCACTCCAATCGTCCGTCAGATCCACTTCCCTGACACAAGCTATGGTGAGGACTACGCTATGGGATTGACGATTTCTCACGATTACCAAATCGGAAGAATCTTCAACTCCATCTACTTGTGCAGAAGATGGGAAGATAACACCGATGCCAACATCGACATCAACAAACAAAACGAGAACGACCGATATAAAGACAAGTTGCGCACATTGGCTCTGCTCCGTCGTCATAAACAAAACAAAAAACGTCAGCAGCAACAATTGCAACAACAACGTCCGAACTATCGTCAACACTAAAATCTTTTAGATGAACGAGATTGTCAAGTTATATGAAGAGCAGCAGGCGGAATGGGAAGAGTTCCGCTTGCGTGTCCTTCAATTGGACACTGTGGAACTGAAAGAGATCCCCATGGGGAATTTTTCGGTTTTCGCTCAATTCAACCCTGCGAGGGCGGTTTCCTCCAACGCCAAATTGGATGCCAAAAGCATCGCCAACAGGAAGTGCTTCCTATGTCAACAGAACAGACCAGACATTCAAAGAGGAATTGCCCTAAACGAGCGTTTTGAGGCATTAGTGAATCCCTTCCCTATCCTCAAAGGGCATTTGACAATCGTCAATAGAGAACACCGCAACCAAGAGATATTGCCGGTCATCTCCGACTTCATCGACTTCACGAAGGCAATGCCTCATTTCACTCTGTTTTATAACGGGCCATCTTGCGGAGCCTCCGCACCCGACCACATGCACTTTCAGGCTGTGTTCAGAGGTCAATTACCTTTTGAAAAAGATGTGGAATGGAAAGAGAAAAACATACTTTCAGAAAGTACCTCCAACCCACAACGACAACGTCCATGTGGGAAAATAGAACAATGGAAGAATTACGGACGCTCCGTCATACACATCACAAGCGAGGACAAAAACTTAGCGATCTCCTATTTCTCTCAAATCTACAAACAATACCAATTACTTTCAGGAGAGGACGGAGAACCGAAAATGAACCTTTTCGGATATTACGAAAAGGGAGAATACCACCTGTTCATATTCCCAAGGAAGAAACACCGACCCGACTGCTTTTTCGCAGAAGGTGATGATTACAAAATGATCAGTCCGGGGGCTATCGACATCGCCGGAATACTCGTATTGCCTCGAAAAGAAGATTTTGACCTCATCGATGCCTCCCTAATCTCCAAGGTTTTTATGGAAGTTGGATATTAGATTATTACTGCTCGCTAAAAGTTTTCAACTCTGAAATAGAGTTGCTTACTTTAATTTCCCTTCTTCTCTCTATTTATCACCTTCTTCACATACACCCCATTTTCCATCTCGTATCGTCCAACTTCCAAGGTGTCTGAGTCAAACTCCTTGATATAGTCTATTATTGGATATCCATCCTTCATACCAATATCGCTGTAATAATCATACAATTTAACGAACTTGTAATTTGCATCAAAAAGTGAAAGTTCTGGATTCACACATTCGGTTGTTTTCACACAGAGGACAAATTTCTTTTTCTCTATGTCATAATAATCTGTAAATTCTCTCCTTTCACGTTTAACCCCCGTGGAATCCTCTTCATAACAATAATATGAAATCTTCAGTAGCGGCATCCCGTTTTCCTTTTTTACAAAAGATTTAATTTCGTAATCATAAACAGTGTCATTATCAGCAGCCTTTAAAAGCGACGTTTCTGAAAACAAAGCAACAGAATCCTCTATCTGAAACCAAATGCACCCCATAGAGTCACATCCAAAACAATAACCATCACTTACTACAAAACACAAGAGAGAATCATTTCCACATTTCCCACGATAAGCTTCTTCATCACAATAATATTGGTCAAGCGACTTATTATTAACACTCTTGATTATGTATTGGATTCTATTATTGTAACCATTTGGAGCATACGTCATGTTCTTCGGGCTCTCTTCAAACTTGTGCCGTTGATCTAAGATTATGTCATATTTGAGTTCCGGGGCGTGCGTCCAATAACATGAATTATTCTCTGCGTCTATTATCAACGTCCCTCTATCTCTATCTATTATTGTATCATTTCGCCAAATATAGTATCCATTATAGAATTTACCTGCATAGCTATGCAACAATAGCGTCTTGCTACGCTCCCTCTTCTCCTCAAATGCACTCCATTTGGAATGCGCGATCCACAAAATATTCCTTTCTGAAAACGTTCCAATCGTCAAAAGAAACAGAGAAAACAGTGTGCAGTATGCAATGACACGCTTAGCCTTTCGCACCTCTACTCCTGTCAGGACATCGTATAGAGTCTTAATCATAGCGTACGTGCCAACAACTACAAGCGGCAGATAAAACAGCCAACATATTCTCACAAAAAGAATGCCGAGGGGACCTAAATCATGACCACCGCTACTTTTCATTTCTTCAAAAGGAGAAATTCCAGGCTGATAAAGATGTAATATAAAATTGACTATTGCCAACACTACCATGGAAACATAGCATATAATTTTCTTTTTCATATTCTTAACGTTTTATGTATTCTACACCTTCTGTCTTCTTCACATACACCCCATTTTCCATCTCGTATCGTCCAACTTCCACGGTGTCTGTTATCCTGACATACTCGCATCGTCCAACATCCAAGGTGTCTGATTCAATTATCCTGACATACTCTATTATCGGATACCCTTCCTTCATACAAACATCTTCGTAACTACGATATAAATTCACATCCTCATATTTGCCTTCTGCCAATCTTTCTGATGTTTGCACGCTAATGAGAATATCCTTTTTCTCGAAATCATAGTAATCTGTGTGTTGATAGCCATCACACCTCTCCACCATTTCCACCAACGGCAATCCTTTTTCTTTCTCAAGGCAACCTTCAATCTCATATGTATAACAAAAGCCACTTTTAGTCTTTATACTTGACGTCGAATCTGAAAAAATGGCGACAGAATTCTTTTTCAGAAACATCACATATCCTATTTCGCTACCAGATTCAACCATAAAACAGAGAGTCGAATCATCCTCAAATTTTTTTCTGTAAACACTTCCATCACAATAATACTGATCCAAAGGCTTATTATTGACACTATTGATGATATATTCAAACTTTTTCATATAATCATAATTAGGACCAAATGTCATGTTCTTCGGACTTTCATCAAACCTGTAGCGATGATCGAAAATTATATCATATTTGAGTTCTGGCGAATGTGTCCAATAGCATGATTCATTCTCCGTATCAATTATCATGGTATCCACAATATCTGCATTATTATTATTTCTGTACATTATAGTATCGTTTCTCCAAATGTAACGATCGCAGATAATTTCGCCTCCATAGCTTTTTAGGACAATATTTTTCTCCCAATTTATTTTAGTCTTGAAAACTTCCATATCACTTTTGAAAAAAGTTCCGTACGTCACGAGGAGCAACGAAAACAGTGTGCAATAGGTAATGATCTGCGTTACTATTTGCACCTTCTTTCCTGTCAGTATATTATACAGAGATATCAACAAAGCGCAAATCCCAACGATTACGATCAACAGATAAAAAGGCAATACCAGTCTCAGAAAAAATATAGCCACCCCTCCCAAATGGTGCCCACCTGTTATTTCGTCAAAAGGAGACAAACCGGGCTGGGAGATATAAGCTATATAATTAACCACAACCAACAGAAGCATAAAGATATTTGCCGGCAGACCTATTATGGCATTGTATATATATTTCTTTATCATATTCTTTAACGTATTGTGTTTTTCGTAATTTTGAGACTCACACCAATTAAATTCTAAAAGAGGCCTTAATATAAATCTTCTTTAGGTGCATTACGGTCATACAACAACTTGTCGCCCTTATACAGATTACCGTCAACCGACCTGAAAACCTTATTTTGCGGATCTACAGAAACATAGTTTATATCACATTTACTCCAACGTATTTCACGTTCATCGATATGCACAAGCGTAGCCGGAATGAAAAGCGTATCACAGTTGAAGCTGTAGGCTTGAAAGCCTACCACTTTGTAGGAAATATCATGATGCACAACTTCCGATGGTATTGTGAAATTTTTACTTGAACTTGAATAACGTTCCCATGTCATAACCACCTCCTGCCTTTTCTTACTCACATATTTGAACTTGCAGCCATTTTCTTTCTCAAAACCATACTCATTATCCTCCAATTCCCTTGCAGGTTCACGTTCAGAACTTGGGGCAAGCATGTGTCCGTAGGTAATTACTGCCAATAAAAGGACTGCCGCACAACAGGCAATAGCCAACTTTTTTTTCTCCATACCCATAAAACTTCCCGATTAATTCAAAATACCATTCAACCGATACGCCCAAACTTCATAGGCTCTCGAATAAAGATGGAATCCATCACTCGCATCATATTCGCTTTTCAAAAAACCATTCTCATTTTTAAAATCACGGTTCAAATCAACAACAGTACAACTCTTTTCCTGCGCATGGACTTTCACTAAAACATTATAAGCGTCCAACACTTCGTTGGTTACTTTAGATTTACCATATTTCAAAAAGCACCCTACCGGCAATTGGGTTATCGTGACGATCTCAGTTTGTGGCAACAACTCCTGCAAACCCTCCACATATTTTGCGTAGAGTTCGAACACCTCATTCGCTGCGACACCTGCATCCAACTCGGCATACCCCAACATTAGGACAATTTTAGACGGAGTAGCTCCTCCAAATCGCTCATGCAAAACAGAAAGTTCTTCCTGAATCGAATGATTACCAACGGCACTGTTCACGATTCGAACACCCTGAATCACCCCTTGCCAGTTGCAACATCTCAAACGCTCATCTCCCAAAAAGACAACATCCCCCTCCTGATATTTATGGGCAAGTCTCACATCATCTGCAAAAGGAACTTTTGTCAAGGAGGTATTCGACAAATCAGCCCCTTCATTTCCTCCACAAGAACTGAACAAAAGTCCGAAAAAAAACATCACCCACAATAAAAATTTTACTCTTTTCATGCTATGTTTATTGCGTTATATTACTATTTTTAAAAGCTCGCTGCACGACCGCATTAGGATCATCTTCTTTTTTCATCACATATTTTTCAGGATGACGGTCGTACTCATACAATTCATATTTTTCTATCACATCAATCAGTAGTTGAGGATAGTTCGGATTGGTCGCATACCCTGCTCTCTTCAAGCCGATAGCCCAAGCCTTATAGTCCCGTATCCAATAGTTGAACAAAAAGGAATAACGGCTACGATTCACCAAAAACAGCGAGTGGTCGCGGTAGGACGATTCGGCATCCATGTAGACCCTGAAACAATCATCCTTTTTATCATCATCTTTTAAAAAGGTGTCGCCCTTGTAATCACTCGTACATTTGATTCCAAAATGGTTGTTCGCAATGGTCGCCAAGTCACTTCTCCCGCTACCCGACTCCAATATACCTTGCGCTAAAGTGATACTTGCCGGTATTCGATATTGGTACATTTCTCGAATGGCAGTCTTACAAAACCTATCAATGTAGGCATGCGTTTCACTGGCCGTTCCCGCAGCCTGTCCTAACAACTCCAAAGGGCAAACCACGAGAACGGTCAACAACATGATTATCTTACCAACAAGAAACCTCATCCTTTTGCGAGGGACACTACACCGATAATGTTTTAAGCACCTCCATCAGGCGGATATCCACCGGCTTGTCATCTTTAATCGCTTTCGTAAACGGTACGTAAACCACCTTGTCATTATTGATTCCAATCATCACATTTCGTTGCTCCTCCATCAATGCGTCGATAGCGGCAGCACCCAAACGGCTCGCCAAAATACGATCTTGAGCAGAAGGAGTACCACCTCTCTGCAAGTGTCCCAAAATAGTGATTCTGGAATCATACTCCGGATGGGTCTCTTTCAATCTTTGAGCCACACCAATCGCTCCTCCCGTCGCATCACTTTCTGCCACAAGGACGATACTACTATTTTTTGTTTTTCTGAAACCTCTCTGAATCAACGCTTCCAACTGATCTTCTCCGGTAACAATCTCCGGAATGATGGCTGCCTCCGCTCCAGAAGCGATTGCCGAATTTAACGCCAAGAATCCTGCGTCTCTTCCCATCACCTCGACAAAGAAAAGTCGTTCGTGAGAATTTGCGGTATCACGGATTTTGTCAACCGCCTCAACTATCGTATTTAAAGCGGTATCATAACCAATAGTATAATCAGTTCCACACACATCATTATCAATCGTACATGGCACTCCCACAATCGGCACATTAAACTCCTGTGCGAAAACACGCGCACCCGTAAATGTTCCGTCTCCTCCTAATACGACCAATGCGTCGATCTCTTCTTTTTTCATATTTTCAAAGGCTTGGGAACGCCCCTCCTCGGTCATGAACTCAGCAGAACGGGCGGTTCGCAAAATCGTACCACCCTGCTGGATGATGTTACTTACGCTCTGCGTTTGAAACTCTCTAATTTCTCCTGAGATCAATCCTCTGTATCCTCGATAAATTCCTTTTACCTTAATACCTTGATAAATTGCTGCACGAGTGACTGACCTGATTGCGGCGTTCATGCCCGGAGCATCTCCTCCTGAAGTTAGGATTCCGATGCAATTGATTTGATATTTCATCCTATTTATTATTTTTTTATTATTCAATTATATCTCAATTTATATTGTAACTGACTCAATCTTCAATATTCTGTTCGATTTTACGTTTCAGTTCCTCCATCAACCATTTCGGTGTGGAGGTCGCACCACAAATACCGACCGATTTTACTCCTTCAAAAACCGTAAAATCGACCTCCTCCAAGTCGGTTATCATGTAGATGTTCTGATTGACTTTCGCACACTCTTCAAATAACACTTTCCCATTAGAACTCTCTTTTCCACTGACAAACAATACCAATTCATGTTTTGCCGCGAAACTGATGATTTTAGGGATACGATTGGCGACCTGCCGACAAATCGTGTCATTGTATTCAAACTCGCAATCTTTGGAAATATTTTTCTTAATCTCCTGAACTATTTGATTAAAGCCCTCTATGGATTTTGTCGTTTGAGAAAAGAGGCAGATGTTTTTTGTCATGTCCACTTTGTTCAAATCCTCCAACTGTCCGACCACAATCGCCCGTCCGTCCGTCTGTCCGACCAAGCCATTGACTTCGGCGTGCGCCTCCTTTCCGTAGATTACAATCTGCGTACGCTCCTTGTCGGATTCCAGATAGGCTTTTCTGATTCTCTTCTGCAAATTCAGCACAACCGGACAAGTAGCATCGATCACCTTTATATGATTTTCTTCTGCCTTGTTGTAGGTTGCAGGGGGTTCGCCATGCGCACGGAAAAGAACTCGTTCGCCAGACAATTTGTCGAAAAAGTCCCTGTCAATCGTCACCAGCCCTTTCTGCTCCAAACGCTCAACTTCCATACTGTTATGGACTATTGCACCTAAGCAATAGAGTCTGCCAGACTTTGCCAACTCCTCCTCTGCCTTGGTGATAGCAGTTACGACACCAAAGCAAAAACCTGAATTTTTATCTATTTCAACAACCATCGAAAGACCTTATTTATATTACTCCTTGACCGTCTCGTTGAAACGAGCCAACAACCATTCGTTTTGTTGCGGAATTGTCATTTCACTATTATCCAACAAGATGGCATCCTCAGCCTGACGCAATGGACTCTCTTCTCGGTTTTGGTCCATATAGTCACGTTGTTTCACATTCTCCAGTACCTCTTCAAAGGTTGCGCTATCACCTTTGGCACTCAATTCCAAAAAACGGCGTTGCGCACGCACCTCCGCTCTTGCAGTGACAAACACCTTTAATTCCGCGTCAGGAAAGACGACAGTACCAATGTCTCGTCCATCCATCACCACACCTTTTTCCTTGCTGAAAGACTGTTGCTGCGCCACCATCGCACGGCGTACAAAACCGATGGCACTGACAATACTCACCACATTCGAGACCGCCAAAGAACGAATCTCCTCCTCTACGTTCTCTCCGTTCAAATAGGTCTCATTGCGCTGGTTTTCCGAATTATATTGAAAAGAGATCTGAATCGACGGCATAGCCTCCGCCAACTTCTCTTCATCCACCTTACCCTCTTCTATCAGTCCGTTTCGCAAACAATAAAGTGCAACCGAACGATACATCGCTCCAGTATCCACATAAGCATAACCGACCTCCTTTGCCAAAGCCTTTGCCAAGGTACTCTTCCCACAAGAAGAGAAACCATCTATCGCCACTACTATTTTCTTCATTTCTTAAAATAATCTATCGCGGTGCTCAACGTAAGCGTGAACGTCCCTCCCGAAGGAGCATACTGCGCATACGCCGCATCTAAATTAAACTTATAAACTTTGAAACCTGCTCCAAAAGAGAAACCATTTATCGCCCTCGCACGTTCCAACGAGTACTCTCGGTTTCTCCTATGGTTATATCCAACATCCACATGAAACACCTTCCCGAAAAGAATCTCCATTCCAAACGTCAGATGGCGGAAAAACATATCTCCCCCTTTTATCTCTTTCATCTTCCCTGTCGAAAAATCTTTTATTCTGTCATAATCGAAATTCCAATCGTTCAGATAGTCGTAAGTGACGGAGAAGCGGAACGGTGCATGAGCAAGCCGCTTGGTCACACCAATCTGCAAATTCCACGGCAAACGCTCCGTCTCCTGATCTTCATAATAACCAGTGAAACGGAAACCAAAACTTTTTGCCACAAGTCCGACACTCAAATCTATTTTTTCATTGTAGTAATTTCCTCCAACATCAAAACCCAAACCAAAACTATTATAAACGTCAATGTGCGAATAAATCGGCTTCATCGCCAAACCAACCGTGAAACCTGCCCCCAGATTTCTCGCATAAACCAGATTCCAAGCAAAATCACCGACTGAAAAATCGGAGGTCGCCACACCTGTCTTATCATACCCTTCAAAATCACCATACCCTAAAAACAAAAAGTTGAATCCGAAATAGTTCAGACTATCCTGCGTGAATGTATATGAGAACATTCCTCCATTTGCATCAGAAAAATAGTTGACATAAGTGGCAGAAATGGCATTTCGCATCCCTCCGGAGAACAAGGCAGGATTTGCATAAATCTGTCCAGCCTGCTCATTACGGACAGTGATATTCTCACCTCCAATGCCAGCCAACTTAGCCGAATATGGCAGATTTAAGAACCGATAAGTATTCTTCCCAGTTTCAGCACTCAAATCAGCAGAAAAACAAAAAACCAAGAAGAAAACCCACAACAATCTCGTTTTTACATGATCCAAAAACATATTTTTTATTGCAAGTACATTAATAAAAATTCACCTCCAAATTTACTAAAAACCTTTGAAAAACAAAAAAAATCCACACGACTCTATCCGACAAACTCAAATTCTTCATTTCCAAAAAATATTTTGCTCGTTTATTTTACTTTTTTTATCTTTGCGAACTGAGATTTTTTGCTGGCAATCAGCTAACTTTATTACACAAAAAATGAGTTGTCCGATTGACAAGTTATATGGTTGAAAAAATTCTCTGCTGTGCGAGTTTGTTACAAACCAACATGGCGTTTTAAAGTATAAATTTAATCTTTCATTAACATCTTAAATTAACCAATGAAAAAACAGTTTTTCTTGATGATTTGTTCATGCCTAATGTGCATACAAGTCTTCGCATTTGACTATTCTAACGAGAATAGTAGTTTCAACAACAACTACGTTAAGGCTTGGGGGCGACTCAAACTCGTAGGCAACCAACTATGTTCTGAATCTGGAGAACCGGTGCAACTCCGCGGATGGAGTACCCATGGTAAAAATTGGCAAGGTGAATGCTTCAACGGGAAGGATGACTTCGAAGGAATGAAAAAGAAGGGCGCGAACATCGCTCGTATCGCCATGTACCTCATCGATGGAGGAAATGAGGATCTGGGCTGGGTAAAAAATTGTATCCAATGGACCAACGAATTGGGAATGTACTGCTTGGTCGATTGGCACATGCTGAAGCCGGGAGACCCTAATGATGGTGCCTACGGAAACCCTTCAAACTTCTTCTCTCAACTCTCTTCTTGGGTAAGTCAAAACGGTTTCAAAAACGTATTGTACGAAATCTGTAACGAGCCAAACGAAAATTCGGTAGGTGACATCTACCGCCCGAATGTATGGTCTCAGATCAAAACGTACAGCGAAAAGGTGCTTCCGGCAATTGCCAAAGGCGACCCGGGAGCGGTGGTTCTCGTAGGAACTCCTCAATGGGACAAGGCGTTGGTATTCCCTATGGAAGATCCTATCAACACACATGGTCTTGACGTAATGTACACTTTCCACCACTATACTTGCGACCAACAACAGTTCCTCGGTCTTTTGTCGAGTGCGGCAGCATTCATCCCTGTATTCGTTTCTGAGTGGGGATTGTCTGCAGACAACGGAGGTGAGGACGGACAAGTCTGCGAGGCAGGTGGCGACAACCTCATGAAGGTTTGCAACGGAGAAAATTTAGGAAACCAAAAAATCAGCTGGTGTAACTGGAGCTGGTCGGCAGACTTCAGAAGCTCTTCTGCTCTCCGTGGTTGCGGAAACTATAGCGAAGGTAATTTGACGCAATCTGGTAGCTACATCACCAGACAATTGCGCAAAGGAGATGTGTTCACCTCTTCTCAATCAACACCACTCGACCAAGCTCAACCTATCAAAGCAAGCGAGGATAGTTACATCGCCTTGGAAAAATACGACAAGGGAGGACAAAACAAGGCATTCTTCGAGTTTGACGACTCTTGGATTTTTGACATCAACGGAAGTTGCAACGCTGGTGGTGAAGCAAGAAAAGACGAGTGCGTCGATTTAGGAAAGACTGGAGACAACGAGCCTTTCTACTACAACCTTGGTTATGTTGTAGCAGGAGAGTGGGTGAAATATAGCGTTAATGTAGAAAAAGCAGGTGTCTACGAATTTGAGACCTACACCAACAACCACATCGACAATAATGTGATTGGAATCTGCGTGGATGGAGAAAATGCGATCGTGGATGAGACTGGTTCTGATTTCTACAAAGCGGTTCGCTTAAAGACAAGCGGTTCTGGTGATAAAGATGGTGGTTACGGCGACTGGGCTTGGACTACTCCTTACTCAGAATATGCGGGACAAAACAAGAAGTTCTTCATCCGATTCAAAAAGTCTGGCGTGCAAACGCTTGGAATCTCTTTCATGTCTTCATGTGCCGGACTCGGTTCATTGAAATTCAAAGCGATTGAAGAGCCGAATGACGAACCAGAAGATCCAAACGGAACTTCTGCGATAAGCGTGTTCTCTGAAGCTGGAGAGTTCATCATCTGGCCTAACCCATCAAAGGGAGGTGAGTTTAACATCAATTTGAGCGAATCTGCCAACGTAGCCATCTACGGAACGATCGGAAATTGCATTTACAACGAAACTCTTCCTGAAGGAGAAAGCAAAATCAACGTTTCCGCTCCTGCTGGAAACTACATTTTGATGGTTAAATCACAAAATAAGAGTTCTGTACAAAAACTAATCATCCAATAACATCCTTTAAGGATACGAAAAAAGCGGGATTTCTCTTCTGAGATTTTCCGCTTTTTTTTGTACTTTGTCCTCTGACTTTTAACTGCTCATGCTTTGTCCGTCTCCATCAACGGTACTTTGAAAAAGAAGGATGTCCCTTCTCCTACCGTAGTTTCAAAGCGGATGTCCCCACCAACTGCCACAAGTATATTTTTCACAATTGCCAAACCTAAGCCCATTCCACTGGTCTTGGTAGTAAAATTCGGTTCAAAAACATTCTTTTGCACATCTTCTGGGATTCCACTTCCATTATCCTTTACTTCGACACAAGCAAAACCATCTTCATTCTTATAAAAGACATTCACACGTCCTTTCCGTTCGGAAGGAATGGATTGAATGGCATTGCGGAACAAATTATTCAGTACTTGCAACATCTGTTTTTCATCCATCCAAACATACTCGCACTCATGTCCATTCAGATGCAAAGAGAACTCCACCTCTTCTGGGTTATTTCCAAACAACTCTGTCGAAGAACGCAATTTCGCTATGACATCCAATTGCTTCGCCTTGGTCTCTGAGGCTTTGGCAAAGGAAGAAAATTCAGATGCGATATTAGCGAGATTATCAATCTGCTCGATCAGTAGCCGCGCTGTCTTGTTGAAATACTCCGGAAAACTATTCGGCTCCAACACCTGCTTCCGCATGCACTGCTGCACACTCAACTTCATTGGCGTGAGCGGATTTTTTATCTCATGTGCAATTCTCCTTGCCATTTCCCTCCAAGCGAACTCTCTCTCCGAACGCGCCATTTTTTGGGCACTCTCCTCCAACTGGACAACCATCTTGTTATAACGCTCCACCAAATCACCAAACTCGTCCTGATAAGGATACTCTATCAACGTGTTGCGACCCGACAAACGGATTTCTGCGAACCTGTCAGACAATAATCGCAACGGACGAGTGCTACGCTTGTGCAACAACCAAATGATGAACATCGAAATTAGGGATATGAACAAATATGCGTCGATCACAAGAGCCAAAAGGTTGATCGTCTCACTCTTCACCTTTTCATAAGCTTTTTGTGATTGAATCTGAATATACCCGACATGTTCATTTTTCAGGTTGTACGCCTTCATATAGTGAGAATAGAAATCAACCTCGCCGACATGTTCTTTCAATATCAAATCCTGATAATTGCCAAACTTCATTTTAGGACATATCAAATTAGACTGGCGACGATCCATCGCTATAAAAAGCGGACGTGAAGAGAATTTCAATTCTCCTCCACTGTCATACAACACGATATCCAAATGGAATTGATTCGCCAATCTTTTCACTTCTGAATATAACTCTCCCGACACAACTGAAAAAACAGTTTCTCCTCCAGTAAGATTCTGGACAACATGCTGAATAATCAACGATTTCTCTTTGAGTTCTGAAAAGCAATTCTTCTCCATCTGATTTTTAAAGAATGGGAAAGAGAGCATGATGAGAATCACAAATTCGACAATGGTTGGCAAAAGGAATGTCAGCTGCATTTGTGAAAAAATAGACTTCTTTTTGTTTAACAAACTTTTCCAGACAGAGTAGACGAAAAAATAGACAAGGGCGACCAACAGATAACCTGTGAACAAATAGGTGACCAAAATTATACAGACAAAATTTTGCCTGTCAGGAACACTTACAACCGAAGCACTCACCCCTAAATCAAACTTATGGACATAGTGAGTATGGGAATTGGCGTAAATCACATAGTCATATTTCCCACTTGTCTCCAACCATGCCATATAAATGGGGTAACGATATTCACCTTCCGAAAAACTCCGTTGTCCATCCAGATACTTCGCAACGGAGAAATAGGTGCGGTCTGATTTTTGAAGCGACTGTTCTAACAAACTGTACTGGTCATAAGAACTCTGCCGATAAAATTTCAAATACAATTTTTTTCCATTATACTCAAGAGTTCCTAAATAAGAGACCGCCAATTTCTCATTTTTATTGGCATAAAAACAGGAGTTTGGAATTTTCTTAAAATCCTTCTTCAAAACTTCTAAGTCGGGGAATGTTTTCTCTTCATAGTTGGGGAGTCTCAGGTAGAGCGTTCCTAATGAATCGCACACCTGCAATTGCAAATCATATTTTCCAGAAAAGTATTCCACATAATTGAAATTGATGTAATCCAACAATTCTGTTTCATTCACCTTGGGTTCTGATACCATCTTTGCGATAGAGGAGTCTGCCACCAACACTCGACTCCACGCTTTTAGTAGTTCCTCGGCAAAATCATCTTGATAAACGCAATTCTTCTTTCCGATCTCACACGCCATCCTCTGATACTCTCTCTCATTCTTTTTTTCTGAATAATGGAAAGTTGTCCACACGATAAGGTTCGCAAATGTAAATGCGATCGGGGCTGTAAAAAGAAACAGATTGTATTCATAGTTGAGTTTATAAAGATCCACAAACAAAATAATCACCGTTCCGAAGAAAAACAAAATCAACTCTACCCACAGAGACTGTGAGAGAAAATACAACATGACAGAACCCGAAATGAGGATCTGGACCACCCATATTTTTTTTACATTGGATTTACTGGCATATAATTTCCTCACTAAATTCAAAACCACATAGTAGAGGTATGATAGGACAAACACCAGCAGAAGTGCCAAAATAGTGTTCCCTGAAATGTCTTGAATGAACGGGACTGCCACATTAACGCGCGGGTCTATTCCCACATCACACACCAGCAACACAAATAATAGCAACAACAGGGAAGTAAATATTTTACTAAAAAAGATCTTTTGCCACCTAAACCTACCCCCTCCAGCATCAGGGTCCAACCACGCATTTCGGAAGTTCCTCCACTTCCTTGACCAACCAACAAACCTCTCGTTCCTTCTATTCTTCCACGACAAAAACCTATCTAAAATCAATGAGAGGGCAGACAATAAAGTCATACCCCAAAGGAGAGAGAGTATAATCACGGACACCCTACTTTCTGTCTTATAATGAGTATTTTTCAAAGAAAATAATCCTCTTCCTTCCCTGTCTTTTATGGTATAGGGTGCAAATTCCCCTCCTGTGGATTTGGATACCATCACGGAACCCGGAATGCCAAACTGCTCCGCAAAATGGTTGCGTTCGTCACTTTCTGACGACAAGATTCTATCCTTTATTTTTATCAATGCAACACAACGGTACTCCCTACAAAAAGACTGGATGACCACAACTGAAGCATTATCTGCATTATAAAAAAACTTCTTTTGGGATGGAAAACCCGAATTGTCGGAAATCGTCAAAGAATTATCTGTCCAATAGACCAAATCTTCACCCCAATATACCTGAAATGTAATCTCTTGTTTCTTCGATTCTTCGTATATGCCACCTCGATATTCTATCGACTTTTTATCTTTTGCGATAATTCTTGCACAAAAATCCTCCAGAATCTTTTCCGCATAAACCTCTTTTTCATGAAAGACTTCCTGTATGTGCTTTATATCTACATCTTTATAAATGGTATAGGGCAACAAAAAAGTAGAAATCAAAGAGAGGAGAAAGATGAAACAAAAAAGAATAGATTTATAAAACAACGGTTTGTTTTGATATAATCGCCCAAACCCCTGCTTCACTTTTTTTTTCATATTTCTCACAAACTCCATCATTGCGGTTTTCTTTTATTCCCAATACTTCCAAAAATGATGAACAGGACCGAAACCTCCTCCTATCTTATAGTCTGCCCCCTTTTCTATTGCGGTGGCCAAATAGTCGTGCGCAAACTTCGCTGTTTCGCTCAAACTATAACCTAAAGCCAATCCTGATGCCAGTGCCGAAGACAACGTACAACCTGTTCCATGCGTGTTGGCGGTCTCGATTCTATTAGAGGAGAGTGTCTCAATTTCGGAAGTCTCTGCGTTAAAGAAAACATCAGTCAATGTATTCTCCGTCAGATGCCCCGCCTTCAAGTAGATAGAAGTTCCATACTCCTTTGCCATACGAACCGCAACGTCCGGCAAATCTTCCTGTTTTGATATTTTACACCCAAACAGTATCTCCGCTTCAGGAATGTTCGGCGTGATAATTTTGGCAAGAGGCAACAGCTCGCGCCTCAACACATCAATCGCAGCATCGTCAATCAACTTATGTCCTGAGGTGGAAACCATAACCGGATCCAAAACAAAATTCTTCACTTCATATTTTCGAATCATTTTAGATACCACCCGTACGATTTCCGCAGAGAATAGCATACCTGTCTTAATGCTATCTACCCCGATGTCGCTCAATACGGCCTCCATCTGACCCTCAATCGCCTCTCCGGACATTCCATGAACAGCACTCACACCCAAAGTGTTTTGTACTGTCACAGCGGTGATGGCAGTCGCCGCATAACAACCGCACGCTGAAATGGTCTTGATATCCGCCTGAATACCAGCACCTCCACCAGAATCACTTCCTGCAACGGATAGCACCCTCCGATATTTTCTTTTCTCCGTCATTTCCTCTCTTTTTTACCAACAAAGGCGAGCCAAGATGACCCGCCTTTTTATACAATCAGAACTCTTAAGGAGGGCTCTATCAGTTCCATAAAGTTCGCCCCCCTGATTTATCCTTTCTTAATTATAAACGGTGAATTTATAGAAACCACTTTAATTCACACCATTGATGGAAATATCCTTATCAATCTCCTTAGATATTTTCTTTATCATACCCTGCAAAACCGCTCCCGGACCTACCTCTGTAAAGGAATCGGCTCCAGCAGCCGCCATGTTCTTCACAGACTGAGTCCATTTAACCGGAGCTGTCAACTGCTTAATCAGATTTGCCTTTATGACCTCTGGGTCGGTCTCTCCTTGTGTTGACACATTTTGGAAAACCGGACATTTTGGCGCATTGAACTTTGTCGACTGAATAGCAGCCTCCAATTCGACTTTCGCAGGTTCCATCAACGGAGAGTGGAAAGCACCACCGACCACCAACTTCAAGGCACGACGCGCACCCGCTTCTGTCATCAATTCACAAGCTTTGTCGATCGCGGAGATTGTCCCTGAGATAACCAACTGACCCGGGCAATTATAATTTGCAGGGACAACAATGTCGCCTGAAATAGAAGCACAAATCTCTTCTACTTTCTCATCCGTCAATCCTAAAATCGCAGCCATTGTCGAAGGTTGTAATTCACAAGCTTTCTGCATAGCCATCGCTCGTTTTGACACCAAAACCAAACCATCTTCAAAATCCACTGCACCAGATGCCACCAACGCAGAAAATTCACCCAAAGAGTGTCCCGCCACCATATCAGGCTGAAACTCATCACCCATATTCTTCGCCAAGAGAACTGAATGCAAAAACACAGCCGGCTGCGTAACTTTCGTCTGTTTCAAATCCTCTTCAGAACCTTCAAACATCACATCAGTTATGCGGAAACCAAGTATCTCATTGGCTTTTTCCAGCAAATCTTTCGCTATTGCACTATTGTCGTACAAATCTTTCGCCATTCCCGTAAACTGGGAACCCTGACCGGGGAAAACGAACGCTTTCATATATTCTTTTTTTTTAGTATTTTTCAAATTTTAATTATAGGGATTGTCGTACTTAGGCCATTGACTGACATCAAATGTACCCTCCAAACGACCCTCCTCTGCATTGGAAAGATTGGTAAAGAAATCAATCCCTGTGACCTCCTCCACCTCATCAACCGTTGTCGCATACTTAAAATAGTCACGACCTGCCCCCTCCTGCGGAATGATAAAGGCAATCATCTTCTCCTTTCCCTCATACGAAAAGTCATAGATAATCTTATAGAAACGTTTCGGAATCGTGACATGACCAGTCTTTTCCTGATCACGGCTATCCAAGTAGGTGATTTTCTCCAAACCTTTATCCGTCAGTACCGGACCGGTCACCACATAGACTCGGTTGAAGCGTTTTGCCCAGTAACGCACCTGCATCTCCAAATCATTCCAGCAGCCAGAATTGAACTTCTTCGTTTGGGGGGAAATGTTACTTGTGAAAAAACACTCCTTCATGGCTATGTAGTCGAATTTCATATCACCAGCCGGTGCTAAATGTCCTCTTGTGTAGCCACTGTTCTGATACTCATAAGGAGAGGCAGACTCAGTCTCTATGATAGGGTCTTTTATGAACGAAGATTGCCTTTTGGCGTTTCCATAGAGTTCTTCTCTTGTCAACTCATAAGCAACCCACTCCGCCTGTTCGTCCTCTTCTGAATAGGAGAGAGAATAATGCTCATGACGATACAACTTCCCCTTGTTACGGGAATGTGAACATATCGCATCCCCCCTACTCTTTTGCTGATTGTTATTTTTATTTCCCGAAGAGGATTTTGGGGATTTCGGCGCATTATAAAACGAATTTACGGCAGATAGAGAATCAGAGGCTCCCCCCTGATCAGAGTGTCCCACCTGCTCACCTGCACAGCTGATAAAAAGCAGAAGTGTAGAAACAACGCATCCGATGATATATAGCCTCAAGCTCCTCATTTAACAGCCTTCAAACTCATATCCAAACCTTTCACAGAATGTGTCAACGCACCCACAGAGATGAAGTCGACACCACACTCGGCATAATCTCTCAATGTATCGAACGTGATACCTCCGGAAGATTCAGTCTCATATCGACCGGCAATTCTCTTCACCGCCTCTTTGGTATTAGCAGGAGTGAAGTTATCCAACATGATACGGTCGACACCACCGACCTTCAACACCTCTTCCAATTCATCAAAATTCCTAACTTCGATTTCTATCTTGAGATCTTTGTTTTTCTCCTTCAAATACTCTTTCGCACGAGTGATGGCATTTTCAATTCCACCAGCGAAATCCACATGATTGTCTTTCAACAGAATCATATCAAAGAGTCCGATTCTGTGATTCACACCCCCACCGATCTTCACCGCCATCTTCTCCAACATACGTAAACCGGGAGTCGTCTTTCGAGTGTCCAGCACGCGAGTATGCAAACCTTCAAGACACTTAGCATAGCGATTTGTCTGTGTGGCGATTCCACTCATACGTTGCATGATATTAAGCACCGTACGTTCCGTTTGAAGCAAAGCCTGCTCCTTTCCTGTAACATAAAATGCCACGTCCCCTTTTTTTACAGGTGTTCCATCTTGCAACAAGACCTCCACCTTCATTTCCGGGTCAAACTTATGGAATATACGTTTGGCGATTTCTACTCCGGCAAGGATTCCGTCCTCCTTAATCAACAACTGAGCCTTACCTATTGTATCCGATGGAATACAACACAACGTGGTATGATCTCCATCTCCGATGTCCTCAGCAAAAGCCAAGTCCAACAAATCTTCTATCAATTCATTTTCGCTTTTCATCGCCTTTCAATTTTTTCGTTATTTTGAAGTGATTTTTATCTGACAAATCAGGTTTTTGTCATTCTCTTTTTGGGTGAGTATCATCAAAGTGTACTCGCCTCCGTTCGTGTACAACTTACCCAGCAACACGGCAGATTTCCCTTTTTCACTTTTTGACGTAAGGGAATAGTTGGAAGGTCTGTTCTTACGAAAAAAATCCTCCAACAAATTTTTTGCCCTGTTTTTATCACAAGAGTTGGAATTGTTTTGAATGGACAACTCCAAACTACTATTCATGTAGGAATAGATCTTTGCCACATCTCCTTTCGCAAATGCTTGGGATATATCGTTGGAATTGGCAGATGCCGAAAAAATCGCCCCCAAAAACATGACGACAACAAGAAAAATTTTTCTTAGATTTTTTATTTTTACCATAAACAAGCCTTTTTTTTCTTTGTCTTTTTTCAAATCTAACCTGTCAATCTTTTTTTTCAGACTACAAATTTATATTAAATTTGCAAAAAAAACACAAAAAATGAAAGTTACTTTAATTACCGTCGGCAAAACTAATAATTTAAATTTTAAAAACGCAATATCAGACTATCAAAAGCGTCTTAAATTTTATATTTCGTTCGAAATTGAGGAGATTCCTGATATAAAAAACACCAAAAACCTCTCTGAAGAGGTTCAAAAGCAGAAAGAGGGGGAACTGATTCTTAAAAATCTGCAAGAGGGGGACGATGTCATTTTGCTGGACGACAAGGGACAAGAGTTCACATCCATGAAATTTTCCGAATACATTGAGAAGAAAAGCGTTTCGGGACTGAAACGACTGGTTTTTGTCGTGGGTGGTCCATACGGTTTTTCGCAAGACGTGTATGCTCGTGCGAACGGGAAGGTCTCACTGTCGAAAATGACCTTCTCCCATCAGATGGTAAGACTCATTTTTGTGGAACAGCTTTACCGCGCTATGACAATTTTGAGAGGGGAACCTTATCACCATGAATAGGACAGAAAGCCTCCGCCCTCATCAAAGCAGACTTTCGAGGAATCAAAACCCTAAGTCGTACTTCTCCTTCAACACCTCCCAATCGTCCCCTCCGTATGCTGGAAAAGAGATTTTCAACTCGCATTCCGCCCCGTCATGCGCCTTTATCAAAACGTAAGAAAAGGTATCGCTTTTGTTATCATCATAATACACAAAGTGTTCTTTCCAATTTTCTTCCGTCAGACAAATCGGCAAACCGTTTTCTTCACCGACAAAATCAGCATCCATACGCAAATCGCCACTCCAATCCCGATAGATGCGAAATCTACACCTGTCATCTTTCTGACCGACAAAATCTATCCAATAACCACCATCACAACCTCCAATCCACAATGCTGACGCAGGCACTTGCCCGACCCGTTGGGGTTCTTCACACTCCCAATGGACAAAAAAATAGTCCAAACCAACTACAATCAACATCAGCACGAAAACTAATATCAGTACGAATCTCTTCATTATTCTTCAATTTTTTAGTTCAACTAAAAGCAAAGATACAAAAAACTACAGCAAAAAAAATTATCAATAATCCAGCTCCTCTAAATTAAAAATCAATAAAATTTTAATCAAAACAATACAACTATCAATATTTTACCCCCCCCATTGATAAAGTCAGTAAAGAATTTAACCAAATAATAAAAAACATATATTTTTGTAATAAAATTACTCCTCGAATAATCTTAAAACGGAGCAGGCTATTCAGGAGAAAAAGATCTAAGCTCCCATAACAAGGCAGTTTCTAAGTTGCCTAAAAATTTTTAAAAATGAAGAAAATATTTTTTTTATTCTTTTCAGTTCTATGCCTGTGCAGTTGCAACTCATTCAACAAAGAAAAGAGCATAGAGATAACCCAAAACGTTGCAGAGGGGAATTCCGACGCTTTGCTTAGCGAATTGGACGAATCAGTTTTTCAAGCAATCGGAAAAGACTCTTTAGTAGCATTCTCTTCTGATCAAACGAATAACTATTCCTATACAGAAATAATGAAAGCAATTGCGTTTAACTTAAGCGAACCCTACTCCGCCTCTTTTTGGATAGCACTAATCCTCGGACTTGGCGTTGTGGCCTTCAACATTTTTACGATCGTGAAAGTAAAAAAGAGCAACTTAGACCGTAAATGGCTAATGTATCTTTTGATCATACTTCTCAATACTCCTTACATATATACATCACCAGAAAAAATTTCAAATGGACTCAGCATCCATATATTGGGATTCGGACTCACCTTCGCGGGACAATACACTTTCGTCAAAATAGGAATTCCGATAGGTGCTTTCATCGCATGGTACAAGATGAAAAAGCAAAAACAAAAAGAGGTTTTAGAAAATGAATAATCATTGGGATAAAAAACACCCTTTGATTTTGCACTTTTCGCAATTTTATACTTTTTCAAAAACACACTGAATTCACAAAAATCACCTTTACGGTTTTACAAACAAAAGAGGCTGCCCAACTTAAAAAAGTCGGACAGCCTTTTTTTAATCAAAAAGCACCGAAAAGTTCGCCACCTCTGATTTATACTTTCTGGATTAGAAATGGTGAATTTATAGAACACACCTTTAGACTAACGCACGAATCAAAGATTCCTTGTCACCAGGCAACAAATCCATCGGAGCGATCTCTGGCATTGCGTAGCAACCCGGACGTTGTTTTACCGCCGCACGAGCGCAAGAGGTCATGATCTGTGCAGTAAGCGCAGGGTTATTGATTTTCATAGTAAATTCAAATAACTGGTTTTGAGTCTTACCCGAAACGCCCTTACGTTCGATAAGCACACCATGTCCCATATCTTGTAGCGCATCGACACTCTCTACCGCCATCACATGAGTTTCATCATGGGAAAAATAAGAGTCGGTCTTGATGGCATTTGCCACATCCTCCAATTTAGCACCCTCTTCCAACTCCACATAAACCATACGACGATGAACACCCGTTCCTGTCGGGATCGTCATGGAAAGCGCATTTTTCACTCCCTCTTTTGAACGAGCCACCACAGAGTGCCCCATACTCATACCAGGACCGAAGTTTGTATAGGTGATACCCTTAGGAGCCATCGCCATGAGCAATGTGCGGATAACAGAATCAGACCCCGGATCCCAACCAGCAGAAATAACTGATGCAACATTATTCTTTTTACACTCTGCATCGAGCATTTCGTGAAGTTCCCAAAGAGCATCGCCATGAATATCAAAACTATCCACAGTGCAGATTCCCTTTCCAACAATTTCCTTTGCTATTTCAGGAACACTACGAGATGGTCCACACAAAATCGCCACATCCACTTTACCCAAATCATCTATATTAGAGACGATCTTCACACCCGTCAATTCAACCGGAACACAACCAGCAGTAGAACGTCTCACGACACCTGCCAACTCCATATCTTTTGCAGCCTGTACTGCTTCTACAGCAAACTTTCCGATATTTCCGTAGCCTACAACAGCCACTCTAATTTTATCCATAATTCTTTTAGTTTTAGTTCTTACTAAAAAATCCCCGAAGTGATTAACCACGGGGACTTTCCATTGTTATGCGGTTAAAAATTAAACCAAACCTTGAGCCATCATCGCATCAGCGACCTTCACGAAACCTGCGATATTAGCACCGTTCACATAGTTTACAGTACCATCCGCTTCAGTACCATACTTAACGCAGTTGTCGTGGATATTCTTCATGATAGACTTCAACTTAGCGTCAACCTCCTCAGAAGTCCAAGAGATACGACCTGAGTTTTGGCACATTTCAAGACCTGAAGTTGCCACACCACCAGCGTTAGAAGCCTTACCTGGAGCGTAAAGAATCTTAGCAGCGATGAATGCGTTCACAGCACCGATTGTAGAAGGCATGTTAGCACCCTCAGCTACGCACTTCACTCCATTCGCAAGCAATGCCTTTGCATCCTCCTCATCCAACTCATTTTGAGTCGCGCAAGGCATAGCGACATCAAACTTAGCCAACTTCCATGGACGAGCGCCCTCGAAGTATTTTGCAGAAGGATATTTCTCAACGTACTCTTTGATACGACCACGCTTAACATTCTTCAACTCGAACACGTAAGCCAACTTCTCTGCATCGATACCGTCAGCATCGTAGATCGCACCATTAGAATCAGACAAAGTAACGACCTTAGCACCCAATTGAGTACATTTCTCAACTGCATATTGAGCTACGTTTCCTGAACCAGAGATAGCAACAGTCTTACCCTTCAAAGAGTCGCCCTTAGTCTCAAGCATATACTGAGCGAAGTAAGTTGTACCATAACCAGTAGCCTCTGGACGAATCAATGAACCACCGAAAGAAAGTCCCTTACCAGTGAACACACCCGTAAACTCATTCTTCAATCTCTTATATTGTCCGAACATGAAACCAACCTCACGAGCACCAGTACCGATATCACCTGCAGGAACGTCTGTGTCAGGACCGATATGACGATACAACTCAGTGATGAAACTTTGGCAGAAACGCATGATCTCGTTGTCTGACTTGCCCTTAGGATCGAAGTCAGAACCTCCTTTACCTCCACCCATTGGAAGAGTAGTCAAAGAGTTCTTCAAAACCTGCTCAAAAGCCAAGAATTTCAATGTGCTCAAGTTTACTGAAGGATGCAAACGGATACCACCTTTGTAAGGACCGATAGCACTGTTCATCTGCACACGGTATCCACGGTTGATTTGGAATTCACCTTTGTCATCAATCCAAGGAACTCGGAAGATGATAACTCTTTCTGGCTCAGTCATTCTCTCAAGAATCTTAGCAGCCTTGTACTTAGGATTCTTCTCGATGAATGGCATAAGAGAAGCCACAACTTCCTCTACTGCTTGGTGGAACAATGTCTCTCCTGGGTTCTTAGCGATCACCCAATCCATGAATTCTTTTACATTTGCATCCATAAAGATTTAAATTTAAAAGTTAATTATTACGTTTTATTTTTTTTCTTATTTAACACTCGCCACCACGAAAGCCCCTTGACACTATCATCTACGAAAGCACATCGAGTTAACCTTTCATTTTGACAATGCAAATATACACACAATTTACCATACGAAAAATTTTTTTTCGTTTTTTTTAATCAAAAAGTGATTTTTTATCCGATTCACAAAGATTTTTGCTTGTTTTTTTTATTTAAACGTGTCATTTTGTCAAAACCAAACCATCAACAGCCTCAATTTGCCCTATCTGAAACCTATTTCTAACAAAAAAGCTTCCATTCGACAGTTTTCGTGTCAAAATGAAAGCTTTTCATGCTCTTTTTGCAAATTATTTTATAATGGAAGCTCCTGTATTTGCATCCACTTCATCGTCTTTTTGTATTTCTCCAATAAATTCCGGTGTGACAGTTTCGTTTTTTTCAATCATGTCGTAGACTGATTTTTCATCCATTTTTGTATCAACTTTGGAAAATTCCGGATAATTGTAAACCTTCAGCAACATTTTATCAAACTCAGGATCTTCATGTGGCAATTGGAATGACTTATGTACATTTCCGTCTTCATCAAAATAAGAGAAATAAAGGCGAACATAATTTCCATCTTCCCTACGGGAGCCTACCATCAGCCACCTACCGTTAGACGACCATGTAACATACCCTTCCGCTTCCGGGGAATTTAAATGTTCGCAGCGGACTAATTTATTCTCGTTCAAATCATACAAAACCACGTCGGCATCGATATTTGTATAGTGATACGCTCCATAACGAGAAAGGGTCATCGCAATATATCTTCCGCAAGGAGAAACTCTCGGTTTGGAAACGCTCATGCCCTCAGGAGCGTACACCTCCTTCGGAGCACCCCATTTTAAGGAGTCTGGCTTCTCCATCCCGTAGAAATCCATACTCATCAATTTGTATTTCATACGAGTTCTCAAACTATCATCTCTGACCACCGCCGAGTCGGTCTGGCAAAAATATATTTTAGAACCATCAGAAGACCAAACCGGATATGTGTTGATTTGACCCTTTTTTCTCAAAACATACTCAATGCTGTTCTTTTCCACATCATATAAAAGCATATCCGCACGAAAATCAAAGGCTTCGATTTTCTTTCTATCCAATGTTGGGAAAGCTTGACGTACTGTATTATTTGAAAAAACGATCAACGGGAGAGTCGGATGCCATCGCTGATAAACAGATCCTGCTTTCATATCCCCAACCTTTGCGTTCACAACTTTTGTCTGTCCATTATAGGTAACTATCAGACCGCCTCCTTTTGTTCTGTAATAGTATGCTGAATTATTTGGATTAGACGCTTGTGTGGTATGGCAGTTCATACAATAGACTGACCTTTCTCTATTCGCCTCTCCCCAATACTTTGCATTTCCATTTAATTTTCTAAAACTCAAATCTTCCAAACCGAACTGAAACAAACCTGAGTTTCCGATATTCTCATACGAAGGTTCAATCAATCGGCATGTAACATAAGGATCGATAGAATCTTTCACCACTGTCATCTTAAATGGCTTATATCTCACCCATTCTGTTTTCTTTTGGGCAAACACGGAAAACTCCAACTGTTCATTTTCAGAAATGATTTTCCGCCATCCACTCTCATCAAAAATGACTTTCCCATCTCCTTCTTCCACCAACAACTCTTTTCCCTCTTGATTTTTCACCACGACACACACTCCTTCATTTTCATTCAAAACCATGAAATTCATCGGTGCAATGTTGACGGGAATCACAACATCTTGGTAGTCTGGATATATAGACAATTGCTCTGAAGCCTCCACATAACTCTCTGGAACTCCATGAGAACAAGAAGTGAACAGTCCCCAAGGGAGTATCGAGAGCAACAAAAAATTCACAAAAAATTTATTCTTTGATTTCATATCAACGGATTTTATATACAACATCATTTCAAATCTTTTAGACCAGTTTTAGAACTTTCAAAGAAATAGAAATAGGTGTATGAATTAGGATATTTTTTCTTTAACACTTCTTTTGCCTCATCAACTTTTTCAGGACCTTTCGACTGTATAATTTTGATGATATTAGAGACCTTGTCGCCTATATGCTGTTTAATTGGGAAATTCTTCACAATATTTTTATTTTGTGTTAAAATAGCATACAACACCACCGCTTCTTGAAAATAATCTGGCAAGACTTTATATTTGCGAGGGCCCACATAACTCAGCTCTCTCACAAAATTCGGAAGTTCCTTGACATATAGGTTTGCCAACAATCTTCGCTCTACATTATCCGCAGAAAAACCATCAAATGCAAAATAGGTGTTCACATAAGAGGTATGCACACTAATCTCTACATTTTCGGAGACATTATGTTTTTTTATCAGCTCCAAATGTGGGTTTTCTTTCAGCATAAGGTTCTTATCTGCGACATATCGCTCATATTTTTCTGCGACAGTTTCCAACCCGGCAGATTTTTTCATCAATCTAATATATTTTTTTGCCAATTCATCTTCATCGTTCATCAAGGCAATCAACGCAAACATTTTCAAACCTCCATTAAACTCCCCAAAAGATGTCCAAATCTCCATGTTCATCTGCAATGCCAAAGAGTTAAACGAACTATAAAAGTACAAAGGAACGGCAAAAACGATTTTATCCACACCAATTCCTCCTGAAAATTTATTTAAAGGGAACGGGGCATCAAACAACCTTTTATTCAATTGATTGGTCTGACCTAAAGCAATCACACGGAAAGCGTTTTGGGTATGTGTGATACTTTCAGCATCTTTTATGGTCTCCAAAACCTCCTTCCATTCTGCCTCTTCTGTCAAACGAATCATTTTCGACTCACTTCTAAATGTACGAATAGCCGGACTAACAATCGTTCCAACTACCGCAACACAGAAGATAGCCGACAATGCAATTGTAAAGCCTCTCTTCTCTTCCCACCCGACACGTTGCAGTATCGCCAATAAGGCAATAGATAAAAGAGCCAATACCGACAAGGCAAATATGGAATGAAAGAATGGAGAGCATAATGGTTCATATAGAATCGTCGTGTAATATTCACAGTAAAATTGCTGCTCGACCAATGGAGCAACCAACCACACAAATACAATAACGGGAAGCCAAATTTTCCATCTATCCTTTTGTTGTAAAACCACAATTATCATTGGCATAAGAGAAAAACAGCCCAAGAAAGGGAACAAGAGCAACGATACCACCATCCCTGCCAACAACAAACCGTTTGCCTCTCCCATCTTCTTGTAAAAAAGAACAACGGACAAAAGATAAAGCGTCCCTAACAAAGGTGTCCAGATAAGTCCGGGTTCAAACCTCCAATAAATGTTATATGAGACCAGAATGAGATACAACAACAAAAGAGTCGAAGGAAGGAACGACATCGCAATCCTTTTTCTGCAATCAAACAAATAGCAGCATAACCACTGAACTGCAACTAACAACAAGGAATAAATAGCAGCTCCAAGCCACGGACAATAAAAATAATGGTTCAAATAACGTCCTAAATAATGGATGAGCCCTCCCGGTTGAAAAATCACACTCTTCGCAAATTCTCCATCATAAAGGAAATAGCTCTCCCAAAAATATCGAATCAGAGCGTCTCCATACATTGCACCCAACAAAAGGAAGGAGAAGATAAAAAACAATCCTCTCGCCACCCATGGGAACTGGGCATTTTCAAACAATCGCTGAACAAATGAAGGCTTTAAGACCTTCTCTTTACTTTTATTTTTCATTACTTAATCATTTACGATAATCAACAATAGAGGCACCCGAAACTCCGTCAGCCTCACTTTTCTCTCCAAAATCTCCTATGGTGTCAGGTGTCACAACTGCCTCTCGGGCGATTAGTTTATAAATATCACCTTCGGAAAACAGTACCTGTTTTGTATTAAATTCAGGACAATTATAGCTCTTCAACAAATATGCATCAAACAACGGGTCTTCATGAGGCAAAGCAAATGGTTTGTGAGCAACCCCATTTTCATCGAAATAAGAGAAGAAAAGACGAGCATGGTCGTCGTCATCTCTTCGAGATCCAATCATCAGCCATCGACCATTGGATGACCACGTGACATAACCATCGGCTGATGGAGAATTGACCTCGTCCATCAAACGGAACTTCTGCTCTTTCAAATCAAAAAGGGCAATATCAGAACTTCTATGCATGTAATGATATGCTCCATATTTTGAGACCGTCATCGCAACATACCTGCCATCAGGGGAAATCCTCGGCTTTGCAACGCTATGGTTGTGTGCTGAAGCATTATAAACCATCTCTGGTACTCCGAAAGTGTCATTTTCAAATGCAATTCGCATTAAATCATATTTCTGCTTTTCATACTGGTGAGCGACCCCGACAACATAGGGGGTATCGGTGGAACAATAGTAGAGATACTTCCCGTCAGGACTCCAAACTGGATAGGTCTCCGATGCATCGTCGCCTTTCAACACATACCGAATCGTGTTTTTTTCCACGTCATATAACAAAAGATCTGAACGAAAATCCAACACCTCAATTTTAGCGATTCCATTAGAGGGGAATAATTGCCGAACTGTATTATTAGAAAATGCAATCAATGGCAGCGTAGGATGCCACTTCTCATAGACCGCCCCCGACGGCATATCTCCAACTTTTGTCGCAACTACTTTCGACTCCCCGTTGTAAGTAACAATCATTCCTCCTCCGTTACAACGATACTGAAACGCAGTATTTTCTCCATTTCCCAATTGAGCAACATGACAATTCATACAAACCGCACCCCGATAGCCCGGATTCGATACATAGTAGCGATTGCCCACAATCTTCTCCATTTTCCCTTCTTCAACATCTTGCTGAAAGATTGCAATGTCAGAAGAGTTCTCGTAAGATGGCTCGATGAGGCGGAACGTGACGAATTTGTCGATAGAATCGGAGACCACCGATATGTCAAATTCTGTATAACGCCTCCAACTCTTTTCTTGACGGACAAAAACCTCCACTGACAAACTTGAAGCTTCCTGCAATAACTCTTTCCATTCCTCTTTATCGAATTGAATCTTTCCTGTCGCATTCGCCAGCTCAATCACTTCTTTTTTGTCTGATTTAACAATGACCGCATAAGCGTCACCTTCATTCCGCACCTGAAAATTTAATGGCGCAATGTTTTTAGGGACAACCACACCTCTATAATCAGGATAGACACGCAAAGAATCTTTTGCCTCGACAAAATCAGTCGGCACTTGTTCTCCACATGACACTAAAACCATCGTGATCAACAGAAGAATCAACTGGCATTTTATATGTTGAATTGTCATCTTATTCATGCTTTTCTACTTCTAAATTAGGCAACGTCTCCCAATCAGGGAATAAATAGTAAAATGAATACATATTCCGATATTTGGGATAAACGCGCCTTGCCACTGAGGTCAAATTTTCATCACCTGCCCGTTGCACCACTCCGACAAGCATACGCACCTTATGAATCAAATCTTTATTAATCGGAAGCTTCGCCAACCGTTCCAGATCATTGGTCGCCAATGCCTTTAAAATGAATGCCTCTTGAAAATATTGAGGCCATACAGGATATTGGTCGGGTCTAACCATTGAAAAATCCTGTAGGAATCCGTCAAGACTCCTTATGTAAAGGTTGGCAAGCAGACGACGTTCCATATTCTCTTCGGTAAGTTTTCGATAGGACAATAGCAGGTAAGCCAAATGGCTTTTCGCATTTACATCAAGATTTTCAACAAACTGATTATTTTTCAAGGACATGAATTCTGGGTGTTGTTGGAAAAAGGAGGGCTTATCGTTTACCCAATTCTCACATTTTTCCGCCTCATCCGAAAGTCCGGCAGACTTTTTCATCACACCAATGTAACGCCTTGCCAATCTATCATTGTCAGTTAAAATGCTTAACAAAACGAACATCTTCAACCCAGCATTAGATGGTCCAAACATAGTCCACTGCTCCATATTCATTTGAGAAGCAACGCTAAACATCGATGCGTAGAGCTGAACATAAGCAGTAGCGACAAAAAGTTCACTGCCATCATCTTCAGTATGCTTTTTATACGGAAGTGGGATGTTAAACAACTGAGAATTTAAACGTCCGGTATTCGCCAACGCTATAATTCTGAAAGAACTCTGCACATGAGTCAACTCTTCCAAACGCTTCACTTTTTCAAGGACTTTTTTCCACTCATGTTTTTCTGTCAAACATAACAGATTCATGTCTGTCCTGAAATTCACATTGGCTGGAAGTGACACATAGACCAACAAAGTACTTATCAAACAAAATAGTGCGAAAACATCCCAATACGCCCTCTTCGCATTATAATTCAAGAACACGAGAAAAGGCAAAATCAACGATGCCACAATCGCAAACCAAGGAAACAATCGTCCATCCTGCAGAGCAAATGGAGCCCGAACAGAATACAAGTAATGTTCATGATAAAAATCAGAAACGAACCAAACTTCAAAAAAGTACAATCCCAGCAACAAACCGAGCCAGAACCATTTTCGCTTCAAAACTAAAAAGACAATGTGTGGTAAAAAACTAAAAAAGCCGATCAGAGGGAAAAATAAGGCCGAAATGAATATCTCTCCAATCCACAACACACTCTTTTTTTCACAATTATCATAACAAAACCGAAGCAATTCCAACACTCCGAATGTAAAAAGCAGACCTAATAAGGGTGTCCATAAATAAGCTGAAGCCCCCCAATATATCGCATACCGAACGTCCAAAAGATAGAAGAGCAACAACACGGAAGGGAGGAAAGTGACAAAGAGATTTTTCCCCAACCATCGAGAGAAGCCCCACTGCAAAAAAACAAGTAAGGAAGAGACGAACAGAGCAGTTACGAGCGGATATGCAAAAAGCTGATTAAAAAACAATGACAAATAAACCAACAAACCTCCGCTCCTAAAAATCTTTTCCTCCGCAAATTCCGAGTCGTACAAAAAATAACTTCGCTCAAAATACTGCGTCAACACATCATCATATACAAAGCCCAAGAGAATAAACGCCACCAAGAAAAAGATCCCTCTCGCCACCCATGGAAATAAATCAGAGGCGAAGAACTCCCTAAGACGGTTCGTCTTTGGGGAAGTCATTTTCTTCTGGGCTACTTTATTTTCTCTTTTTTGAGCCATACTTACTTAATATTTATTTAGGACTACTTTTATAAATTACATTTCTATGTTGAGGGTAGTGAAAACCATCTCGACCTAATTTACAGATGGCGTTTTAAATAGTCATACAATCCTTCGCACGCATCTTCTAACAAATCCATTACTCTCTCAAAGCCCTCATTCCCTCCGTAATATGGATCTGGCACATGTGTAGCCTCAACATTGACGCAAAAGTCTGTCATCTTATGTATTTTATGCAAGTGCTCCACTGTCACCGCACGTTCTTTCAAATCATCAATATTGCGGTCGTCCATCCCTATAATGATGTCAAATTCATCAAAATCACTGGTTGTGACCGGACGAGAAATAGAGGTAACATCATACCCCCTCTGCGCCGCAAAGTACCTCATGCGAGCATCCGCCGGCTCTCCTTGATGATAACTCAATATTCCGGCAGAGTCTACGGAGAAACGATGGTCTGAATGTTTTTTCAGCACATGTTTCATAACTGCCTCAGCTGCAGCCGACCGGCAAATATTGCCTAAACAGACAAACAACACATTATATTTCTCTCGATTCTCCATCTCTATTCTTTTATGGGTGTTCCCTTAGACTCGCTTGTGCTTTTTTGTGAGTCTTTTTTCTTTTTCCAGAATGGTCTTCTTCTTTTATGATTAGAAGTGGGTCCCTGTTCTGCGATTTCTGGCGAAGACATTCTTCCTGCCTCTGGATTTTCGGGAGCAACCTGAACGCCGGGCTTTGAGCCTACGTTTTTCTCTCGTCTTCCCTCCGCATTTCTATTTTTTTTACCAAATTTCGACCGCCGGTTGCGACCATTCTTCGTACCTTTTTTCGGAGTCTTGGGCATATACTCAGGAGCTTCGCCAAATCCTTCTGGCAGAGGTAATTTATCAACAGTTTTACCGATAAAATGCTCCACACGGGCAAACTTCTGTTGGTCATCTTCGGAAATGAAAGTTATTCCTCGTCCGGTTCTGTTCGCACGTGCAGTTCTTCCGATTCTATGGATATAATCCTCCACATCACGAGGGACATCGTAATTCACCACCATTTCAATATCATCGATGTCAATACCCCTCGACACAATATCCGTTGCAACCAATATCGAGACCTTCCCACTCTTAAAATCCAACAACGCTTCATCTCGGTCCGCCTGCTCCAAATCAGAATGGATTTCCGCCACCGAAAAACCATTTCTACGCAACTGGCGTGCAATCTCCTTCACTTTCAATTTTGAAGAGGAAAAAAGAATCGTTTTCCCACAATCATCCGACTTCAACAAAGAGGTAAGCAACGACAATTTTTGTGCTTCGTAACACACGAACGCTTCCTGACAAATATTTTCTGCCGGCTTGGAAATGGCAATGTCCACAAATTGTGGTTCATGCAAAATCGTCTCCGCCAACTTTTTGATTTTAGGAGGCATGGTGGCGGAAAACATTATCGTCTGCCTCTCTTGTGGAAGTTTTTTTACAATTGATATAATATCATCATAAAAACCCATATCGAGCATCCTGTCTGCCTCATCTAAAACGAAATAGCGGACTTTCGAGAAATCGACATTGTCCAACGACATGTGCGAAATGAGTCGCCCCGGTGTCGCAATCACAAAATCAGCACCCAACTTCAATGCTCTTTTTTGTTGTTCCCATGCGGAAGCGTCATTTCCTCCGTACACCGCAACAGAACTAACAGAAAGGAAGTACGAAAAACCTTCTAACTGTTGGTCGATCTGCTGCGCCAACTCTCTTGTCGGTGCCATCACAATCGCATTGACAGCATCGGCATCATGCTCGTCCGTCATCATCTTATTCAACAGAGGCAACAGATAAGCGGCAGTCTTTCCTGTTCCGGTTTGCGCACAGGCTATGATGTCCCTACCCTCCAAAATTAGAGGGATGGACTGTTCCTGCACTGGAGTCATCTCCTGAAAATTCATAGCCGACAAGCCATCCATCAGATTCGGCTCTAAATTTAACTCTTCAAATCTCATATAAATCCACTTCTATTCGAATGTCCGGATAGCGGACAATGTATTTTGCAAAAATAATGAAAAAAAGGAAATTCCAAGTATGATTTCCATGTATGAATACCTCATCTACATCGGATCGACATCCACATTTAACATCACCCCCTTAAATTGCGGTTGCGCAAGTAGCTCATTTTCTAATTCTCGGAGCAGTTGTTTTGCCTTTTCAAATGAGGCCGTCACCTCTATTTTCAGCATAATTTTCATCAGATAGAATGTCTGAATCCTTGCGACCAACGGGCGGTCGGGACCCAACACCCTGTCTCCGAAAACCTTCCTCATGCCTTGTGCCAAACAGAGTGCGGCACTCCCTACCACTCTGGCATCTTTACTTTTCAGATAGATGTTTATCAACCTGAAATAGGGAGGATAGCGAAATTCGCTTCGTTCCGTCATCTCTTTATGGAAAAGATGCGCATAATTGTTGGTTTGAACCATTTGAATCACAGGGTTATCGGGCGATGAGGTCTGAATGACCACAATTCCCCGATTGTTTTTTCGACCTGCTCGACCTGCCACTTGGGAGAACATCTGGAAAGAGCGTTCTCGAGAACGGAAATCTGGAATATTCATCGAGGCATCCGCATTCATGATCCCAACCAACCGCACTCTTTCAAAGTCCAATCCTTTGGAAATCATCTGCGTGCCAACCAACACGTCTATCTCTCCCTTTTCAAATTGGGAAATGATGGTCTCATAACTCTTTCGAGACTTCGCGACATCCAAATCCAATCGAGCGACTTTCACATCGGGGAAAATCTGCGTAACCTCATCTTCAATCTGCTCTGTACCCAATCCTACGGGAGAGAGAGCAGGGGTCTCACAAGCGGGGCAAATCAGGGGTACTTGTACGGCATACCCACAATAGTGACAGACCAACTGATGGGTGTTTTTATGGAACGTCAGACTAATGTCGCAATTGACGCAACGGGGAGATGCCGAGCAAGTCCGACACTCCATATAGGGGGAATAACCTCTGCGATTTTGAAACAATATAACTTGCTCTTTTCGCTCAAAGGCTCTCTTCATCTGCTCAATCAATAAGGGAGTGAAGTGATGAACCATCTCTTTCTTCTTCCTTGCCTCTTTTATATCCGCCACTAAAATTTCAGGAAGTTCGATGCCTTCAAACCGCTGGGTCAGTTCAACCAACCCGTATTTCCCTTTTTGCGCATTGGCATACGATTCTACAGAAGGTGTTGCAGAGCCAAGTAACACTTTCGCACCAGACAGACTTGCCAATACGATTGAGGCATTGCCGGCATGATAGCGTGGCGACGGGTCATACTGTTTGTAGGTCGTCTCATGCTCCTCATCGACAATCACCAACCCTAAATTCTTAAACGGAAGAAATATGGACGAACGGACTCCTAAAATCACGCTCACCTCAGATTGGTCATCCATCAACTTCTTCCAAACCTCCACTCGTTCCGCATCTGAAAACTTGGAGTGATACACCAACATTTTATTTCCCAAAACCTTTCTCAAACGGTTGGTTATTTGGGTGGTCAAGGCAATCTCTGGCAACAAAAAGAGCGTCTGCCTCCCTTCTTGCATCATCTTCTCTATCAGATGGAGGTAAATTTCAGTCTTACCGGAAGAGGTTACACCATGCAGCAAGACCGTCTGTTTCTCCTGAAAAATACGGACAATGGAGTCATAAGCCTCTTGCTGAGCAGTAGAGAGTTCGGAGAGTGGTTGCACCAACAGGTCGTGCTGATTCAATCTGCCGACCTCCTTTTTAAACACTTCCAAAACACCATTTTTCACCAGTGTGTTTAACGAAGAGTCCGACCCTCCATTTTTTAACAACTCCTTTTTGGAGACTTCCCTTGACTGCTTTAGCTGGAAATACTGTGAAAGTTGCAGATAGGCGACCAACACCTGCAATTGTTTGGGGTGCTTTTCCAACCGCTCGATGATAAGCTGAAGTTCAGACTCTCTTGCATAAGAGTCGGACAACCTCACAAAAAATTCCATTCTCGGCTTATACTTAGCCTCAACGTTTTCAGAAATCTCAACCGCCCCCATTTCCATCATGCGCTTCACCAAAGGAAGGACATTTTTCATATCCAAAGCCTTGTTCAGATCTGCCAATGAGAGTGCGCCACCTGCCAACTCATCTAACAACATCTGCTCCTTCTCCTTCAAAGGGGCATCGGCCATAAAATCGGCGACCGCCGAAACTTTCGTCTCACTCTCCAATTTCAGTCCGGATGGCAAAGCCGCCTTAAAGACCTCTCCTAATGTGCATTGGTAATACTGGGCGATCCATTCCCACAACTTCACCTGATTAGGTCGCACGACACTCTCTTCATCCAAAACTGACATCAACTCCTTCACCTCATACCCTTCAGGCTCGGTAAAATGAACCTTATAAATCAATGCAGTATAAAATTTCTTCCGCAAAGGGACAATCACCCTCACACCAAACTTCATATCCGACTGCAATTCGTCGGGTACTCTGTAAGTATATGTGTTGGCAAGAGCCAAAGGCAATATCACATCAACAAACATCTGCATTGATCTTTCTGAATTAACGTTATTGTATTGTAAAAAGAGGATTCAACCGAAGTCAAACCCTCCTCCTGTAAACACTAAATTATGATTGAGACGGACAGATCATCCGACAATCTTCTTAAACAAGTTTCTCATGTTCACTGCCTCTCCAATGATTCCGTGCAAATCCTCGACCTTGACACGATCTTGTTGCATAGAATCACGATGACGCAATGTAACTGTTCCGTCTGTCAATGTCTGGTGATCTACGGTCACGCAGAAAGGAGTTCCAATAGCATCTTGACGACGATAACGTTTTCCGATTGTATCTTTCTCTTCGTACGCGCACTTATAGTCGAACTTCAAACCATTCATGATCTCCATCGCTTTCTCAGGCAATCCATCTTTCTTCAACAATGGAAGCACAGCCACCTTTACTGGAGCTAACACCGGAGGCAAATTCAAAACGATACGTGTTTCGCCATTCTCCAACTTCTCTTCGTTGTATGATGCGCACATGATGCTCAAGAACATACGGTCAACACCAATAGAGGTTTCAATAACGTACGGAGTATAAGACTCATTAAGTTCCGGATCGAAATATTTGATGTTCTTTCCAGAATATTTCTCATGGCTGCTCAAGTCGAAATCTGTACGAGAGTGAATACCCTCCACCTCTTTGAAACCAAACGGCATCTCAAATTCGATGTCAGTTGCTGCATTAGCATAGTGCGCCAACTTGTCATGGTCGTGGTAACGATACTTCTCATCACCCAATCCAAGAGCCTTATGCCACTTCAAACGGAAAGCCTTCCAATGCTCAAACCATTTCAATTCCTCGCCCGGACGAACAAAGAACTGCATCTCCATCTGCTCGAACTCACGCATACGGAAGACAAACTGACGAGCCACAATCTCATTACGGAAAGCCTTACCGATTTGTGCAATTCCAAACGGAATCTTCATACGACCGGTTTTCTGCACATTCAGATAGTTGACAAAGATACCTTGTGCAGTCTCCGGACGGAGATAAATCTTCATGGCACCATCAGCAGTTGAACCCATCTCTGTTGAGAACATCAAGTTGAACTGACGAACATCTGTCCAATTCTTCGTTCCACTGATTGGACATACAATCTCATAATCCTCAATAATTTTCTTCAATTCTGCCAAATCATTATCATTTAATGCCTTAGCAAAACGAGTATGCAATTCATCATATTTTTGTTTGTATTCCAAAACACGTCCGTTTGTTTGCTTGAAAAGCTCCGCATCGAAAGAATCACCAAATTTCTTGGCTGCCTTCTCCACCTCTTTCTCGATCTTCTCTTCAAACTTTGCCATTTGCTCCTCGATAAGCACATCAGCACGATAACGCTTTTTTGAATCTTTGTTGTCAATCAACGGGTCGTTGAACGCATCCACGTGACCAGAAGCCTTCCATGTGGTTGGGTGCATAAAGATTGCCGCATCAATACCTACGATATTGGTATGCAACAATGTCATACTATCCCACCAATATTTTTTTATGTTGTTCTTCAATTCTACACCATTCTGACCATAGTCATAAACAGCTCCTAAGCCGTCGTAGATCTCACTTGACGGGAATACAAAACCATACTCTTTACAGTGAGCGACCATCTTCTTGAAAACATCTTCTTGTGAAGCCATATTTTTTTCTTGTTATTTAATGTTTAACGTTTTACCTCCACAAACTCATGCGGAAATTCTCATTCTGCAAAGTTAACTAAAAATTATGGAATAAACTATTCTTTTCTGATAGCAATTTCTACAAATTGAGGTTACCCAAAATAAATTCAAAAAAAAATTGAAAGTGCCATAAGACCTCCTGACGATTTCTTCTCACAACTTTTTCATTAAGGAATATTTTTCGTAAATTGCCACGTTTTTCACTTTAAACGATAGAACCATGAAAAAAATTTTTACGACATTGGCTTTTAGCCTCTTATTCTTTTTTTCACAAGCAGCCCCTACGCCCATCCTCATAGAGGTGGACACGGAAAAAGACAACAAAGCAATCTCTCCCTACTTGTACGGACGAAACGGCGCACCTAAAAACGCAACTGAAATCAACCTCATCAAGGAGTCGGGCATCCGCTTCGAAAGAATGGGGAACGGCAACAACTGTACGAAATACAACTGGAAGAAGAACATCACCTGCCACCCCGACTGGTACAACAATGTCTACGGAACTGACAACTGGGAGAAGTCTGCTTTATCCATGCAGGAAAATCTTCCGGGAGTGCAAGGAATGTTCGCTTTCCAACTATTAGGGAAGGTCGCTAAAACGGACGAATACAATTTCAACGACTGGGAATACAACCAGTCTCAATGGTGGTCGGGTTGTTCTGAAAACATGTGCGGAGGGGGTACTTTCGATGAGAACGGAAATGTGGTTTCTCACGGCGACACCAGCCTCTATCTTCAAGATTGGCCTGCCGACTCTACGGTCGCCATCTACAAACATTGGGAGGAGAACCTCAAACTCGACATGAGCCAATTCCAATATTGGAACATGGATAATGAGATGGAGATATGGGGTCTGACCCATAAGGATGTCGCTCCTTCGGTCTACACGGACGAGTACTACGAAGAGATCATGCAGAAATACTTTGCGGTAGCCAAAGCCGCAAGGGCCATCAATCCGGACATCAAACTTTGTGGTCCCAACGCTGCAAACGAATGGTTCTGGTTTACCGGGGCGGGAAATGTGCAACCGACCTACAACGGAAAAAAATATTGCTGGCTGGAATACTTCATCATGCGTTGCGCTGAGGAGGAAAAAAGAACCGGCATCAGAATGATCGACGTGTTCGACCTCCACTTCTACCCAGAAGACACAAGCGAGAAGACCATGCTACAAACCCACCGTGTGTTTTTCGACAAGTCCTACTCATACCCTAAAGCCAACGGACTAAAAACCATCAATGGCGGCTGGGAAAATAACCTGAGAGAGGAGTATATCATGGAGCGTTGCAGGGAGTGGTTCGTCCAATATTTTGGCAGTGAGAACGGCATCACGTTTGGTATCGGAGAGTTCAACCTGAAAAGCTCAGCCTCCAACATGGTACACGCACTCTCCTACGCCTCCCTCATCGGCGAGGGTTCCCGCCAAGGCATGGAGTATATCACCCCGTGGACATGGTACAACAGTATGTGGGAGGTGGTCCACCTCTACAGCCGTTTCGCCCAAGAGATCAACGTTGCCGCAGTCTCAGAAAACGAGGCTCTGCTCTCTGCCTACACCTCCATCAACCAAGGGAGGGACTCCATTACGGTGATACTCGTCAACCGGTCGCCCGACCAGTCGTTCTCTCCCTCCATCAGACTCTCCCACTCGATCATACAGAACGGGACATACCCTTGCTACCAATTAGCAGGACTTCCTGAGACGCAGACTTTCAAATCCAGAGAAGACAACGCCCTCAAAGAGTTTGAAGTGCAGGTGTCCAACAACGTAGTTGGAGGAGTTGAAATCCCTCCCTACTCCATCACTGCCATCACTTTGCATGGCGCGACCAACGATGTCTCGGAGATTGAGCAAAACTTCCTCACCCTCCACCCAAATCCAGTGGAAGAGGAGCTGCAAATCTCTCATGACTATGTCATACAGAGTGTGGAATTGATAAATGGAGAAGGAAAAACAGTGATGCAAAAGAGCCTCAACAGTCAGCAAGTCTCCATCAATGTGGAGCAATTGGCAAGTGGACTCTACATCGTCAGATGCACATTGGCAAACGGAGCAAAGATCTCTCAGAGCATCATCAAAAAGTAACACTACAAACAGACCTCCTCACCTCTCGAACGGAGGACGGGGAGACCTGTTTTTTTTTAACCACAACACGAGTATGGAAATACTAAAAAAGAGAATCCTACAAGAGGGGAAATGCCATCCGGGAGGAGTGTTGAAAGTTGACAGTTTCATCAACCACCAGATGGATCCCATGCTGATGCAACAGATAGCAGAAGAGTTCGCTTCAAGATTTTCCGACCTGCACATCACCAAGATCCTCACAATCGAGGCGAGCGGTATCGCCCCCGCCATCATGGTCGGTTTGCAGATGAAGTTGCCGGTGCTTTTCGCTAAAAAAAGAAGCCCCAACACGATGGAGAACATGCTCTCCACGAAAGTGTTCTCCTTCACCAAGCAAAGGGAGTACGACATTTGTCTGAGCAAAGACTTCCTCACGCCGGAAGACAAAATCCTCTTCATTGACGACTTCCTCGCGCAAGGGAACGCCGCCAAAGGGATGGTGGAATTGGTAGGACAGGCAGGGGCAGAAATCGTCGGCATGGGTTTCATCATCGAGAAGCACTTCCAGCACGGAAGAGTAGCACTTGAAAAACGGGGAATCCGGATAGAATCCCTCGCCATCATCGAAAGTTTAGAAAACTGCGCCATCAAATTTTGGGGCAAAGATTAAAGCGAACAAAAATTGGTAAAAAAAGAGGGACGCACTCCGCAAGGTGCGTCCCTTCATATCATTCATACGACCGTTTACCTTCAACAGCACTTAACATTCCCTCTATCCTTTCCACGATCTCCGAGAAATCAACCACTAAATAAAAAACATTTTAGAAAAAAACAATCAAACGTTCGCCTTGCTAATCCTCCGTAGGAAGAGACCACAAAGCGTAGCGATGGCAAATCATGACGAACTTTCAGGCGCAGCCCTCCCCCATTGATAGCCTTCTCAAAACTTTCCTCTGTTAAATTTAGTTAAATAATAAAAATATTCTAAAATAGTGTTGCATAACATAAAAATATAGCATATCTTTGCATCGTGTTTTTCATGGTATTAGATTTAAGGTTAGAGAGATTGGATGTCGCGATGACATCCTTCTTTGTTTTTTATAGGTACGATAGATTACCTCTCAAGAAATAATCTGCTGATTCTAAGAAAGATAGTAATTTATAATAAGAAAAAAATTTTCAGTCCCAAAGAACTTGCATCTTTGAAATGGCATAAATTGGGCAGATAGCAACATTCCGGATTATCCCACTCTCCTTATCGCAATACTCTAACTTTCCAAAATTCTCTAAAGAACATCTAACTGCATCTGTTATTTTTTTCTCTTGCATAAACATCCACAAACTTTTCATGCCTCCTTGAGTGCCTGCCTTTACCTCTATCGGCAATATGCGTTGCCTATGTCCAACTACATAATCCACTTCTGCCTGAGAGTTTTTTGCCTGTCTAACCCAATAAAACAAATCATGCCTGATATTTGGAGTCTGATAGCGCAAGTATTCAAGACCGACAATCATTTCTGCCACAGCTCCTTTATTTACAAGCTCCGCCGCACCCATTGTCAGTATCTGAGATGTTATTTGCGTTATGTCCCCCATCGCCATATTGAGCAATCGCAACATAAGACCGGAGTCCAGTAGCAAATATTTTCTGTACGAATCATCAGCCTCACCGCCAAGAGGCAGTCCGTTTGCACTTGTATGTGTCACGGGGGTAAGTATTCCCGCCAAAGTCAACATTCCAAGAGCCTTTTTCACCTCTTCTGTCTTATATCCGCTTCCAACCTGAGAGCAGACAAACTTTTTTGTAGCCTGCACCGCCGCACTTCGCAACGTTTGACGAAGGAGCGTAGAGTCAACTCTTTTCCTATATTTAGGAAAATCATCTTCATAACTGACTATTATATCGTCTTGCACCTCTTGACATTGCAAAAAATCATGCGTCTCAACCCATTTTGCAACAGCCTCCGGCATTCCTCCCACAAGCATATACACACGTAACAGACTCACCAATTTATCATGCAATGGTTCAGAGAGCGGACAAGAGAGCGTAGCTTGGTTTCGCACATCAATAAGCTGATGCTCTCCGTTCGCTTTTAAAAACTCATCGAATGTCATCGGATACATAAACATCGAGTGGATACGTCCAACACCAAAAGTAGGCAGTTCATCTAATGCAAATTCCAGCAACGACCCTGCTGCTATCACGTGCAGTTCAGGCATATCCTCCTTAAAGAAACGTAAGGACATAATCGCTTCCGGACACTCCTGTATTTCGTCCAAAAACAACAGAGTTGCTCCAGCCTTTATCGGTTTGCCACACATTGCTGCCATTTGTGGCAGTATTCGCGCAACGTCCAGATTATCTTTAAACAGCAACTTATATTCCGGTTGCTTTTCAAAGTTTATCTCCACGTAGTGTTCAAACGCATTGCCTAAGTGACGAACTGCTGTCGATTTCCCGACTTGACGCGCCCCTCTCAACAACACAGGCTTGTGATTATCGCGCGAAGCCCATTCAGATAAATATGCATCTATTATTCTTTCGTAATACATCATAACTTCCTATTATTCAACCACAAATATACAATATAGATTTTATCCAAACAAATAATTTGCCGATTTTTAGAAAAATCCAAAGAAATATTTTTGCTGTTTTCGGAAAAATCCAAAGAAATAAATTTTGACACTCCCCGAAAAAACACAGTTCGCCGAGCCTATAAAGTTCCGACGAACTGTATATTTGTCAACAGAAGACAGCCCTACTGCACAGTCGCAATCTTGTTGACCAAATCTTGATAGGTAGCCACTTTGTGGTACTTGACATTGGCAGTGGAAATCGTGTTAAATAACTTTTCCGCACAGTCAATCTTTGCCTTTTCAATGGCTGACAAATCCATAGAAGACATAGAGCCTTTGGTCTCTGCTATAAAAAAGATATGTTTCACATCGTTCTTCTTCATGGCGATAGCCCAATCGGGTGCATAATTGCCTACCGGGGTCGGGATTTGGAAAGTGCGTGGCAACTTGGCATATACTACCACTTCGCTTGCTTCATCAAGGTCGTGGGCAAATTGGCGTTCTCCCTTGCTGTCGCTGAAGACATAGTCTGTAATGTGTTTCTTCGCTTCGTATGCTCTGTCAAAATCTGTCTTACTCTTTATCGTGAAGATGTCGCTATCATACTTTCCTTCTGTGATATTATAGTGAATATGTTCCACTATCATCGTTGATTTCTGCTCCTTGATAATGCGTATCACCTTGCGGATAAATTCTTCGGGATTATTTTTGAAGAGATAGAGTTTGCTCTCCTTAATCCCTTGCAGAATCTTCACAACTGTACGACGAGTGAGATTTGTCCCTTTTGCGATGTCGCCCACAAGGTCGTATCTGACGGTTGAGGTACATACATCAGTCAGGGGTTTTGATTCTGAACGTGTGTTACCAAACTCTGTAACCTGAGTTTCATTTTGCGTTCCCTCCACCATCACATAACGGAGTTGTGTAACTTCTAATTCTGCATTAATATGCAGTATGGCATTCTTTATCAACTCTTCGCTATCATAACTTACTTGATAGACATACTGATGATTTATCTCGTTCCAAAGTGCCTGAAACTCAGCTTTGTTGAAGTTATCGTTCAGCTTATTGACCGAGGTTGCAACCTTTTCTTCAACAAACATATCGTTCAGTGCATTAGGGTCGAAGATTGAATTTATCAGTTTAAAGACACCTTCGGAAATATGTTGCAACTTTTGCGGCAATGGAGCAACTGTACCATTAGCCACTGCCTCACGATATTCGGGGGTGATATTCTTCTGGTCGTCAATATAACCATTATCCTCCAAATAGATGATAATGCGACTTGCTTCGGTTTCGGTGATAGTATGTGTCTCTTCTCCCATCTTGATTTGCTTGTCAGTGAAATAGGTAACGGTTGCTTTAACCGCACGCTCACGCAACACATCACGTGTCTCCCGCTGCAAGGCTGAGGTAAAGTCGGCATAGCTTTCATTGGCTATCACTGTCAGTTTGTTCACTTCATGCACATCCTCGCCCAATAGTTCGGCATCCATACGAGTTCCATGTTTATCCACACAGATACGCAATCCGCGTCCCACCTCCTGACGTTTGGAAGTGGTTGAGTTTGAGTGCCTCAGTGTACAAATTTGAAAAACATTCGGGTTATCCCACCCTTCACGCAAAGCAGAGTGAGAGAATATGAAACGTGTAGGCTCTTCGAAACTTAACAAACGCTCCTTATTCTTCAATATAAGTTCGTATGCTGAGATATCATCAGAAAGACCGCTCTTCTTTTCTATCTTGCCATCTACCACTCTGTTTGTCTTCTTATCAATAGAGAAATATCCATTATGAACGTCTTTGGGATAAAAACGTCGCAAATAGTCATTGTAAGGGTCTTCAAATATCGTAATTTCGTTATTTACCAATCTCGAATACTCCTCTTCAAATATCTTCTGGAAGATACCCTTCACTTCGTTACCTTGCTCGTCATAACTCTTGTACTTCGCCACTTCATCTATAAAGAAAAGCGACAAACATTTGATACCGCGCTTGAAGAGTTGGCGTTCTTTCTCAAAGTGCGACATGATAGTTTCTCGAATTTGCACTCGCTGCATATTCAGTTCGTTGGAATCACCAATAACCTCTCTTCTGCGTATGGTTGTTCCATTTAAGAATGTTACATAACCATTCCTATCAATTTCTGAAACAGTGAACCCTTCGTAGGCTGCCAAGCCGGACTCCTCCTGCAAATTGTCGCCAACACTGAAGTTTTTTGTCTTGCGGACAATATTGCCTGATGCGTTTTTGACTTCAATTTCTAAGCGTGCCATAGGCGGCTGATTGTGCGACAACACTATATCGTCCAGATATAAATAACTGCTCGTTCCTCTCAAGTTTTTCACCTCAAAGCCTTTCACATGAATACGCTTCACCAACTTCTGACGGTAGGCATCGAGTGCATCCAACGCATAGATAGTATTGTGCTTGGTCTTGTGTGTGGCAGAATAGTTTAGCACAAACAATGGATTGAATCGCTTGATACCTTTCTGGGTAGCATCGCCCTCCATCTTCTGCGGCTCGTCCATAATGACAATAGGACGATTGGCTGCAATTACATCTATAGGACGGCGACTGCCAAACTCATCACGCTTGGAGTAGATTATCTTGCTCTCCTTGCTGCTTCCGCCCTCCTTCATAGAGGAGGCAAAGGCTTGCGTGTTGATAATCAACACATTCAGTCCGGAGTCCGACGAGTAACTGTCAAGTTGCTGCAAGTTTCCGCTGTTGTAAATGAATCGTCGCGCTTTCTTTCCGTAATGCTCCATAAAGTGTTCTTCGAGCATATCAAAACTTTTCGCAACCCCCTCTCGAATTGCAATACTTGGCACTACGATAATAAATTTGCTCCAACCATACTGCTTGTTCAGTTCGAACATGGTTTTGATATAAACGTAGGTTTTACCTGTACCGGTTTCCATTTCAATGTCCAGATTTACATCACCCAAACCTTTGGAGAGCGAAGAAGAAGGCTCTATGTCGTTTCGGTTTTGTATCGAGTTGATGTTTTTAAGCAACGTTTTCTCGTCCAGTTCCAGATTGTGGTTGCAGTAACCTGTGTCGCTGTCAAACATATTCTGATGCAAAACCTTGCCTTTGTCCATACGATACTCCGCCGCCACCTTGTGCGACGGCTGTCCGTTGAAGACCGCCACCGTATTTTCTACTGCGTCGGTCTGATATTGCTGAATCTTAAATTTGAAAATCATAAGCGTCGGGTAATATTGCCTGTGCCCATTCCGGCACATCTGTTACATACATTTTACCCATAACACCATTCACTAAACGAAATTGTAATTTTGCATCTTCTCCGTCAACGGAATTATCATAAACATAAAGGCGGTCAACAATCGAAGAGATAACCTTGCAATTCTCAATGGACTTATAATATCTTGAAACGATTTTGGAGATTGGCACTTCATGTCCCCCATTCATCACTCGGTTGGCAATCCTTGCTGCATTAATTGTTGGATTTGCTGTTGAAATGAAAAATAGTCTGATAAAGAATCCTGCATTTTTAGCCTTGATGATAAATCTAATTTTGTCTTCGGCAGACATTACCGTTTCAAAGACAAAACTTCTCTTTTCAACTAAACATTTTTCTCTCCACTCTTCACAAAACACAGCTGCTTTTAGCACGGCATCTGCAGAATTCCAGTCTCCAAACTTATCATTTGCCACATTATCTGGATTGATATATGTTGTTCCTTCAGCCCATTCGTGATGCAAGAATTTTTGAGTAACAGAAGTTTTACCCGACCCATTGGGCCCGGCAATAACAATCAATTCAGGTTTACGAAGATTCTCAGACATTAGCTGTTTGATTAATCATTTTTGCCCACATTTCCTTTTTTTTAGCGATATTCTTACGCATCTGCTCAAAAAGAGTTTTGCTTGCACGTTCATAACTTTCACGTGCGTCTTGGGCAACCTCTTTCATGATTTGCTCCAACATTTCGTCTGTTGGTTCTTCGCCCGAACCGAATCTGTATGAATTTATGTCCTGCATCTGCATTCTCTCTTTTTTAATTTTTATAACTGCACTTTTACGTTGTATGCAAATGTAACAAATTCCTTTTAATAGTAAATGACACTATGGCGTTTTTTTTTCTTATACAATCCTACACGTCGTTTCCGGTGAATAATGCTTAAAAATCTGCTCGAAGTTGTCTATCACATTATCATTGACTGCCGAGGCGTCACGCATGACAAAATAGACCGGCTTCCGCTTGGCAATCTCCGTAATGGTTTTCTCATCAACATCTTTATCGAAAATAGCCATAAGATAACCATCATCCACATTAAACACCGTAATATCATTCTTAATTCCTAACTCCTCATTTCTAATTGAAACAGAGAGTTCTATTCCGAGGTCGAGCATCACTTGAAAGAGCAAATCCTCATTGGTGCGGTCTGCCTTTACATTTTCATTGAAGAGCGAATTCATGCTGAACTCTTTTGGAGTGTAATAGACATCTTCCATATTAGAGGAGTCGAGCTTCAATACTCGGAAACCGACATCCAATTTGGAATTAGGAGTTGGGAGTGAGGAATTGTTTTCATTCCTCTTTCCTAATTCCTCCTTAATTTTCTTTCCTGCACGACGGATACGCTCCTTGCCTATCTCACAGATATTTTTGTAACCGGCTTTGTAGGCTTCGCTCTTCTCATCCGTCTTTTCGGGTAATTGCACCATAATGAATTTACGGTTTCCTCCATCTTCTGCATTGAGCTTCATCACAGCGTGAGCGGTGGTAGCGGAGCCTGAGAAGAAGTCGAGGATGATAGAGTCTTTGTTTGCACCAATTCGTATTACTTGCATTAACAAACGAGTTGGCTTTGGAGAATCAAACGGAGGTCTTTCGAATAAGTTCTTTACTTCTTTTCTGGCTTCATCATTATGTCCACAATCATCATAACTCCAATATGTTGTCGGCACAACACCATCTTGAACTTCCTTAAGATATCTTTTTAATTGTGGTGCTCCTTTACCATCTTGACCAAAAAACACTCTATTTTCTTTAATCCATCGTTCAATGGTTTCTTTATTAGTCATCCAACTTCTACCACTTGGAGGATTATAAGCAACACCAGTATTAGGATTTACAATAGGATAATCGTAATTTGCAGAATATGTTCTTACTGACAGATTATCAGAACGCCAACGACCCATTCCATCATTACTATCATACTTATAAAGGTGATTTTGCTTCTCTGTTCTTGGAAGTAAATTTCTAATAAAGTTAATCTTAGAATATACAAGAACATAATCTATCACATTCGAGAACTTCTTTGCATCATTTGCAGAAGCATAATTTCTATGCCAACTTACGCACGCAACAAAATTATGTTCACCAAAAATTTCATCACACATCTTCTTCAAGTTCTCCACTTCATTATCATCAATCGAAATAAAGATTACCCCATCCTCAGAAAGTAAATCCCTTGCCACTTTCAAGCGAGGATAAATCATATTCAGCCAATCGGTATGGAAACGACCGTTGCTTTCGGTATTTCTTGTATATACTTTTTCATCCATAATAATATTACCTTCTTCATCTCTAAAAAAAGAACGATCAGCATCATTAGCCGCATTTTCAGCAAAATCATCATTATACACGAAGTCGTTTCCCGTATTATAAGGTGGGTCGATGTAAATCATCTTCACCTTGCCCAAATAGGTTTCACGCAATACTTTGAGTACATCGAGATTATCGCCCTCGATGTAAAGATTTTGTGTATTGTCGAAATCCACACTCTCCTCTCGGCAAGGGCGGAGTGTCATAGTTGTAGGAGTGTTAGCCAAGCGGACAGATGCGCGCTTGTCCGGCCAAGTGAACTGATAACGTTCCTCTCCCTCTGCAATGATTTCGTTGGATAACTCTGCTTGCAGTTTCTCAAAGTCGATAGCCAGTTCCGGCTTACCATCCTTGCCCAAACGTTCCGTCACGCAATTCGGAAACAGCCGGGCAATCTTCTGTGTGTTAGAGCCTATCACATCGTGGCTCTGCATTTTCAGCCTCTCCATTATGAATTTGAAAACTTAATTTAGCGAAAGTCAAGTCATCGGACTTCTGATAACTTTTATTTGTTAGTTTAAGTTTTACAAAGACACAAAAAAAAGCGTGAAGCCCCACTGTCGCTCGCTCCACGGTTAGAGGCTCTGGTAAGCCCGAATGTCCGAAACGAGCAACGAGAGCCCACGCTGATGCATATAACAAACTACACTCGCCCTATGTTGCCATTGGCATACAAGTACACCAATGGCTCTAAAGGCATAGCGAGATATGTATATAACACACCCACGGGGCATTCACGTTGCTTTGTTTTTTTGACATTCTTTTGAAATTTACCAGATTTCTAACCGTCAAAACCAAAGCGTAGTAAACGCCTTTCAAATATGTCCTTGCCTCATGTATAGTACACAAAGCACCACAAATTTAAGGAAATCTATTTTCCTATACAAAAAATAGACGTTTTTTTAAGGCAAATTTTCAAAGCCCGGTTTGCAAAAGCCTCAAAAAAACTTTGCCCACAGATATAATATTTGTGGGCAAAGCTAAAAAATTGTCTCGAATGGATTTTACTCTCCTTCCTGTTCTAAACCTTCTATCAATTCAGCATCTGGCTTTGCTAAAAAGAGCATGCCTAACATGTTTGCAATATAACAGAACCAAAATACATAATCGTAAAAAACTAAACCTAAAATGAGCGACAACATCAAGACCACTCCAAATGCCCCAAATCTGATTATAAAATAGATCTTATATGAAAACTTTGTCAACACACCCTCCATATTAGCCTTTTCTATTTTTTTCTTGACAATAATAGACACCACAAAAGCCACTACCGTCAAAGCCATAATTAAAATACTGATGCCCTCCTGACTAATGAGATTCTCTTCTAATAACACTTTTACAAAAGGGAAATTATTTAAGAAACCAGTCACCGAATAAAACACAGTAAACATCACAACGAACATAATAAACCAAAAATGAAAAACTTTGAGCATTTTCAAACTACATTGATCATCCATCAAATACATAATTACATAATTTTAAAAAATTCTACAATCTATATTTTATCCTCAAACTCGAAATCTCCAACAAGTTTGAGTCGAAAAGTCACAAGCACTTTGCAAATTTAATAAAAAAGAGCAACTTATCATCATCGAGGTGTGTCTTTCAGATATTTCAAAACACTAAAAAGATATGTTTTCCAATGTTTCTTATTGTCAATTTGGTGCGTTTTCCGATAATTTTAAGTATAAAAAAGGTGCGTTTTCTAATGTCTTTTATTATTAATTTGGTGCGTTTTCCAATATTTACAAACCCAGAAAAGGTGCGTTTTCCATAACTAAAAAAGCAGACTTACTAAAAGCCTGCTCTAACATGCTACCTCGCATTGACATTAGTCCAAAAATTGCGTTACAAGATTAGACTCGTTCTGAAAGAACATTACATAATAGATTGGAATATAAGTAATTCCTTTCTTTGTATAAACCTTCTGCTCATTAGATAGCACATAGGCTCTTTTTACGTTGTACTCGTCGTTTGTCAGAAACTTATTCAATGCACTGTGGACGGTATAATCCTTTCCGGACTTCACCTCTATCGGGATATTTGACAAATTATCCACATCATCAATCAGATAGTCCACCTCTCCGTTTTTCTTGTTGTCGTAATAGTACAAATTATATCCGTGCGCCTTCAACTCTTGCGCCACCGCCGTTTCATAAACCGAGCCGAGGTTTATGCTTCTTTCATCAGACATTATCGCAGATATGTTGTTGCGGTAGAACAAGCCCGACAAAATACCCACATCGTTTAGATAGAGCTTCAGCAAATTCTTTCCGCAGTTTTCGGACAACGGATAGGTCGGAGTGCTGATAGCCTTCACGTCCAAAGTTACGCCAGCTGAAATTAGATAATCAAACTCGTCCAGATAGTCGTCACTTCTCTTCCAGCCTTTGTCTTCAATATCCTTCACCACAACTCTCTTCTTCTTATTTTCAAGGTTGGAAGGAATCATATCAAAAACACGGCGAATCTTCAACCGCTTATTATGCTGCTCTTCATACTTTGACGCATCCACAGCGTATAAATTGTGGGTCTCTTTCTGCACCGACCTGAAACGTTCTACATTTCGGCTTTCGACGAAAATCTCCACCGCTCTCGGCAATCCGCCTACCAGAAGATACTTCTTAAAGAGGTCCATTATTTTGCTGTGCATAGCATCTGGCAGAGCCTGGCTGTCTTCAAAACACTTTCTCATCGCATCAATTGCAACTTCGCCCACTCCGTTTGCATACAGGAACTCCTCAAAGTCCAAAGGGTACATGTGCACCACCTCCAGACTGCCTATCGGCAAAGATTGTATCTGCTTCAATGTAACGCCAAGCAAAGAGCCGCTGGCTATGTAGGTAAACCTACCCTCCTTCATCAAAAACTTAACAAGGGTGAGAAGATGGTCGTAAGCCTGTATCTCGTCGATAAACACAAGGGTGTTGGACTTATCCTTCAACTTGTTGCCTGCCACAACGCTGAGAGCCATATAAAAATCTTTTGTGGTCTTGGCTTCCGCAAATACTCTGTCGCCCAACTTATCCTCCTCCATATTGATTTCCACATAATTGGAGAACATACGTCGCCCAACCCAACGAATTATATAGGACTTTCCTATTTGTCGGGCTCCATCAACCAACATCATTCTGTCTGAATTTGATGTCAGATACTCCTCTATCCTTTTGGTTATCTTTCTATACAACATGTTATTACCTGTTTATCAGGTGCAAATATACATTAATTCGATAAAAAAGGTGCGTTTTCCTATAGATTTTATAATAAAAAAGGTGCGTTTTCCTACATCCTAAACCTATATTTAGGTGCGTTTTCCTATAAATCCAACCTTTCAAAAGGTGCATTTTCTAAATATTTAATCCTAAATTTAGGTGCGTTTTCCTATAAACTCAACTCTTCAAAAGGTGCGTTTTCTATAGATTATCACAATAAAAAAGGTGCGTTTTCCTATATTTTCATTTATTATTCAAGTGCGTTTTCCCAATAGAACCCAACAGAGGAAACATAATAACAACAAAAAAACGCACCAGAATTATTCCGATGCGTTTTTTTTTATAATTAACAGACCTTACCTGACAATCAACTTTTCGACATGCTCTCCGACCTTCACAAAATAGACTCCCTGTCTGTTCAAACGAATTTCATTATCGACGTTCGGCACAGCCTTGAACTCTTTAACCACTCTACCCATCACATCCATCACAACAACATCACTAACCTCGTCCACGATGATGTAACTTATTCCATCCGCACTTGGATTTGGCGCAAGGATGAAATCTGACGTATGTACGAAATCAGAATTTAAGCCAGTTTCTCCAGTAGAAGGCTTACGGAACACCATTCCTTCACACGCTACATCGTCAATCTCCAAAGAGCCTGACTTATTTGCACCACTCTTAAACTGCCAACTAAACTTCACAATGGCACTCTGATCCATTGTCACCTCTTCACCCCAATCCGGAGCTTGCTGCAAAGAACTCCAACTGATGCTTGCGGTAGTCCAGCTATCCGATGCACTTATGCGGACGCTATGGTAATCCTCATCTTTCACTCCTTCTGTCTCTGCACGGAATTCATGAGCATCTCCTTTATAGCGATAGGTGATTTTTGAACATAAGCTCAGATCCATTGCTTCTCCTGATTTGTCCAAATACATTTCAAAACCGCAATACGGATCTCCCATCCAACCGTCTCCATGCCATTGGTTACCCATTTGGTAATCAACTTTCAAAGCACCATCAGCCGCAGTGATATTTACGTTAGAGTGAGGGTTCGCATTTTTGTTCTGGTCGTCAAAGACATCCCATTCTCCACCTTTTACATTATAGACATCTCCATCCTCGAAATCATCAATTACAGAAGGATCCACATAACCTTCAGGAAGGATGACAAATTTAACACTCTCTTCGAGTTCCTCTTCTCCATCTGTCGCAGACAAACTGAACACATACGTACCTTCAGACAAACCAGACACCGTAGTTGTCGCACTATTAGGGGATGCGATAACCGCACCTGAAGGCCCAGAAATCTGCTTCCAAGCGTATTGATATTGTTCTGTCCCTCCCGTCGCTTCTCCTGTAAGCGTTATTTTATCAACCGGCATCATAAGAGTCTTACCAGAACAGATGCTCAAACGGAACTCGCGGCTAACCTCCAACAACTTCGGAGTGTAGTTCACCCAATTCTTAGCCACACCCAACAAATATGCGCCGTTCTCGGTCATTTCTGCATCGCTCCAATTGGTGGTCTTGTAGCAATCCGAATTCAAAATAGACCACTTACCATCGTCGCCACCTTTATTACCCATAGACCAGAAGCAGTTGATCAATGATTTATTTTTATAGATCTGCAAAAGTCCACCATCATCTTTACTCCAATTGAGACCCCACTCTGTCACGACAATTGGCACAGATGTAGTCCATGATGGATTAGAGTTCCAATCACCTTGATGACCCCACTCCACATATCCATGCCATGTATATGCGATGTTAGAATAACCTTGTCCCGCAGCAGTCACATTATGAGGTTCACGAGAATATTGGGTAGACCCCACGATGATGATATTCTTTTGGTCGATAGCACGGATGACTGGAATGATTTGCTTTGCATAATTCACAACGGTACCGTTGTCTGTCATCGGCTCGTTATAGATCTCGTACATCACATTCGGATATTCGCCCCATTTTTCAGCGAAATAGGTGAAAAACTCCTTTGACATATCCACCCAATGCTCAGCATGGTGTTCGTGGAAGTCAATGATCACATAAATATCATTTTCGATAGCCGCCTTAACCATTTCATCCACCAACTTCTTGCAATAGTCCGGACGGTGATAGTAATTGTCCTCGTTCCATGTTGGGTCTCCATTCCACGGACTTCCCTCACTCGGAGCGATAGAGACCGGCAAGCGGATAATCTGCACATTAAATTTAGAAACGAGATAATCAACAGTCTCTTTCGTCCACCACAAAGCAGACGAGCAACTCCAATAGAAGCTTGGGCCCATCAAACTCACCACTTTGTCTGAAGCATCACAAACAGAACCTCCCTTCACTTTCAGTTGTCCATGCTTGGATACCACAAACTCTTGTTTCTTTTCCGGTTTGCATATTGAAACTTTTATCTCCTTCACCACACTTCCGATTGTTGCAGTCACAACATCAGAACCCAAGGAATTTCCAGCAGTGTAGACTCCATCGGGGGCATTACCCGACCACACAATCTTCTTTGCAACCACTTCTCCCGAAGCATTCACACCATTCGCCAAAATTTCAAATGACTCTTTCGGCATCAACTCCACTTTGCTCGGATTTGTCTTGATTTTCACCACCTCCTTATCCGAAGAAGAAGATTTTGTCAAAGTGAAATAATCAAGATTCAATCCAGTTCCCCTGTTTTTCACAAAGAATGTCTGCGATCCCTTCTCAAAGAAGAAAAGCGCGCCTTTCGATGTCTCATACTCCGGCCAGCTGTTCATCGGAAGTGTCCACCAACTTCCACTCGTATTATTTGCCTCTGTATCAAAAATGAAAGAAGCGCCATCCGCATCTTCAATCATCAAAGAGCCGGCCTTTCCGGCAAGGTACTTGAATGAAAATTGATAGAGACCCGATTCCGGAATCTCCACCTGATACTCCAAAACCTCACCAGCCTCATCGAAATAACCCACGGAAGTCCCATTATTTTCTAAAATGATGTCCGAACCCAGACTCTGAGCCTTTACATACTTCTCTGCCTCAACCTTGATTTGAGAAAACGCAGAAACTTGGCACGCAAATAATGCGACCAACAAAACCAACCAATTTTTCACCTTCATTGAATTAAACATATTTTAAAAACCAAAAACCTTCGCCATCTTCAGGAAGTTTAAAACATTTAAAAAACCTTAGACAGCCAAACAAAATTCTCGACAAGCAAAAGATGATTTTAGAATTTACATTTATCACAAAAGACAACTAACATGGTATTAGATTCAAAATCATCACGGCAAATTTAATATTTTTCTATTACATAACAATACATTTCCCCTACATTTTACATTTGCCCAATTTTCTAATCAACCGAAAAAAACATAGAGCAAATCACAAAGCAACAAAAAAGGTGTACCGAAGCACACCTCATAAGACCCATTTCGGGAAGATTATCTTAAAATCCGTTTGATACGATTTGCCTCATCAATCAAATTTCGCAACGCCTCCTCATCGTTGTTCAACATCGCAGTCTTGAACATCTGCAACTTCTCCATGTAGGCATCCAAAACCGAAAGCACGTTCTCTTTATTTTGCATGAAAATCGGAGTCCACATGTCCGAGTTACTTTTAGCGAGGCGGGCAGTTGAAGCGAAACCTCCGGAAGCAAGGTCGAAAATATTCTTCTCGTTTTTCTCTTTATCCAAAACGGTCAGAGCCAAAGCGAACGAGATCACATGAGAAATGTGTGAAACGTATGCTGTATGAACATCATGATGCGCAGCTCGCATATATATAATGCGCATATTGAGAGAGTCATACATCTTGCGTACCAACTCCACCGCCTTATAATCAGAATCCTCCGCATTGCAAATAATACCTGCACGACCAGAAAAAAGGTTCGGGATAGCAGCCCACGGACCATTGAACTCTGTTCCCGACATTGGGTGTGATGCGACATAGTTTTTACGACGAGGATGGTAGTGAACCGAATCGTTCAATTTTTCTTTTGTAGAACAAACATCCACGACAACCTGATTCTCGTTGATCTTATCCAAAATGTCGGACAACATCCTCAACGCCGCACTAACAGGAACCGATAGAATTATCAAATCACTTTGTTTGATTAACTCGTCCAAGGAGACTGCCGCATCGACCAACCCAATCCTCTGGGCAGTCATGGCATTCAATTCAGAACTATCGCAACCAACAATACGATCTGCAAATTTATTTCTTCTCAGGTCGATTGCCATCGAACCACCAATCAGACCCAATCCTATGATACCTAAAGTCATATCTTAAAATATATTAATTATCCATTTCTGCTGAGGAACGATAAATACTCCTCATCCACCACCTTGATTTTCCTGCCGTCCAACTCGATGATGTTCTCCTGAGCCATCCAAGAGAGCGTGCGAATAGCGTTGGAGGTTGTCATATTAGAAAGGCTCGCAATGTCTTCACGTGAAAGACTGGAAGCCAATGTCTTTCCATCATCCTCCACTCCAAAATTATCTCTCAAAAACAGAAGAGACTCTGCCAACCGACCCTTCACATGCTTTTGTGTCAAAGTGATAGTTCGTTTGTCCGCCACACCTAAATCATAGGACAACTTGTTGATGAAATACCAAGAGAGATCCCAATTCTGTTGCAACAAATTCTTAATGACCTCACGAGGAATCATATAAAGGACGGAAGCTTCAAACGCACAGGAGTTCGTCACAAAGTTCTCCTTTGCGAACATCGCACGATAAGCCAACATCTCACCCGGTTTCACAACCCTCACGATTTGGCTTCTGCCATTCTTTCCCGTCCGATAAATTTTCAATTTCCCTTTCGCCACGCAAAGGACATGGGTCGGCTCCTCTCCCTCGCAATAGACCATCTCGTTCTTTTTGAAACTGCGGACCACACAATTCGAGTTAAGATATTCCAACTGCTCCGGTGTCAGCACCTGCCAAACATCAGAAATGGACTCAATCCCCTCGTAACTTGCCGTATTCTTCATTTTTTTTCTAAAAAAAATTATATACTAAGACAACGCCAAATACAAATCAATCCAAACGTCCGAAGACCTTTTGCAACAATTCAGATGTACGAGCCTCTACATTTGTGCGGATATCCGCCTCTTTGTCTGCCACTTTCAAGAAAAGACCGTCCAACGCCTTGCCTGTCACATACTCTCCCAAATTGGTGTTGACAGACTGTATCGCATCAATCTTGTTATAGAGATCCTCTTTTCCAGCTGCATTGAGACCTACTTGAAGAGCCACCATCGCCAATTTTCCTTTTGTCGAATTTTTAAAATCGGCAATCTTATTGTAGCCAGAAGAGAATCCAGACCAGAAGTCGTTCAAATTCTTTCCTCCCACACTCACCTGCGAGAAAGTACCTGTCACAACCTCTCCAAAAGTAGACTGCAAACCGGTGTAAGTCTTTCCTTTCAAATATTCTGTCGCAGCATTGTCCGCACCGAACAAAATCTGCTCGCCATCCTCCACTGTCATGCTGGTGATGGCGTTTGCGAAAATCTCAGCAGACTCTGGCGCAGCCTTCTCTGCAGCGCGGTTCATCAGCAAAACGAGGTTTTCAGGATCCACCCCTTCCGCACCAGTCTCCTTCAAGAAAGTCTTTCCTGCATCCGTCTGCAAAAGCTCGGCAACCACCGCCACCTCTTCTGGCAAACCAATCTTCACCAACGCATCATTCAAATAGCCACCCTCTTCACCCAACTTAGAAGCAGCGACCTCTGAACCAATCACCAAAGCCTCTTTCAAAGCAGAAACCGTATCTCCTGAAGAGGCTAAACTTTCTAACATTTCTCCATCACAAGAAACGGAGAAGCTCAATGACAGCAGCAACATGATTCTTACTGCCCAGCCTTTAATCTTTTTATTCATAAAACGTATTATTTCGATACAACATCATAAAAATCGAATGCAATTTTACAAAAAACAACCATAATTAACAATTTTTTTATGCTTTTTAACACTACCAAAGACGAGTTTTTTTTTCTTTTTTTTCGTAAATTTGTAAAAAAATATTGGAGTCTGCACATAAAATAAACATCAAAGACCATGACGATTGAAAGCGTACTATTGATTTTCTCACTTCTGTTTTTAGTGAGTATTGTATCAGGGAAAATCAGTTCTCGATTAGGCACTCCCGCCCTCCTGCTTTTTTTGCTAATAGGAATGATTTGCGGAAGTGATGGCTTAGGCATACAATTCGACAATGCCTCAACAGCACAGACCATCGGAACAGTATGCCTATGCGTCATCTTGTTCTCTGGCGGACTCTCCACCCGCATCAGCGAAATCAAGCCTGTAATGTGGCAAGGAGTGTCGCTCGCAACGTTGGGGGTTTTGCTCACTTCCGCCCTGACCGGATTCCTCTCCTACTTAATCTTCGAAAACTTTTTCCCCAGCATATCTATGAGTTTGGTGTCGGCTCTGCTGCTTGCATCCACCATGTCCTCAACAGACTCTGCTTCGGTCTTTTCTATTTTACGTTCTAAAGGACTTCATCTAAAAAACAATCTTCGCCCGATGCTCGAGTTGGAGAGTGGGAGCAACGACCCGATGGCCTACGTTTTAGTCATCACATTTCTTGAAATCATCAAAATGGGGAATGCCGAACCCAACGTTGGAGCGGCGATCATCACGCTGATTTTCCAACTCGTCATTGGTGCGCTTGCCGGCTTCATCTTTGGTAAAATCACGCTGTTCATCACTAATAAAATAGACATAGACAACACTTCATTATATCCGATCCTGATTTTTGCCTTCGCGCTCCTCATCTACTCCGTCACCTACTTCATCAAAGGGAACGGATACCTTGCGGTCTACATCGCCGGACTGGTGTTGGGAAATTCCCAATTCGTACATAAGCGTTCGTCACTTAACTTCATGGAGGGACTCTCATGGCTGTGCCAACTACTCATGTTCCTAACGCTGGGACTATTGGTCAATCCGCACGAGCTTCTCCCGATTATCCTCCCCGGACTTCTCATCAGCGCACTGATGATATTCGTCACCCGTCCGCTGAGTGTTTTCATCAGCTTAATTCCTTTTAAAGAGAACCTCGGGATGAAAGAGAAGACATTTATTTCTTGGTGCGGACTGAGGGGGGCTGTGCCAATCATTTTTGCGATCATGCCACTGGCGGAAGGTATTCCAGAGGCTCGCACAATCTTTAATATCGTATTCTTCTGCACCCTCATCTCGTTGCTTCTTCAAGGCACAACACTCTCTGCCTTTGCCAATTGGCTCGACTTGGAAGATAAAAGTCAAACGAAGTTCAAGGGACTCTCTGAATTTGACGTAGAGTTTGCTGACGAAATCAAGTCCATCACAACTGAAATCACCCTCACGGAGGAGTCGTTATCAAATGGCGCGCACCTCATGGACCTTGCGTTCCCTGAAAAAACTTTGGTTGCAATGGTAAAAAGAGGGAAAAAATATTTCGTCCCAACCGGAAAAACACTCCTTCAAAAAGGAGATAAACTGTTGGTTTTGTCAGACAACCACGAAGAACTTCTACTCACATACAAAAATCTGGGTATAAAACATTAGGAAAACACATACCCTAAAAACACCCTGTCTCTTAAACCCTATACTCTAATCACAAAAAAGGGGCGAAAACCAACTGGTCTTCGCCCCTATAGGTGTCGCACCGCGATTAAGTTAAACTCCGAAAAAAAAGATTTAGATGTATATCAGCCTTTGTAATCCACCCGTGTCCGAAGACAACCCGAAGGTCGTGGCCCGCCATTAACTGACAGAAGACATCATGATTTTGAATATACAATTGTTAAGTTTAACAATCTTCGGTACAGTGCGACATTATTTTTTTTTGCAGTTCTAACTTGTTGCGATCTTATACCGACGCTTCAAAAAAAACTTCAAGATGTCGAACCGACATTTTCTGTTTTCAAATTTCAATGATCCCCTTTCCTTTGTAGCAAAAATAGCATATAAAAATTTACCAGCAAACAAAAATCGAATTGTTTTTTTAATTTTTTATTCCTATCTTTAGATGTTTTGCGTTTACATTTTTTGTAGTTTTGCGCAACTAATAAAAGAAGAATATTTTTAGATATGAAAATTGTCATCGCAGGAGCAGGAGAAGTAGGCACACACTTGGCCAAAAAGCTATCAGGAGAGAACCACGACATCATATTAGTGGACGAAGACCGTGAAAAGCTCAACCGCATCGAACAGATGTACGACCTAATGGTCGTCGAAGGTTCTCCGACCTCCATCAACGATCTCAAAGAGGCAGAGACAAACAAAGCAGATCTCTTCATTGGAGTCACACCAATAGAGAGCCAGAACATCACAGCCAGCATCCTTGCTCACAACCTCGGAGCAAAAAAAACACTTGCAAGAATCAACAATTACGAATACCTACTTCCAGAAAACCAAGAGTTTTTCAAAAAACTGGGTATTGATGCGCTCATCTACCCCGAACTACTGGCTGCAAAAGAGATTGTAGCATCCCTAAAGATGAACTGGGTAAGGCAGTGGATGGAATTTTCTAATGGCGCACTGACGCTGATCGGAATGAAAGTCCGCCTCAACTCTCAGCTTGTAAACAAACGACTGATGGATTTGAAAAACAGTGAGAATTACCGTATCGTTGCCATTCAAAGAAACATGGAGACTATCATCCCTAAAGGTTCTGACGAGGTAAATGCCAACGACATCGTCTACTTCATCACAACAAAAGAATATATCACAGAAGTCCGCGACCAAGCTGGAAAAGAGGTCATCAACGTGAAGGATGTCATGTTCATGGGCGGTGGAAACATCACCGTCAAAACCGTAAAGAGTCTTCCTAAAGATATTGATGTAAAAATATTGGAACACAACAAACTCAGGATCAACCATCTGATTGAAAAAGTCGACAATGCCATGATCATCAATGGAGATGCGAGAGATCTTCAAATCCTAAAAGAGGAGAATATCGAGCAGATGGACGCCTTTGTCGCCCTTTCCGAAAACTCCGAGGCTAATATTCTCTCATGCCTTGCCGCAAAACGATTCGGGTTACAAAAGACGATCGCTGAGGTCGAGAACATAGACTACATCCAATTGGCGGAAAGCCTCGACATCGGAACCATTATCAACAAAAAGATGCTGGCGGCAAGCTACATCTACCAATACACGCTCGATGCAGACGTACATAATGTAAAGGGACTCACGCATGTGGATGCAGAGGTTGTGGAACTAACCGCCAAAAAGGACTCCCCTATCACAAAAGGGAAAATCATGGACATCAAACTTCCGAAAAACATCTTCATCGGAGGTGTGGTGCGAAACGGAGTCGGGTTCATCGCTAACGGTCAGACCGAAATTCAAGCAGGAGACGATGTGATAGTCTTCTGCCTATCCTCTTCCTTCCACAAACTCGACCAACTATTCAACTAACGGGGTCTACTCATGGACAAACGAATCCATAGAACCCACCCTAATACAAAATGAAGATTGCAGGACGTTTGTTTAAATCCTCATGCTTACACTTCTTCCACTCTGCGATGGTTTTCGTTTTGATATATTCAGAATCCAGCGTAATGTCACACGCCACACAAAGTTTCGTAGATGGCTGACAAATAGAAAGGAGGTCGGCAAAAAGTTTCTCGTTCCGATAGGGGGTCTCAATGAAAATCTGAGATTGCTTTTCGACATGCGCCCGTTTCTCCAATTGTTTGATTCTTAGTGTCCGTTCATTATCCTTGATTGGGAGATAACCGACAAACGCAAAACTCTGTCCGTTAAAACCAGAAGCCATCAACCCCAAAAGAATGGACGAAGGACCAACAAGCGGCACCACCTCCATACCTTTCTGTTGTGCAATGCGGACAATCTCCGCTCCGGGGTCTGCAATCGCCGGACACCCCGCTTCGGAAATAATCCCCATATCGTGCCCCTCTTTCAAAGGTTGCAAATAAGTCGTGATCTCCTCAGGTGTCGTATGCTTGTTCAATGTAAAAAAAGACAATTCGTCGATATTGATATTTGAATCGACCTTCTTCAAAAAACGACGAGTGGTGCGGACATCCTCCACGATGAAATGCTTCACCTTGCGTATCACCTCAACATCAAACGGAGGCAACACCCTGTCAATCGCACTATCCCCTAAAGTATTAGGTATCAAATATAATCTTGCAGACATATCCTTAAAACATAAAAAATTTACTTCCTTCCAAAATCATCATCAAACTCCAAAAATTTCACCAGCAGAAAACCCGGCAACGTACAAAGGCAAACCCATACGAAGAACAATTCGTACCCTATCTGTTCTTGTATCCAACCAGCAATCATACCCGGCAACATCATGCCAAGAGCCATAAGACCCGTACAAAGCGCATAATGGGAGGTGGCAAACTCACCTTTTGACATATATATCAAATAGAGCATGAACGCAGTGAATCCGAAACCGTACCCAAACTGCTCCACCGCCACCAACGAGGAAATCTCGTAAAAATCCGTTGGCTGAAAATACGCCATATAAACATAGACCAAATTCGGCAAATTCATGCTAAGCACCATCGGCCACAACCATTTCTTCAAACCATGTTTGGAGACCGCCATACCTCCCAGAATCCCTCCAATAGTCAATGCCAAAACTCCAATAGTTCCGTACACCACGCCCACCTCTTTTGTAGAGAGACCCAAACCTCCTTCTGCCACTTCATCCAATAAAAAAGGAGATGCGATTTTTGTCAACTGAGCCTCTCCCAAACGGTAAAGCAATACAAACAATAGAGAAATGACAATGTTTTTTTTCTTAAAAAAATTAGAGACAGAATCCTCAAACGCAGTCATCACTTTGCGATCCGCAACAGCCACATCACTTTCGGGACGAGGCAACGAAAAAAAATGATAGCCAGCAAAAAGGAGGAAGACCCCTGCAGCCACCATAAAAGTAAGACTCCAAGCGTATGGAACATCCTTTGTCTTCCATTCTAAAAAACCAGCAATATAGACCAACAGACCTTGTCCGACAATCATAGAAATTCGATAAAATGTGCTACGGATGCCGACAAAAAAGGACTGTTCTTTTTCTCTAAGAGCCAGAATGTAAAAACCATCTGCGGCAATATCATGCGTTGCCGAACTAAAAGCCACCAACCACAGCAAAAAGAGCGTAGACTGCAAAAAAGAGTCCATCGGGATACAAAAAGCCACACCAGCCAGTCCTGCGCCGACCAACAACTGAGTCAGCAAAATCCACCAACGCTTCGTTTTGAACGCATCAACAAAAGGGCTCCAAAAAGGCTTTATCACCCAAGGGAGATAGAGCCAAGAGGTATAAAACGCCACCTCCGCATTTGAAAGTCCCAACTTGGTGTACATCGTCACCGCAAACGACGTGGCAACAATCGCATAAGGAATCCCCTCCGCAAAATAGAGCGACGGAACCCAAAACCACGGCGACCTATGCTTTTTTGAATTATCTTTCATGGACAAAATCTAAAACATTTAGACTTCAAAAATAATCGAAATTTCTCTTTTGGACAAATCACAACCAATCTTCCGAGAAATAATTTAACATCTCATAAAAACGCAAAAACGCCCCCGGAAAACCGAGAGCGTCTCTTTTGTGAGGGTGGGAAATGGGGATCGAACCCACGACCCTCAGGACCACAATCTGATACTCTAACCAACTGAGCTATTCCCACCATCAAATTTGCGATGCAAAGGTATCACTTTTTTTTTACTACACAAATTTATCTTGTATTTTTTTACTAAATATTTTTCCACCATTAAAAATTTCACAGAATTAACCCTAACGGACAGAATCTAACAACGAAAGGAAATTGCCATTTCGGCATCATAAGCAGCCTCAACGTAATATACGCAAAGGCAAATTCTATGGATTTGTCATTTACCCCCCAACAAAATATAGGACGATTGGTCTGCCATACATTTTCGATTTTTGAATTTATATTCCAACATTATTTCATGGGAAGAATATGGTCGTTTTAGGTCATCTTGAACCACCAAATCAAAACTATAGCCAATGTAAAAATGCTTTGTCACCGACACTCCTGCATTGATGATAATATCTGACATCCCCGCCCCCTTGGCATTATGCCTATAAGAAAAACCAATGGCAACTCTATCATAATCTTCTAAATTTCCAGTATGCCGACCGGTATAGATGGCGGAAGCATGCAATTCAATTTGCAAACGGTTCATATCATAGTATCGTCCCATGACACCCCCATAAAAATCAAATAACGATAAGTTCTGGAAACGATAGGAAGAATACAAGAACAATTCGTTTATCGTATTTCTATAACGTTGTCGATTGAGGTAATCTTCCATATTTAGCATAGAAAAGCCCAGTGTAAACTCATCTCTTTCAGAGGAGAAGCGACTTACCTTGTGTACCCATTCCACACCGAAATTGTAATTAGGATTGACGATGTTATTGTTTTCAAATAGCGAAAGGTCATTCATATCATCAGCCTTTACCTTACTTTCATCATAATGGAGATATGAAATCCCCACTTGCAGACCAAAATTGACTCGATTATCGTCAGGGCCTAAGCTATAGGCGTATCGGCCTCCAATTTTGGCAACAGAAGTATACCCTGCATAATCATATTGCAGTTGAACTCCAAACAGGGATCTCCACTTCGGCTTGTACCAAGAGAAATGCCCAACAGAGGTAAACGGCTGACCATCAAATCCTAATTGTTGACCTCTTTGAAGAAGTGACGCATGTAACATCGGTACTACGTATGCTGGCGTAAAATAGTTTCTGTTACTCCAAAAATGAGCTATGTTTGAATCAGTTTGAGAGTAGGTCGATATTGATATGTTTGCTAATAAAAGGGTCAAAATCACCCCAATGCTTTTATTGCCTAATTTCATATTCCCTTTTATTTTCGAACTGTTATATATCCTCTATAAATCTCCCCTGTAATGTCTGTCAATACGTAATAGTAAGTATCGGGGGTTATATCACCGCTTGGAAGATATCCATCCCAACCATCGTCGCCTTCATGTAAAAGCGCACCTTGCCTGTCGAATATCTGAACCACACAACCTTTCATAAACACATCGTTGACACCATCTCCATTAGGAGTTATCGTGTTAGGTATGTTTAAATCGCAACTTATAGTTACTTGTGAAATGCTTTTACATCCATCTACAGTATTCATGACTAACCCAGCATGGAATACACGTTGATTCGTTATGTCATATTTGTATTCGAAAGATTGTTCAGTTACAATATTATCATCACCCATGTGCCATTCAAAAATACAATCGGATAAGTCTTCGGTGGAAGTTACATCAAAAGAAACCAAAGGATCGGTTCTCTCAATGTTAGTCGGACTAACTAACATTGTGATTTCAGGAACGTGAAATTGTGTTACCTTAAAATCGATTCGTTTGGTACATCCATATTGGTCGGTAGCTATCACAAACGCACTATCTTCTGTGGAGAATACCGCATGATTAGAGGTAGAACCATTACTCCATAAATAGGTGTTGGCACCACTAACATAAATATCGGTAGATTCTCCCGGACAGAATGAGTAATTCTTTGTAGTAGACAAATCTGGTATATCGTTTAGAATCAGGTTGACAGTGTCTGATGCATAGCAATTGTGTTTATTTGTTGCTCGAAGGATGTATTCGCCCGATTTTTCAACTTCTATTTGTTGATTAGTGCTACCTGTATTCCAATAGTAGGATAACTCTTCTGTCGTTTCTGCCTTTAAAACAGCCTTTAGCTGGTTACATACCGGATGTTCTGCACCTATAATTTGAAATATAGGAGACTTCTCTTTTATGAATTCTACATCTTTGTAAGATGCGCAAAGGTGGCTATTAGAGGCTAAGACACGAACAGACCGCACCTTATCCGTTGAAAATGTCGGATTATTGTGTGTCAGTGTATCACCGCTATTCAAATCAATCCAAGTGTAGAATATAGCATCTGATGAGTGAGCTTTTACAGTAGCTGTATCTCCTTGATTCTCACATAAATGAAAATCTCCTGAGACTGAAACCGGAGAAGGGATATTTATTTCTATATTATGTTCTGCAATGTTACTTCTACAGCCATTGATGTCTGTTGCTTGTAATGTGTAAATTCCTCCTGCCTTGGCGTACAATACAGATTCTTTTGAACCATCATTCCATAAATAATCTTTTATTTCATGCTCTGGCAGAAGAAGAGAACTCAATCGAGCTGAGTCTCCTTGACAAATCTCAGTTTTACCCTGAATGGAAATGATTGGATTGGACAAATCTTCGATGTGAAGTTTTGCAGATGCAGAACAACCACCTCTATTACTTAATTCAACACTGTATTCTCCTCCTTTGAAGACCATGATTGAATCTGCATCTTCCCCAGTATTCCATTTGAAATAGTTGTTAACAAACCGATCTCCTTTAACACTCAAAACCAAAGAGTCTCCTTGGCATAGAAAATCTCTTCCTTCGATTTCAATTTGTGGCGTACCAATATTTTTTACGTAAACAGAAGAGTCAGCAGCACATCCATATTCATTCCATGCGCGGACAGTGTATTCACCCTCTTGCTTGACAGTTATGGAGTTCGCATTGATGCCTTCTCCCAACCATTCGTATCGTACACCTCCTATTGCTGCAATAGTTACTTCACTATTATCACACAACTCGTATGAGCCATCAAATGTAATTTGAGGTGTTTCGTAGAACGAAATTAATTTCTCCTTTGGGGTCGAGTAACAACCATATCGACTGATTGCTCTAACTGAGTACATCCCTGTATCTGAAACAGATATTTGCTTGCCTGACAATCTATTACTCCACTCGTATTGACTGATTAAATCGTCGTCTGTAGTATTTACTGTAAGTAGTGTTGTAGAGTCCGGACAGATCAAATTTTCACCTTTTATCTCTACTATAATTGGTTTAGGAGAGATGTTTACAGTGAAACTATTCTTTCTACATTGTCCGTTTGACAAACACCCTTCGACCACATAAATTCGGCTCTCTTTAGCTAAAATTGTATCTGTTGTCTCACCAGTGTCCCACCTATAATATTCCGCACCAGAAGCTATCAGTTTAAATTCTTCGTCCTCACAAACTATAGCAATTCCATTGGTGGTGTCATTAATCAAAATATGAGGAATTGGCACAACCCGGACATCATGTACATTTGAGTTTTTGCACCCATTTTTATCAGTTCCAACAACTCGATATCTACCTCCTTCAAACACCTCGATTCGATTTGCGACAGTGTCCGGAGATTCCCAATTATAGGTTTTTGCTCCTACGGCTTCCAAAAATATGCTTTCTCCCTCTATTAAAGTGTCAGAGCCTACTATTGTTATCGAAGGGAGGGGATATTCTGTTATATTAAGTGTGTCAGTTGATGTACAATTAAATTCTGAAGTTGCTGTCAATGTATATTCTCCGTCTGCGCGCACCCAAATTGAATCATTCGTTGTCCCTGTGTTCCAACGCAATCTGGAGGAATCCCCTTTTGCCTTTAATAGAATGGAATCTCCGCTACAAAGCGAATTTGGTCCTTCAATATGTAGAGTTGGTCTTTTATGTTCGACAACTTCAAACTTTATGGTATCCATTATTCCATTGTTGTGTTCTGTTACCAGACTATACAATCCTCCGCTACTAATTACAATTGAAGGTTCTGTTGAACCATTGCTCCATTTATATGATTTGATTTCATTACCTACTGCAATTAATTCTGTTGAGTCTCCATCACAAAATTCTTTTTCTCCATTAATCTTTACAGTATGTTTGTTGATTTGAACAACGGCAAAATTATAACATCCATATTCATCAAATACCGTTACAGAATAACTTTTGTAGAAGTCGAAATCTGTCGATTTTACTAAAATTGATTCGCTGGTTTCGTGCGTTGGTGCCCAATAGTAGGTATATCTTCCATTTCCTTCTACGGAGGCAGTTAAGAGGGTTGAATCGTTTGACGATAGTTCTGTTTCTCCTTCAATTGCTACCAACGGAGCTGGTCTTATTTCTAAAGTATGAAATACAGTATCTCCTGCGCAGCCTATACTATTATACCCAATTGCATAGTATTCTCCTGCTTCTGAAATTGTTATAGAGTTTCCGACTTCTCCTGTATTCCATACAATGCTTTCGCATTCAGGACAATCGGCTTCTATTATTGTAGATGTATATTGACAAATGATTTTCTCTCCTTTTAGGTGAAGTTTTGGCCCGAACTTCTCATTCGACTCAATTTCTATATTGTTTTTGCATCCCAATTCATCCTCAACCACTAATGAATATTTACCTTCTGCCTTAATGGTCAATGTGTCTGCACGGCTTCCGTCAGACCATAAATAGGCAACAGGAACAGAACTTTGAGCATGCACTATAACCGAATCTCTTTCACAGAAATCAACGGATGTACCCTCTGCAATAGTGAGAGTTGGCTTGTTTTTCATCACCACTTCGTGTTCTGCCGGTAGCGATTCACATCCTCTGTCTGAAACAATTAAAGTGTAAATGCCTGCGACATCTGTGCTAATCTTGTCTATGGTTGCTCCAGTGTTCCAACGGTAGGTTAGAATCGGTTTTTCTGATTTTGCAACAGCTTCTCCTTGTAACTCAATTTCCTCTCCATCTTCGCAGACATAATCCTTCCCAGTGATTTTGGCTTCTGGTTTCAATATCTCGCTGACTTTTATTTCATAATCATTAGTTGGACACATCAAGTCATCATATCCTCTAACGAAGTAGATACCAACTTTATCAACTATAAAGGTGTTGTCGTTTATTACCTCACCTCCGTTCCAACTATACTTAGATGCTTGCGATTCCATTTGTGCTGTGATAAGAACACTTTCGTCTTGGCAAAAGGAGACACTATCCGGAACTTGTAGAGTTGGAATGCTACGTTGTTTCACCTCTTTTGTGATAGTTGTGCGGCATCCGTCTTCGTCGAAGCCTGTTAGTTGATAAACACCGGGAACTGAAACTGTCAGTTCGTTCCCATCCTGAAAGCCTTTCCAATTATAAGAGGACGCATCTCCGCTTCCTACTAAAGTTATAGTTGAGTCTGTACAAAATTCATCATTTCCCTTTATGGATATTGTAGGAGCTTGAGCAAGCACATCAACTTCCGCCTTTTGGGTGCAACCATACTTGTCGGTTACTGTAATTTCGTAATTACCAGATGTACTGATCTTTATCGAATCGTTCTTATTGCCTTGAATATTCCACTGATAGGCGAATGGAGCATCTCCCGATACAGTTGCTTTTATTGTTGTAAAACTATCTTCACAAAGGACTATCTTATCAGGGAATGTTATGATTGGATTCTTTTTCTCTGTTACATTTACTTCAATTGTGTCGCTCACACATTCACCAATGCTGTAACCAACGATTTTATATGCTCCGCTCTTATTGATTTTAAAAGCAGTGCCATCGGATGCATTCCCATTAAAAAACAACCGATAGCTATTGGCATTTTGAGGCTTCAATTCAACAAAAGAAGATTCGCAGTAGAAAGTATCAGCCATCTCATCCAAAACTGGAGACATTTCAATTTTTGCATCAAATGAATCTCTCACAACGCAAGTTGAATTTTCTTTTTCTGCCTTTATGTAATACTTTCCTCCCTCTTTTATTATGATTGAGTCGGATTTGATAGTTGCAGCCCCTTCTTTGTTCCATTCAAACGAAGTCGCTCCAGATAGCTTTACAACCGACGAGTCTCCATCACAAATAGATTTGGCTCCATCAGTATCTATTTTAAATGGAGCATCGACATGGATTTTATAATTGACAACTTCTGAACTACATTTGGTAGCAGAATTATATCCTACAACCTTATATGTTTTGCTACTGACCGGCACCTCATTTAAGACATTTCCTTCTAATTTTAGGTTGCCTGCAATATATGAATCTGCGCCGCTGAGTGTCAGCGTCAATTCATCTCCTTTACAAATTGAGTCTGGTCCCTCGATTTGTATTTCAGGAAGCGGATTTACATATAGGTCAATTGTATCAGAATTTTGGCATCCGTAACGGTTTGTAGCAGTCACAATGTACTCTCCGCTTGTTTTCAATGTACGATATGTACTTGTTGAGCCATCTTCCCATTTTATCTTGTCGTAAAAACCAACATTCAGCAAGTTAATTCTATGACTTTCTCCTTGGCAAATGGAGTCGAATCGGTTGTCCGGACTAATTTTCACTTTAGGCAGTTCTCTTACCTCAACTTTAACATTTTCTTTGGTGACGCACTTAAATGTTTTATCTGTTGCGATTAATTCGTAAATACCAGATTTGCTCACTTCAAGCTCAGAGCCAGTTGTATTATTTCCCGTCCATAAGTAGTCACACTCCCTGTCGGCCGTAACTCTAATGTAACCAAACTCGCCTTCGCAAATCGTATCTACCTTAACAGCCAAATTAACGGGGGCCTTAGATGATATATTCGCGATTGTAGTAGAGCTACATCCGTTATCGTTATAACCGGTCACTTGGTAACTTCCTGCAGTTCCAATTTTTATTTCGCTACTTGTTGATGTTTTATTATCCTTTAAGTCCCACAAATATGAATCGGCACCACTTACACTTATTGCAATAGAATCCCCATCTCCACAAAGGTATTTATCGGTTCCTGTTATTGTAAGGGTTGGTACTTCTAATTCCTTTACAGTAATTGTTTTTTTCGATTCGCAATTGTGTTCATTTGAAGCAAAAAAAGTGTATGTCCCGGGAGCCTTAGGCGTAAATGAATTGTCTCGTTGCTTTATTACTGCCCCACTCTCATCCATCCATTTGAACGATGTCTGTTCGGCAATATCGTCAACACCGGCACTTATTGTTATATTTTCTCCTTTGCAGTATGCGGTATCTTCCTTTAGATCTATTGTAGGGTAAGGAAGAAATTCAACTTGTAAATACTCCTCAGTTTTACATTTTGTTGCAGGGTCTGTGACGGACGCTCGGTATCTTCCAGACTCAGTGACTGTCAGTTTATCTCCATCTTTTACCGCACCATCGGGAGTTGCAACCCACTCAAAGTTCATTCCGTCTTCGTATTCAGCTTCAATAATTACAGTTTCCCCCTCGCATGGAGCAACATCTCTAAGAACAAGGGCTGGAGATTGTATCAAGGTGATTTGAACATCCAATGGTTTACTCTTACATCCATCAGATGTATATCCTATTACTTGGTATGGGGATTCATCACTTATTCCATGTTGCTTGCCTTGAGCAACTAATAAACCATCTTTGTACCATTCAAATGTACTTAAACCGTCTCCTTTTGCAGTGAAATATTCAGTATGTCCACTACATGCTTCTAATTTTTTTTCTATTACTACGTCGTTTACATTTTCTACTTTGCCAATTTCTTTTCTGGCGCTTCCCCTACAGTATGATTCTTTGTTGATTGCTTCTATTGAGTATTCGCCTTCTTCTGTTATTGTAATTTCCGGGTTGGAAGAATAGAAGATGCCATCTTTTTTCCATTCAATATCCCAGTCTTCAACACTCGAACTTCCTACGGATGCGGAAAGGGTTATTTCATTCTCTCCCGGACAAAACGCCATTGGCCCTTCGATGTTTAAAGGAGGCTGTTCTTTTTGTTTTATTTCAAATGTCATGGTATCCTTGCAGTTTCCTGACTCTGCATATATTGTATATTCGCCCTCTGCTGTTATTGTTTTATTGGCGTTGGTTGAACCGTCATTCCATTTATATGTGTCCATGCCGGATGCTTTTATCTTTAACTGACCTCCCGCACATAATCCATCATTCCCCGATATGGAAATGGATTTAGGCTCCTCAATGAAAATGGTTTGTGAGTTACTGTAGCAACCTTTATAGTTGGCTCTCACAGAATAGTTACCTGACTCCGAAGCCTCTATGGACGAGCCTTCTCCCATAGGTGAGTCATCTTTACTCCATTCGTAAGTTATGTCTGCCTCGTAAGTTGGGTCTTCCAATCTTGAAGATAACGTGACACTTTGGTTTTTGCACAATTGCGCTTCGCCCCCAACTATCGTAGTTATGTTTATTTGGGGAGCTTTTCTTATTTCTACAATCTCTTCGTTACCATAAACAACACCATTCCTATATTCTTGAATGTAAATGGTTTTATCGACTAAATCTAACCCAAATTTATAATTTTTACTATTTTCCAATAGTATATTTTTTGTGCCATTTTCGTCTTTAGTGTACCATTCATATTTCGAAATAGCACTTCCTCCTCCAATGGTTAACTCTCCTGACACATCTTCCGAACAGACATATTTTACACCACCCGAAACCCCTGACAATGTAAAAGCATGAACAGCATAGGTATTGAGAAACAATACCGCTATAAATACAACATGTTTTTTTAGGTTGAATATATTGCTTATTGAACGTCTCAACTTATTCACTACTTCTACAATCTGTTTACAAACAGTTAGTCTACACACAAAAAACAACATAAACCTTGTGGACATAAAAACAAAATGTTTCATCATATTCTTCATTCTTCTTTTTCAAGCGCAAATCCAACACTCTTTTTCTATTCTTTTTTATATTTTTATAAAATTTGATGTGCATATAAATTAAAGGAGGCTCTGTATTTTTATTAGCGAGCAGTTAGAACCATATTAAAACTGAAACGTTTTAGTTCCGCAAAGGTATCATTAATTTTTTTGAGAAAACAAGCTTTTTTACGAGTTTTTTCAATTTAGCATAGGGGGGGGTAACACATTGATATTCAGATATATATTTTTTCAACAACGACAGTAATAAAAAGGAAAAGTACTTTTTTATTGCTGTCCACGACATGAGGCATTTCTTGACGTAAAGTTCGACCTATACGCCAAATATTACTGTCCGATAAACACTCATTAGTACTTATTTTTACTTGTTTCCAAGTTAGGAAAATCCCTTTGAAAGAGAAATAACGGCTGTCTGATAAAAAATCCACAAAATTACACTGTACACTATCCGCTGAATAAAGCAAAATAAAAAGCGGATCCCATAACCATGGAATCCGCTCTAATCTTATCATAAAAAAACTAACGTCTAATCAACGTGAAGTGACCTTCATACTTCGTCGCAATCTCTTCGATTTCTACCACATACCAGTAGTCGGTCGACATCATCTTGACTCCGTTGTAAGTTCCGTCCCAACCTTCATCTGCGCCCAGATATTCCGCCAACAACTTTCCGAATCGGTCGTAAATGCGAACTATCGCATTTGGATAGACCTCCTGCAAAGTGGAGATAACCCACTTGTCATTCACACCGTCACCATTAGGAGAGAAGTGGATCGGAATAGAAATCTTCGGTGGTTCGATAGAGAAATTGAAGTCGGATGTACATCCATTCGCATCCACCACTGTAACTACGTGACTTGCGAAAGTCAAATCCTTGATCAAAGTATTGGTTGTCATCGTCTCTTTGTCTCCATCAAGCCAATAAGAGAACAAGCCTGTTCCTTTACTTGGATCTACAACAATCTCCACATCACGCACACCTACCGAATCGACTGAAACGATTTCAGGATTAGAAGTGACGGTGACTGTATATTGGTCACTCGCCACACAAGTTCCCCTCGTCATGTTGAGGTTGTATTGTGTTGTCACCGGAGGGAAGACCGTTATATCAGCAGTTGTGCCAACCGTAGTTCCGCTGGTTGTCCACTGATAGGTTTCCGCATCGTAAGAGGAGGCTGACAAGACTGATGAAGAACCCTCACATATCGGGCTATCCCCGGTGATCGAACCTGAGAGCGGCTCGTCGACCTTCACAGTAACCGTGATTGGCAAATAGCTGTCACAGGTCCTATTGTATGCCTTAACATTGTATTCGTAGACTGACTGATGTCCGACACCCACAGTACTATTGTATTTTGGTGCGACGGTCGCACTCTTTCCATCCTCCGTCTTGCTCTTGATTGTGATGTCGGAATCCCAGTTGATGACGGTTCCATCCGGAGTGACGTTCGTAAACGCCAACACGACCTCTTCGCCATCACAAATGGTTGGTGTCTCAGGAGCTGTCGCCTTGATTGAAGGAATCACGATAGCGAGTTCGGGAGACTCTTCTTCTTGGTCTCCATAAGTGAACACTGCCTTATATGTCGCATCTTTCTCGGCGGTAAGGGTCAGCTCCAACTTGCCATTTTTAAATTTCACATCATCGGACATATCCAAAGTCTCCCCTCCCATTTCGCGAATCACCTTCAAGGTAGGAGTAACACCTTGCTGACGGAACTTTCCAGTACCTGCCGTGTCTATGGTCATCGTATAGTCCAATTCTTCACAAAGCGTATCCGCAAGCTCTGTTTTAAGCTGGAGGTCTGCGTCTACCCAAACGGTCATTTCTGTGGAAGTTGGGCAGAGTCCCTCTCCCGACAAATCAATTGAAAATTCATAATCTTTTGTCACCTCTGCTATTGTGTACGACAATTTATCTTCTGCTTCTGAAACAGCGGAACCATTATCTTTCCACACTACATTCAAATCAGAAACATCCGCCGGCTCTTTAACATTCAAACTAAGCGAGACAGACTCTCCACGTCGAATGATCTTAGGGTTCTTGTCCTCTTCCAATTTGATGTAAGGTTTCACCTGCAGTTCGCCCACCTCTTCTTTAGCAACACAACCTTTTCGATTAACCTCTACAGAATAGAGTCCGCTATGAGACGGTTTCGTCTTATCCTTATCAATTCCATAGGACTCTCCGTTCGCTCCGCTCAACGCCACATCATCCTTCTTCCACGTCACGGTGTATCCTATGCTATTTTGAGGCGAAACAGTGATGCTTGAGCTGAACTTATCGCCTTCACAGATTTCCAACTCAGAAGACTCCAAGGAGGTGATCTCGACAGAAGCGTCGATCAACTCGAACTCTACCTTCGTTGGACAACCGTTGACGAACGACAAAGTATATTTACCTGCCTCGTTCAATTCATAAGGAGCATTTATGATCGCATCCCCTTTAGACAAGGTGTACTCAGAAACCTCTTTGACATTATTTTTATCGGAAGTGTCGTCATACTTAGGGGTAACCGTAACCGATTCGCAGAAGTAGTATGGCTCTGAGGTATTGGAATTTGTATATACCTTTTCAGCTAACGAAGTGTTTGTGGCATCCGCAAGTTTAAGCGTTCCCACTACCGGACCTTCACCCAAAGAGACTTTCAAATCCTTCGGTTCAGTACAAGTTCCGGCAGTAACCACCAACTCATAGTCGTATGATGCTCCGTAATCCCCGTCAAACGCTTGCGTCGTAAATTCCGCACCTGTGCCAGAATCCGAATCCGGACCTGACCATTTATAAGTGACAGTTCCAACATTGGTCTTCGCTTGCGCGGTAAACGTCGCCGTCATATTCGGACAAGTGGAGACATCTTCGGCAATCACCGAGAGGGTGTCGATCTGAACCTCTATTGGTTTAATTTCTGATTTACACATTTTCCCTGAAGCCACTTTTGCATCGTACGCGTATTGCACATAATAAGTATTTGAGACAGAAACCTTGCTGCCACCCTCTAATTGGGTTTCTCCTGATGCATCTGAGAAATAGGACTTCGTATAGGTTTTTCCCTCCACTTCATTCGTCAAAGTGACTGCTGACGCTAAATCCACCTCTTCTTCACAGACCGCATCAGGATTTGTTATCGTCAAATCCGGATTTGGATAAACGATCACCTTGAGCGGAACCGCCGAACTCACCGCCCCTGTCGTCTCGTCACGTTGAGCCACCCAATATGTCACCTCGGTCAGCGCATTATTTTCAACGGCAGCAGTACCTGTCAACTCATAAGTATTGCCTTCCGACTTAGGAGAAACGGTAGCAGTGCTTGCCGGCTCTTCCGTTCCGTACCACAAGATTGTGTAATCAGACTCATTTTTCGATCCTTGTTTCTGAACCTTTGCCGTCAAAGGTTGTAAGTCCTCGCCCTCACAATAGAGAACATCGTTCACCAACGGAGGAAGCGCGTCGCTGATCGTCACCTTGATGGTTGAGACCTCACTTCTACATGAAGTTTCATTGTTGATACGGTAAACCTCATAAGTGATGGTCTTCGTCGTACCATCCAATGATGCGGTGTCACAAGCAGGCGTTGGAGGTGTGGTTGTAGTATCCGTCTTTCCTTTTTCTACATACATATATGTATAGCCAGCCTCTTCTTTCCAACCTTTGTCCGAAATAGACTCAAAGAGATTCTTTCCATCCTTATCCTTCTGACTCGTAGCATCAGAAGAAAGGTATGAAATGGTAGTATCGTTTGCAGCCAGAGTGAAATTAACATTGATAGAGAATTCAGCAGCTTCGCTTACGCATATCTCACCAGACTCTTTGATCGTATATTTCTGCTTCGCCGTGAAATCGTATGTTATGGTTTCTGTGACATCGGTGTCTATCGGATAGGTCGCCGCTGAATCCAAATTCCCTGCTTCATCCGCTTTATACCAAACCACCTCACTCGCAAAATAGTATTTAGAATCTTCTTTGGTCAGTGTATTCGGCAACTCGGCGGCCTTATCGCCACTACAATACTCAGTCACCAAACCCTTAAATTCAGGTTCTTTCACACCTACGACAGTTACGACGATCGGTTTTCTCATACTCTCATTCTCCGGATTCTCCAGATCATACTGAGAGACATAGTAAGTCGTCTGCCCTACATTTTCGGTAGAAGGAACGTACTCCTCTCCCAAATCATTTTTGTCTTTCTCATCATCCGTCAGATACCACTTCAATCCATAGAACTCTTTACCCTTTACTTGAGTATTCACAAATGAATTAGCAGCCAAAGTAGCAGCAGTTCCGTTCAAACAATATGTTGTATCGGTTGTCTCAGGCGCAGGGGCACCCACCACATCCACCTGAATCTTTACGGTGTCGCCCTCGCAGCCCTTATCCGACTGCTGGAACACCCAATAATAGAACGTCTCATCCTTTGAAGCGTCATTTGGCGCAGCCAATGTGAACATCGTATAGTCCGCTGACGCTTTCGTACCAGTATCCGGTTGAACTGGATCCACCCCTTTAACACCAGTGAAAGGTCCCATCCACATCACAGTTGATGTCGCAGCCGCACCAGTTACAACATCTGGTTCTTGCTCTTCCAATTTTTTGAAGCCATTAACACCTTCCGACTTCAGGTACTGCACATCTTTGGTTGTCAATGCGACGGGGATTGGATTGACAGTCACCGTGTAGGTGTTCACCTCAGAACGGCAACCATTCTCATCCTGCACCACATAGTAGAACTCCTTCGGAGAGGCTGCTGCCTCAACGGCTTCGATTACCGCTTGCGTAAGTGCTTCTTCTGATTTTCCTGCTTCTGAAGTGTCAGTTTTAGAATCATACCAAATCACTTCCTTGTTAGAAATGGTCAAAGTCGGTTTAGACTTCAATCCCGTACCCTCACAGAACTCGGTCGGATCGGTAAGTTTATCTTCTGGCTGAGGAAGAGCGATGACGGTAATTGTGTCGGTGATGTCACACTGAGTTGTCGCCAATGTTGGGTCGAAATAGTCGTGAAGCGAAACGATATATTTCACTCCTGCCTCTCCTGCTGCTTCCACATCTGCATAATCCACCGTTACAGTAGGGATTACCGCATCGTCACTTGTACACTTCTTTACCTCGATGGCCGCACTTCCGACAACCTCCTTGAACCACTTCACATCATAGTCGTAGTAATCTTTCCCGTCCTTATCTTTTCCATGGACGCTACCGGCAGACAACACCGTCGAGCCATTAGGGCAAAGCGACACTGTCTTCTTCTTCGCGTCAAAAATTCCTCCTTTTGCATCGAATGTCAATGGGTCTGGCTTTGAACATGCTGCACAGTTTAGACCTGCCACAACAGGAATTGTAGAGATGGAAATCTTACGACAAGGAGAGAATGCAGAATTGGTCTTCCAAGATTGGTCTGCAATCAAATCACCATACTCACCCACAACGACGCGGAAATAGATGCGTTTCTCATGATTAGGGTCGTCCTCCAACTTAGAGAAAATATCATCCCAATATGTTTCTACATTTACATCAAAAGACTCAGTCTCCACCACCTCTTCTTTATGAAGAGTATTCCATGTGATAGGATTATCATCAGATTCAGTAGAAGGATCTTGGAATGTATATTGGTAAACGTAACCCACCTTCTTATCTGGATCTATTTGATTTCCACTGTACAAATAGAATCTCTTTACTGCATCAGAAGTAACAGAAGTAAGAGTCAACACATCCTCAGTACATAGGTCGAGGATGTCCTTTCCCGTACTTACTGAAGACTCCACATTCACATCTGGAGGTGTACAAACTTGGAAAATAATATTGTCGATTGCATAGTCACGAGTTTGTCCTGATATGACATCATTATGTTTTACCTTCATTGTGATAGTAACCTCACTTGCATTACCCACATCTTTTGCATCTATCGTAAAACTTTCGCTTATACCTTTCCATCCATCAACACCTCCAGTAAAATTCTGTTTCCTGCTCACCAGATCTTTTCCTTCATACTCCAATTTCACCTCAATAGACCCTGGGTGATCAGATATAGATGCGAAGTCCGCACCAAATGTAATCTCTTTTCCTGTACAGATATGTTCAATATCTATTTCAAAGAACTCATCTTGAGAACCATCATCAAGAAGGTCGAACTGAAGCATACCTCCGGTTTGACTACCAGAATTATCATACTTCACACCACCAGGATAACCTCCATATTTAGAAACGACATACACACCGTGGTTATACAACTCAGTCTTATCTGGAACGCTACCTGCTACTGGCACAGCTAATTTTGCGCCACTACTCTCAATATTATACGCCTTGACAAATGGAATCTTAAGGTCTCCTCCATGAGACTGAGAAGTGTGAACCTGTCCAGCAGGTATCTTCTCTGTATGAGTTGTTCCGAATCTATCCGTCCATTCGTATGTGTCATCGGTTGGGAAATTACCGAAATCATCAAAGAACAAATTTGTCATAGCCATAGGAGCTCCTTGTGCACTTGTACAACAAGTTCCTGAATGAACCTTCAAAACGTCCGACTTAGAAGGCTCACAACCTGGCAATGTAACTTCAAGAGTTATACTATAATCAGTTTCAGGCTTTTTGGGAATGAAATTGAAGCTAGATTCCGTAGATGTCTGACCTGTAACAGACTCCTTCCAAGAAAATTTCGTACCGTCCGGATAGCTCTGTTTTGAAGTAATACGCAACGGTTGTTCTGGACAAGGGTTACCGGTGGTCGAAATGACCGGCTTAACCTCTCCCGTCACTTTTATATCATCTATACCAATAGGGATCTGGAAACAATCACCGGTACGATAGAAATAAAATGTCACTGTACCGGTTGCAGGAACCGTTGCTTCATGAGTAACTGTTGTGAATTCTCCATAATCAGCTGTTACTGTTTTGGCGTTTTTTGAGTTAGTCAATTGAAGTGCATTGTTATATGAGGTGTTGAACTGCACATTGTCATCACTCGACACCACTCCAAATCCCAATTTATTTCCATTGATTACTCCTTGATTTGAATAATTATATTTCGTGATAAAATCCATCATTTGAGGTGCCTTACCTCCTCCTACACACACATTCGTTGCAAGATGGTCGAAATATGTAGGATCCAACAAATTATACAAAGTGAAAGACAATTCAGCAGTAGTACCGGGAGTCAATCCATGCACCGTATAAGAGACTATAGGGCAAAGTGGCGCGGAACCAATGTTGACATACATATTGTTTGGCACTTCATTCGCTTTACAAAATGAGTGCACAAGTTTAGGCTGAGCAGTGACGGTAGAATAACCATACTGAGCCGGTTTTCCATCAGCCTGAAGATTATTTAGATGAAAAACATCATCAATGTCGGTCATGTCATTGCTGCCATCACTGGCGAAGACTCCTCCGATACCAGTTTGTTTTGCATATTCCGGACCAATGAACATGTCTGATTTACACAACGCATCCCAATCAAGCTCTTCGTTATACCACCCCCCCACTTTTGCATCGGAAGTCAATATAGGACAACAAAGCTCTGAATTCGTGTCAAAATTTGTGCTGGCCACCACACACTGAGCTGATACATTCGTAGCTCCAGCGGATAACGCCAAAGCGAGAATTGCTAACCTAAAATCTTTTAAATTACCCATATTATATATGATCTTTACTTTGTTTTTTACTAAATTTGTTTTTCGTGGTAATTTATTATCACCTGAATACACCTATTTTATCAAAGGGCGAATTTACAAAATTTTATTCTAATTAACAAATAGTTAAAGGTCGGATTTTTTTCTAATGTTTCTTTTACAAAAAAAAAGAGATGGACAACACCACCTCTTTTTTTTCATATTTTCAAAGTTATTGATTTACTCAAAATTAAAAGATAAGATAAATAAACGGGAAGTCAGTTTGGACAGCGTATTGGTGTATTTCATTTCCGAAATATCCGCAATCTCCGGACGGTCTCGCTCCAAGACATCACCCAAACCTAAATAGACTTTAAATTCCGGGCAAATCTTAAAATATGGCAAATAGAAATCACACCCCACTCCCACTTCGACACCATAATCGAACTGCTTCAACATCAATGTCTTTTCTGCATCTCGTCCCATATCCAACGTGATGGCAGCTCCTGCCAAAAGGTAAGGACGGAAGTTGTTTTTGCGTTGACCTCTGAATTTGAACGTGAGAGGGAATTGTATCATGTTCGATTGCACTATCACTTCGCCCAATTCTGACTCTTCTCCATCTGCATCAAAATAGCGCATGGTGCGCTCATTGAAAAACAAAATCGGACAACAACGCAGGTTCAACCACGAGAAAATCCGCAAATCGGAGACGATACCCACCGAAAAACCCGGTGTCATGCGAGTGTCTTCTCCAAACCACACTTTGCCGTCTTCATCCACCAATGCCGCATTTTCAGGGTTGAAGTCCATCATGTTCAGACCCAACGTAAAGCCGAAATGATAAAGTCGGTTGTCGGCATTAATCTGATAATTGGTTCGCCCATGTGCGTGCTGTGCCATCATTTCAGTGGCACACCCTAACAATAGAACTATAAAAAAAACAATCTTTTTCAATTCAAAAAATTTTGAAGATAATTAGTATCGAATTAAGTAACGTATAAAACACCGTTTTATTATTTCTCTAACACGGAATCAAGGAGAAAATCACTTGAAAGAATAGCCCAGACCGATTGTTCCATAAATTGGGAACATATCGAACGTGATGGTCTCAAACTCATCCACGAAAATATCACTGAGCCCCCAATCAAGGTCAACGAAAGCGGAAAGTCCTTTATACAAACGCCACTCGCCCCCCAATGTCAGTCCCCATTGAAAACGTTTCAAATCGGAAGAGAAATTAAAGGACTGAGGTTTATCATCCACTTCGATTTTCGCACCGGTAGGATCTCCCTCACGAAGGTATCCGTTATATACCTCCCCATAAAAATCTCCTTTGGAAAGGTAACTGTAGAATACACCCAAACGAATTTTTCCCACCTCCGTAATTTTAAATGCACAAGAGAATGGCATGGTCAAAAACCATTGGTCTGCCGTCATCGTCACACCTCCAGTCCAACGCCCCATGATCACTCCTCCATCTTCGTCCTGAATAGACATATTGTAGTCCTTCACTGTCGCCTCAGCCGTCATTGCTTTTCGTTCAAATTTCATACCGAGTGCGAACTCCCAACGTTTCCCGATAGGGACAACACCTAACGCCTGCACAGAGAAATTCCCCAACGGAGAAAATCCGTTAATCTTACGCATCTGAGCCGGTAACGGGAACGGTACAGTTCCTCCGATTTGATACCCTGCGCGCAACTCAAAATAGGACTTCAGCTCCTCCACTTCAACGGCTGAAACACTATCACTCTTATAAAAGGCGGTATCTCCCATGACCTTAGGTTCAACTGATGGTTGGGCAGATTCCAAACCTTCCGCAGCCTGTGTCAAAGAGACGGACATGCACCCCAAAACCACACATATATATTTTAGAACTCTCATAATCGACATCATACTTTAAATAATACTATGCTTATTAAAAAATACTTTCCACAGACTACTCTATGTTCTTACACTTGATTTCAACCTCATCAACATAAAGTTCGCTACCAACTGCACCCGTAAAGAAATCACCTTTCACACTGGAAGAGAAGACCACTGAAAAACTGTAGCCGTAGCTCTTCAACCTTTCAATGTCCACGGTTTTTCCGTTACGAGGTTCAAAAGGAATCGAGAAGCGTGTCCACTCATCCGTCACGGAAGTCTTATCAATTTGCGCATAAAGCACCATGTACTCACTGAAGGATGTGTTCGTACCATCGACAATAACCGCATTGCCCTCCTCATCTGTATTCTCATAGAAAACCGCATAGATATTGAAATCATCCGTTCCGTCGATCGGATTATATTGTCCATCCGTCATTTGTTTTCCGGGCTTGTATTTGTACCAACCGACGATTGAATCTGGCACCTCTGTGAATGTTACACCAAATCGAGTAGCCGAAAGCGGAGCTTTCAACGCCTGCTGTACATTGAACGAGCCGAGGAAGAGGTTACCCGGCGCAATCGGCATACCAGCCTGAGCACCGAAACTGCCGGCATAGCGAGTCGTCATCTTCACTCCCTTACCGACATATCCATCATCTACGACAACCGTCGGGTACGCCTCAGGTCCAGCCCCTGCAGAAGCCAAACAGAATCCCGGATTTCCGGAACTCCACCAAGAAAGGATGTCCACACCATTCACCACTTCATACAAAACATGATACTGGTTTTTCTCGTTCAGCCTGAAATTCTCAAAACTCAACTTCTTTGGCAATTCCGGGAATATGGTGAATGTAACATTATAGGTACGCTTCCACTCCCCATTTTCAGAAGTCACGACATACTTCACTACCTTATTGTCTGAAAAATCCTGCACAGAACCACTTTTAGGGGAAATCGTCGCACCATCAGTCAAAAGGAACTCCGGAGCCATCTTCGTCAGGTCACAACCCGGCTTCACAAAGATCTCTATATCACTTTTGATACTGGTAATCTCCATGAGCGTGTCAGACGGAGAAATCAAGAACTCTTTCGTGTCAGAAAGGTCGCAAAACAGGATGTCAGCTTCCGAATTAGCGGGTTCGTCTTGAATACATCCTACAAAAGAGGTAGACAAAAGCAGGGTCGCAAAACCACCCATCAATTTACCCCTTAATATTCTAAAATCCATATTATACAATTTCGTTTATATAAAAAATTCATTCAAACCTTGCAAAGATACGACAAAGAAACGAAAGAAAAAGCAGTTTATTAAAGTTTCGTGCAATCAAAATCATCAAATTAATAAAAGCGACCATTTTATTTGCAATCCATAAAATAAATTTTTATGTTTGTAAAAAGAGAGATTGCGTATGGGAGTCATTAGTCATAACCAAGAAAAGAAAGACAAAAAAGAGTGGGCGATCATCAACATGTTCCGTTCTTCATATTCGTCTTTTCCGATTGGGAGCGTCGAGAAATTCGAAGCCCCCGACTTCTTATTGAAGCATGATGGCAAAACGATCGGGATAGAGCTGACAGAACTGAAGTATGAGCGAGGAGACAAACTCTTCAACCTTCGGGCGCATGAGGATTTCCTCACACTACTGATGGACGAGGCGATGGGCATCGTCGAAAAGGAGTGTCCGTTCCAATTGGTGGTCGAAGTTCTCTTCTCCGAAGAGATCAGTCCAACGGTGCTGATGGTGGATGCTGAAGCACAAATCCTCATACGCAACGGGCTGGCAGAAGAGGTGGCACAAATCGTAAAGGAGAACCTCCCAGAAGGAACCGGAATGCGATATAAAGTAGACCGCACCTCCAAATACGGATACCACAAACTGCCGTCTAAAATCCTAAGCATCACGATTCACAACGTGACAGGAAGATGGCAGGAGAGCCTTTGGTATGCCGCCATCGCCACAAAAGTCAAACCGCTCTCCATTTCAAGTGTCTCGCAACGACTGCTGGCAAAGAACTGCAAACTGAAGAAATACAAACCATGCGACGAGCAATGGCTCATCATCATCCAAAACAGTTTTTTGATGTCCAGCTCCTACAATCCGCTGACGGCAAAAAAAGCACTCTCCCACTGCTACAAAAGCAACTTCGACAAAGTGTTCGTCTTTGAACGGAGCGAAGGAAGCGTCACATTATTGCCAACCAAGAAATATTGATTTCCAAACCTCGGCAATTTCTACAAATCAAAAAAAAACAAGCAATAGAAGTTGCCTTTAATATTTTTTTCGCCATGAAAAATAAAACCGTTAAAACATTAGGGATATTGTCCGTATTACTTTTTTTTGTGATGTCCGCCGGTGCTAAAAACAGCCGCATGACTCTTCACGACTCACTTGTCGCATACGCTAAAGAGTATATCGGATGCCGCTACCAATATGGGGGAAAAGGTCCTTCAAAATTTGACTGTTCGGGCTATACCGGGTATGTTTTCAAAAAATTCGGCTACTCGCTCAATGCCTCGTCCGCCGGACAATACCAACAAGGGAGCAAGGTGAAATTGAAAAACACACAAATCGGCGATTTAATATTCTTCAATGGGAGCAAAGCAGGAGGCAGTACGGTAGGACACGTCGGAATCATCTGTAACGTGAGCGAAGATGGCGACACTGTGAGTTTCATCCACGCATCGGTTCAAAAAGGGGTGACGATCGACCTCTACCCTGGCTACGACTACTACAACAAAAGGTTTGTAGGCTGTAAGCGAGTACTTCCTGAAATCTCAGATGTCCAACCTCTTTCATCTGACGAGGAGGTTATCGAGAACAACGACTCAAGCAAGGAGGTGCAAAAAGACACAACACCACAACCCAAAAAAGATGAAGAGCTAAAACCAGAACCTTCACCCAAAGTAGATCCTCATAAGAAAGAGAAAGACCACAAAAAAATCACTCCCAAGCCAGAGCCTAAAAAGAAAAAAGGGAGAAAGGAACTCCGTAAAGAGGAAAAAAGGAAGAAAAAAGGAAAAGATGTAGAAAAGAAGAAACCAGAACCTCCACAACCACAAAAAGAGGAGAAAAAGCCTGTAGGACAAGACAAACTACACGAAGTCAAGAAGGGAGAGACCCTCTACCGACTTTCTGTAACCTACGGCTGTACAGTAGAACAACTGCAAAAATGGAACAACCTTAAAGACAATACAATTAAAGCCGGAGATGTTTTAATTGTCGGAAAACCGTAAAATTACTTGTCTTTCATCAGAAAACCTACATAAAAGAAGGAGAGGCATGGTTTGCACGCCTCTCCTCTTATTAAAAAAAACGATTACGGATGAACATAAGTTCCGATATTTTCTCCGTCGATTACCTTTTTCAAGTTTCCTTTTTTGTCCATATTAAAGACAACGATTGGCAAGTTATTGTCGCGGCACATGACCGTAGCAGACAAATCCATCACTTTCAAATTCTTATTCAATATCTCATCGTATGAAATATCATCATACTTCACGGCCGTTGGGTCTTTTTCAGGGTCTGCTGTGTAGATACCGTCCACGCGCGTACCCTTGAACATCGCATCAGCCTCGATTTCGATACCTCTCAAAGAAGAACCCGTATCAGTTGTGAAATAAGGGCAACCAGTACCAGCCGCAAAGATGGTCACGTACCCCTGATTCAGTAATTCGACGGCTCTGTCTTTAGAGTAGAACTCCCCGATAGGCTCCATTCGGATAGCAGTCAAAACCTTCACTTTCACTCCCACGGAACTCAAAGCCGAGTTGAGAGCCAAAGCATTGATAACAGTCGCCAGCATACCCATCTGGTCTCCCTTCACACGGTCAAAACCTTTTTTTGAACCGCTCAATCCACGGAAGATATTTCCGCCACCGATCACAATCCCCACTTGCAGACCAGTAGACACCACCTCCTTGATCTGTTCCGCATACTCCATCAAACGATTTTCGTCGATACCATACCCTTGTTCACCCATTAGCGACTCGCCGCTGAGTTTTAGCAAAATTCTTTTAAATTTCATATCTTAATTTTTTTTATTTGTATCTACATAGTTTCTATTCATTGCCCCACCTTTCAAAGACAAGCAATATAAACACATTGTCATAGTTTTTTTATGAGTATTACTCCAAAACACTTTCATTTTCTATCCATTTTAAATCAAACTCATCCAAATCTTCGCAAAGTCTCAACCAATTTTCATAGTACCGTTTATCTTGAGTAATTAACCTCGGATTAAATTCTTTCATCAATTCAAGCATTTCCAAGGACGGTTCTTGCAATAAACTTTTAATCTTCTTTGAAAAATCTACAATCTTCTTATAAATTTTTGGTTTTTTCGTGTCTAGTAATTTACCATCGACTCTACATATTTGACCTCCTGCAGAAAACAAATCTCTAACATTAGGGACAACAACTTGACAATAAGAACAAAGCCACAATATCACTTTATGATATTTAGTACTACTTTGCTTCGGATTCATCACTTCTGGAAATAGAATCATACACTTTGCTAATAAATCCACCTGTTCTTCTTTCTCCAATGTATTCCATAGCCGAATATTAAACCCCATTGTTTTTTCAACGTTTTCTGTTGTCAACCACCACGGCATCTCAGCTTTGTTTTCTTTTTCCGCTTTTTTTCTATAATAACGACGCACACATTCTATCGAGTTCCCTGATGTTCTAAAATCATCATAAGACATCCCCATTTTTGCAAAGATCGTTTCATTTTCTTTTAAATTCATATTAATCAAATACCTTGGAGAATGAGTCACTGCCACATCTGACAAAACACTCTCATAAGGTCTACATTTAAATTCGGGACAAACACCTCCCAATTTCCCGAAAAGCATATAAATATTTTCTACATTTACATCCCGAGTAGACTCTACTATACTACTTCCCGTAGAAATCCAATGATCCTTATTAGTCGATTTCACCTCTACCCCATAATACGATTCTGCTACAATATCAGGGAATCTGTTTCCTGACACCAATTTCACATTATTAGGAGAAAATGGGGTAGATTCACATGCTTTTTTAATCATCTGTTCAGACCAACACTCCAAATCTGACGAGGATTTTTTTTTCACCACATCAACATGAAGCCGAGAAAAATCATTCATCATTTTCTCGGTTTTTTCCATCAACTCTGCAAACGCCTGATTTGCCAAAGTTATATCAATTTTTCTTATTTGAATAATATTATCCATTTCTAATCAACCAAAATAAACAGGCCATAATTCTTGAATCCGGTTTGCAATATTGTAAGCCAACAATGGAGGAACCGCATTCCCAATCACTTTATATGCTCCAGAAGGACTTAAACTGAATTTTTTTGTATATCCTTTAAACTTAACAAATGGATAATCTGGGGGAAACGTTTGTATCAAGGCACACTCTCGAGGCGTAAGACGGCGTTCTTTCATGCCTTTTTGCAGCTCTTCCAGATAAGCTCCTCCATGCTCTTTTGACAAACGGCGGAATTCTATATTTCCATGATGTTCAGAACGAATAGTAGGACCTAATCCATATAAATTAATTTCATTTTGTCCTTGACAGTGTTTTCCCATATATTTGGCACGAGAATAATTTATTTGAGACAAATCATTAGACTCTTCAGGCTCTTTTAAATCTTTAAAAACATCCCAACAAGAGACTGGAGCTAAAAGAGACGTGCTACTATGGGTATACGAGTGTGTAGCTTTTGGATATGGATTATAATAATCTTCTATTTCTTCTTTTTCTAAAGCTTGTAAGGCTTTTTGTGTAAGACAAGATTTTTTCACCCCAATGAAAATCACACGTTCTCGGGTCTCTGGGACACCATAATTCCCGGCATGCAAAATCTTTGGCGGCAATACAACATAACCATTTCCATCCGCAGATGCAAAATCCCGCTGAATAATATCTTTCACATCTCCTAAGCTCACTAATCCCTTTACATTTTCCGCGACAAACATTTTGGGTTTAACAATATCTATCACCTGTTTCATCCAATAATAAAGTTTTCCTCTCGTCTCTTCTGTCGCTTCCATAATCCGTCTCTTTCCATCATGAGACATTTGGGAATCAAATCCTTTTCTTTTCCCCGCAACGCTAAAATCCTGACAAGGGAAACCTCCTGTCACAACATCTATATTAGGAGGGAAAACCTCAACCCCACTTTTGGACATTTTCACTAAATCAACAATGCTTTCTGAGCGAAATAGACTTAAATCTACGTGTCTACTAGACATATACTGACACCATGACACTTGAGCTTCTTTTAAAATATCATTAGCAAAAACAGTTTTGAATCTTGTTTTTTTTAGCAAACCCCAATTTTCATTTATTATCTCATGAAAACTACTCTTTGGTGCAGATTTTTTATGACATATAAAACCACCTTCAAAACCAATATCCATTCCTCCACACCCAGAAAATAAAGATAACACCCTCAAAGTTCCGGGATCTTCATTATTGTTTTGAGATTGCAAAAACAACGGTATTTGACAATCTGAAACAATATCTGAATATGTATTATATTTATCAACAACGTATTCCATTTAAATTTCACAATTTTATCCTCATGCAAAATTAATTCTTTTTTCCATATTTACCCCACCTCTATAAAACCTCCACTTAAATATTATTTATATTGACCCCAATAATCTTCTTCCACCTACTTCAAAACCCAATCAACATTTAAGCAATCTTTTGCTCTAAACGTTTATTACTTTCACAAGACCTCCTTGTGAAATACCATCAAGAAAGAAAAAAATGCTACAGACAAACTATCGCTTTAAAATCATTCGACATTTCATCTCATTTTTAAAATCCGACATCATACAATGACAACCCAAATAACACAAACGAAAAAATTCTTCGCAACAAACCACACCTGAAAGTCGCCGAACATAATATTGACTAAAAATTCCAACGAACATCAACAACATGGCTAAGCAAAAATACAAAAAAATAAGTTTTTTCTTCAGAACTGAAGATTTTTTCTCGTCATGTCCTTCTATTTACCATCTAAAACTCCTAACTTTATAGAAAATTTCACGTCATGAAAATTTCAAAAAACCAATACATCGAATGGCTGACGACCATCGCCAGTGTGCGACTCGTCTTTAACTCCATGGAGGAATTGGAGGACTTACTGGACAATCACGCAATCCATAGCAACGGAATTAAGAGGTGCTTCCAGTCGTTCCACAAACTGAGGTCAGCTTTTCGTGATTTGAAAGGGGAGGTGAATCAGATAACCGACGACAAAGTCAGTCTCGACAAACTTCTGATGATGTACAAAAAGACTTCCGACTTTTTCAAGGCGCACCACATGGGCAGACGCACATTCTCTCAATCGGATGTCACCGAACTGCTCCTCTACTTCTATCCTCCGTACGAAAGAAAGAAACTGAACGCAAAAAACAAAAAGATTTTCAAAGAGGCAGAGGATGAGCAGATCAACCCTCCATTGCTGTTTCTCATGATGTTGAAAATCCTTCCCAATTACGAGGGAAAAAGCGGAGACATACGCAACATAGAGGAGCAATTCGACCTCGTCTTGGACATCTTAGACCAATACACGAAGGAGGGAAGCCTGTTTCAAACACTCCCTGCTCTATCACTCGCCCGGCAGGAAGAACACAAAAGCCGCGTCACCCTGATTTTCCATACAACACAAATCCTCAACATCTTTGAGTCGTTTGAGATTCCTCATGAGGTCTACAACACCTCCTCACAAATGAAAGAGTCGATGCTCAAACTGGATATAGAAGGTTTCTGGAACGAGTGCGGAGGGAATAATGGCTCCACCGAATTTTGGCAAATCATTCCGGCAATCAACAAAGGCTACTACTTCGCCCTCAAGTGGATAAAAAAGGGGGCAAACCAACTATACGGCACTCAATACTCGATCGTATTGTCGGAAGACGCCAACGGAGAAGGCATCGCATACATGATAGCCCCACAAGCCATCACCAAAAGAATCAACGGTGAAAACTATTCGGACGAGGATAATGCTTGGTATCAGTTCTCTATCCCAGAGAAAGAGTCTTTCAACCAAATCGAATTCAACAGGATACTTTCCTCACAGAAGTGGTGGAAAAAATTGGAACTGACAAGAGTGTCCAACCCAAAACTAATCTCTTCTTATCAGAACTGGCTGGAAAAAAGCTGCGAAATCATTCGGGAGGATGAGAAACACCAATATGTGTTCTTCCCTGAAATTTACGCAATCACACATGATGCGGTTTTTCTCCCAACCCAAGAAGAAGAGGGCGGATATTATAAAGTACCTAAAAATGCCGCCAGCGGACTTGAACATATCAACCTCCACGACAACGCCGGCATCATGACCATGAATGGAGAACGCTACATCGTCTTCGACGACCTCCTGCTATTCATTCATGTAACAGAAGAAAACCTAAAAAAATATGGAATAACCAAAGTGAATGGTGTAGTTTGATTCATCCTACACCATCACCTAATCTTTTTTTGAAAAAAGATTTAATACCTTCATACAGAACTGCAACCAAACAAAAAGGAATTAACAAAATGTAGAACGAAATTTTGAATGCCGGAGTCAAAATATTTATACACAATTGAATCGGAACAAACAAAATAGCAAGAGCCATATTTAAAACAACAGCCAACACCGTTTTAACGGTACCCCAAAATCCGAGTTTCTCTGTTTTCTCTCCTGATTCCTCGATAGCTTTTCTTTCAACCTCATTTTTCAACTCATTCAACTTTCCTTTCGCCGACTCCACCCCATTGTCCGCAGCACGGAGGTACCACTGTTCAGCCTCTTCCATGTCCGCTTCTACACCTAACCCGTAGAAATAGCAGTTTCCTAAACGATATTGCGCTTCTGCATACCCCTGCTCTGCGGCTTTTCGATACCATTCCGCACCCAACGCATAATCCCGTTCCACTCCGATGCCGTTGCAGATACAGTAAGCCAATTGGGATTGAGCCTCTGGCAGACCATGCTTGGCAGCCTTTTCAAAATACTCCACCGCCTTTTCACTATCAGGACGCATCACCTTTCCTTCATAAAATTTCATTCCACGCTCATACCACTCGACCACTTCCTGAGAGAAAGTTGGCGTAACTTCCTCCACAGAGGCGTTCTGCTCATTGCTAATAATATTCTTCTGTTCCATATCTAACTCATTTTAGGAGGGTTCGTTCTATTAAAATCCACAAATAAACTACATTATGTAAAAATGGTTGCGCCTGACAAAGCCAAGGCGCAAAACCATAAGCGAAAAAAGGACTAACCGACCCTCTCGACCTCCAAATCCACACTATTCAGGCAACCAGCCCTCCTGATGTCAATTCCATAAAGACGGAAAAAAGCATCTGCGACGACTTGTCCACCATTGGTTGCCACAGGATTACTAAAGCTATCCGTCACCACGTCGACAGACATACCCGGTTCTACACGCACACCGTTTGTCACTTTCAATCTCCTTGTTGTAATTCTAAATCTTGGCATAAGCATTCTATTTTTAAGGGGTTAAATTTCTCCTAAGGTAGGGGAACTAAAATTACTTTTCAAATCCAACGGAACAAAATAACACATTAAACATTGGATTTGTCTGATTTTCGTATTGAGGTACGAAAATTTTAACCGTTTGAAATTTTATATGGGGATAAATCCAACATCAAAGGGTTGATTCACACAAATCGAATCAACCCTTTTTTTCAATAAATTCAGGAGACAGACTTTGCTAAAATCGCCATCTCTTCAATCTGACGATCTAACCTCTTTATTGCCTCCTCCAATTCAGTCAATCGGGTCTGAGCTTTTTGTAAATTAGCCTCTCTTTCCTCTCTCTTAGAGCGAGCCTCTTGTATTTGCTCTAACAAAGGAGTGATTAGTTCATCAATATAAGATTTCTTCACCAAATCGATAATATAATCTTTTCTTTCAAAAACTGTATTTAAATATGGTTTCGCATCAAAACCACTTGCTATTTCATTGATAGCACTCTCCACATCCGAACGAATTTTATCATGAGAAAAAACATTGACCACAACATCTAACAATCCAAATGTATTTCCATTAAAAATCGAATAAATATAGTCCAAAAAACCATATTCATGTTCATCTTCATTATCGAGCGACATTTTAAACAAGTCTCCATCTTCAACTTCAAATCTCAGATGGCATTTTAGTGATTTCATAAAATCGTTCAAATCGAAATCATCAAGAAATCTATCAACTATATCACTTGAGTCTTGGAGAAATTCCTCAACACAACGTTCTATCATAGTTTGTCCTTCTTTTGCAAGATTTCCAACAGCTCTTTTTAACCTACGCTCTACCAATTGAGATAATTCATTATCCAATTGTGGTTTTATTCTATCGAAACTTTGTGCTTTCCCCCATCCTTCTAAAATAGTTTTCATTCGTTTACACGAATTATCGACCTCATCCTCCAATTGTTCCTCTCCTTTTCTCACAAGGTCTCTTAGAGCAGAGTCCAATTCTTCCCCCAAACCATTAATTTTCTTCCCCAATCTCCTATGAGCTTTGTTTAGGTTCGCCTCTTTTTCCTCTAATTCCGATTCTGGAGTTGAAAAGATTTCCACATTTCCCTTTTCTTTCACCCGATCATTCTCTTTTTCTAATTTCAAAGCCCTTCCAGCAGCAATAACAGCATTCAATGGCTTGGCAAATAATATCTTTCCTTTTTCTTTTTCTATTACATTTTTTATTGCAGCAACCAAATTATCCAATCTACTCCACCCTTTCATCTCTTGCTGAGAACTAATTCCCAACGTTTCGCAATGACGTTTCCACGCATGAAGTAATATTTCAGAAGAGTTTATTTTCGACATAGGCAACTTTGACAAAAGAGCCATCTCTGCAGATAACGTGATAGGTTCAGTCTCCCTCAATATCTCCACCAACGTATTATCATTACATTCCTGACAAGCCTTGCGTAGTTCATTTTTCACATACTCCTTTATCTGATTTTCCGTTTCACCATTCCCATACGGAATGTCATATTTATTGATAGCAACAAGGACCTTCCCGATTCCACATTTTTTTACATTATTGAAAATTATGTCCCTATCAGTAGCATCAAACGGACGACCAGCATAAAGCATCATCAAAACCACATCCGCACGTTTTAAAAATTCTTTTGTCCTTTCCTCTCGAGATTGGATCGGATCATTGAATCCCGGAGTATCAACAATTTCCACTCCTTTTAAATACTCTTTTGGATAATAAATCTTTACTGATTTCGTAATTGCAACATATTTACCATCCGCTCCTACATAATCAATCAAATTTTCAAACGTATCTTCCTGCGTCTTGCCCAAATAGTTCTCCAAAGAAGAACCCAATTTCACAGAGACAGCCACCAAATCTTTCGCTGCTTTAATCTTAGACTCTTCTAATGGAGACAAACCAGACATATCTCTTTGAGCCAATATTTTTTGCTCTTCCCACTCATCCTTTGTATAAAATTCAGCGACAATTCGTTTCGTCTCTCCGTATGTAATTACAGACAATGCTGCCGTCATCGGAGTTGTTGCTGCAGGCAAAATCTCATCTTCAAAAACGAACGAGTTTAGAAACGTTGATTTCCCGCATTTCATTTGTCCGATCACCCCAATTGTCAAAGTATCCTTCTCCAATTTCTCTTTTATTTCGGATAACGAAATTGCCTTTCCCTCCTCTTTATTTTGGGGGATCCAACCATATTCTACCGCTTTACTTGCAAGAGACAATAAATTCTGCTTTTTCTCCTGCAATTCCTCAAACATGTTATTTTGTACCATAATACTCTTTTTATATATTTTTTACTCTGTTAAAACTATCAACACAATCTCTCACTCTATTATATACATCCTTTATTCCTTGTAAACTTTTCATTCTATCTTCTGATGCAGCAACATTATTACCATAAGTTTTAATGTTATTTCTTAATGTCTCCTCAACGAAATTCGAGATTTCCCTCAGCTTGCTCTTAAAAACATTAAACCCATGTTTAGAAACCTCATAATGTTCTTTCTTGAAAGTTATAATAAAAGAAACTTCATCTTTATGATCAAAATAATTCTCTAAAGACTCTATATCTGAAGCCGTTTTTTGCAATTTTTCATCAAAAGAGATATTGTCCCTCGCAACAACATCTCTCGCATCTTTTGATCGATTCTCCATATCTCGCTTTATTGTTTCAACATCATTCAAAATACCTTTCAAATAATTATCCATATCCAACAGATAACTTTCATTCTGCTGCGGAGAGATAGATTTAACCACCCTCATAATATTTTCCAAAGGTGCTTGGGAAGAGAATCTAATATACCCCTTTACATTCAATCCCTCATCGGCTAATGTTTTCCTTATTAAGCTCTCGACTTTTTGAACTTCCACATCTGCTTTTGTATCAATCTTATTGATAACAACAAATAACGGAGGTAATTGCGACTCTTTTTTCAAAATTTCTATAGACTTCCGATTAACCGTTCCATTGTTTACATCAAACACCCAGAAAAGCGCATCACTTTCCCTAATGACATCAGTTGTTCGGTATTCGTCCTCCTTATCATTAGAACTAAATCCTGGGGTATCTAAAATACTGAATTTTGCCAAATTCGGATTGTCACAGGTCATAACAAAATACTTTATCAAAGAAGATGTACCTTTAATATTGTCCAAAATCCTCTTTGACACCAAATTGAAAGTCTCTGGTTTTAATTTCTTCCTCTCATCACTTGGAGTGACAAAAGTATATGAAAAACTATTTCCTCCTGCTATATATGTCGGAATTGCTGTCGTAGCCTCTGTACTGACCGGAAGTTTGGGTACATTTTTATTGTCTTGAGAATAAATCCTGTTAACAATAGAAGTCTTTCCAGCGGAAAACTCTCCTAAAAATGCAATTGTAGTTTTTCCATCCAACCAAACTTTTTCTTTTTTTACAGCCCATTCCCCAAACGACCTTAAAAGATTATCCCCACAAGACTTGTAGCCTGCCCACTCTTTATTCGCGCCTAAATAATGTACCAAATCTGTGAACTGACCCTCTACAAAAGCTTTTAAATTATCAATTTTTTTATTCTGAACCACCGACTTTTCTGCGTTCAAAATCTCTGACACGAAATTAAGCGATTTATTACAAACATTTAATTTTTCAGAACTTTCCTCATAATCACCTCTCAATTTTTCAATTTCAGAGAATTGATTTTCGCAAATTTTGGTTTTCTCATCTAACTTATTTTGCAGATCAAGTTTTTCTTTTTCCCTTTTCTTTATTTTATCTTCGGCATCTTCCAAATCGTCTTTACAATCCTCAAGCTCTTCCTGCAACTTTTTCAACTCCGTCCCATTATCTTTTCCTGTAGAGACGACACTCTGCTTTTCTAACTCTTTTTTATTCGAACCTCTCATTACAAAATAAACGATCAATCCGCCAATAAAAAAAGCAACTGCATATATTATTATCATCAAAATCAAACTATCCATAACTAATCCTCCTTTTATGTGCAAAAACATACTATCCGTTAAATTTCATTCTCTCAAAAAAAGGAATTTTCTAATCTAACGGATAGTGTATAATCCTCTCGTTAACTTAACCTACACCTTCTTTCAATCGAGTTATTTCTGCATCCTTACTTTCCAATGCCAACTTATATTCCATGATTTCTCTTTTCAATGTTTCATTTTGCACATTCATCTTTTTTAATTCCAATCTCAAATCATCTAATTGATCCTCCATATCATCATTTACATCGGAACTCTCTCTCTCTTTTCGACGAATTTTCGACAACTCTGCCTGCAAATCTTCAACTTCTCTTTGCAACTCTTTATTACGTCTGCTCAATTTCTCATTTTCTGACAAAATTTCAGCATTCTCATTTTTTTTCTTTGTTGAATGAAACGCTGAAAAATTCATAAAGCCATCAAGGTCTGGCAATTTATCTTTAAATAAGTAACAAATAGCAAAACCTATCACAAGTCCTAATAATATATTCATAACTGTAAAATTTAAATTGTTAATAAAAATGATTTATAATCTTTCAATGTCTCAATTTTCTGATTGAATGCATCTTTTTTCTCCTCTTTCTCTAATTTCAACTTGCTTAACGCCTCTCTTTTTTGTTCTAAAACATCTGAAGTATCCGCAAGTAATGCATTTCTAATAGATTTAATAATATCGGAAGATACAATCTGCAAACTACTTTTAAATTTAGGAGCGAGCGTCATATCTACATAATTTCGTACAGCTCGAACCCTTTGAGGTTTTCCCATAGCATCATCAGTTATTGTGCCAATCAACGAATCCAACAACCCTTTTTCTTCACACATCTCAGATCCAATATTCTGTACGGTTCGTGCGGCAGTCATTGCTGTATTTGCATAATCGTTAATTCTATCAACAGTTCGACTATTTGAAACAATACTACCAACATCAGTCACTGTATCAAGAACATCAACAGCAGTTACTACACCAGCGGTTTCTGCGGAAGCTACTGCTGTTGTACCAGCTGGAACTGCAGCAGCTGACGCCGAACCCGCTGTAGCAACTACAGCTACTGTTGCTGCAATAATCAATCCCGTTTTTATGTATTTATCATATTCATGCCCCATAGAATTAAGATCTATATCACAATTGAAATCCGAAATTTGAAACGAGGAAAGGTCTATGTTTTCAACTCCACCTAATTCTAATTTCTGTTCTGAAATCTGCAAATTTTTAATTTTATCTCGAATCAAATCTCCTATACCACTTTTATACTCATTCAAAAACAATGAAGTCGAATTACTAATAATAGAGATTGCTTCAGCATTGTAATTAGAACTTTTGCTTACTGCTAAATTATTTAACCTTGAAGAAACAAAATCCTCAAATTTTCTATGGATATTCCTTTCTAAATCTTCCACATCCGACTTTACCGTTTCAATAAATCGATTTATACTTCTCTCAACTTTTTTCAAATCATCCTGACATGCAAAAATTGCATCATCCAACTCCTTATCCGAACCAGAAGCCTTCATCAAACCTTCGATATGTTCAATCATAAATTTCACACAATTCACATATCTTTGTCCATCAACCTGTCTAATGATCTCTGTTTTTGTTTTTTGCACCTCCTGCAACAACATACACAACTCATCCAACTTGTTTTCTAAAGCAGAAACCGCAACTATATTTTTCACAGGTATCTTTATATTCTCTTCAATATATTTTTTTGCATCTTCCACTTCCTGCTCTGTCTTTGTATCACACTTAGTCAAAACCAAATAAATCGGTTTCTTTGAAAATTCCATTGTAGATACAAAATCACTTAATGAACGGGTAACTTGCTGATTCACATCTGATACCAACAAAATCGCATCCGCCATCGGAAGAAATGTAACTAATGTCTGTTTGTGTTTTGGATCAGGCGATGACAATCCCGGAGTATCAACCAGTATTGTTGAAGATGAAACTTTAGTTGATGTATCAAACACTGTGACTACCTTAGAATTAATCAATTCCTTATTTTTCAAATCCGCAATATCTTCTATCACCCTCTTTTCGTCGCATTCTGTAATGACTTCCGCATAACACCTTTCACAACCAAAATGTATATCATAAATAGTTGCCGTTGTAGGTTCTGTTGCAGTTTCCAATTTTTTGCAATCCGTCAAAGCATTAATCAATGTTGTTTTTCCTGAAGAAAACTCTCCTACTAACGGAATAACTATTTTAGCATCAGACTGTTTTGACCGAAAATCTATTTTCTCTAATTCTGATACAATATTTTTTAATTCTAATTTTTCAGCAATTTCTATTACCTTTCTTATATGTTCCATAGAATCCTTACTTTTAAGATTAAGCTAAAATATATGACAGCACCTATCTTCAAAGAAACAGTGCCAAAACTCTCGACCGACAAACAAAACCGTCTGCCAATCGTACTGTGATACAAAATGATTACTATTTACTTCTTTTTCAAATGAAGATAAAACTATCTTCAACTACCGACTCCTCATAGTTGTTTTTCATGGATTTGATTAGGAAACAAAAAAAGCGTGGAGCCCATCTGTCACTCGTTCCACAACCTGAAGGCTCTCGCATTGCCTAATCCGTCGAAACGAGCAACGCTGAAAGCCCACGCCGATGCATAATATCCCTAAAAGAGCATTAGTGTCAAGCACTAATACCCAACATAAAATACATCTGAATGGGCGTTCCCGTTGCTTTGCTTCTGACGGATCTTCATGAATTTGCGAGATTCTCAGGTCGTCAAAACCAAAGCGTACAGTTACGCCTTTTTATTAATTAATTTATCATCTGACCCTTCTCCACCCCTTTGGGCTTTCAGTAATGTCAGATAATCAAAGTTAGTGTATAAAAACTAAAAAAACAAAATTTCTGCAAACTTTTCTAAACAAATTATCAGGAATATGTTTCAGGAGATATTCCATCTTAAACAGCGGCTTGTCGTTTTTCTCCGCCACTATGCCAAAAGGGGATATACAAACAAAAAGAGGGGGACATCCACACGGACATCCCCCTCTGGAAAGACGGGCGGCGACCTACTCTCCCACGGTCGCAGTACCATCGGCGCTAGCGGG
>CALFTM010000060.1 GCA_937916355.1 uncultured Bacteroidales bacterium
CACTCTTTGGATAAGCATTTTAATGCAACTACTAATATGTAACCGACCTCAGGAAACCGCACATTCAGTTTTTTGCAATGTAACTTTTTGATTGTCCTGCTTGCAATAAAGCAGAAATTTCATACCTTTGTTTTTCGGTTATATGCTTCTCCGTATGCAACAGATCGTTGGGAAACTTGAGGATGCAAAGATGCAAAATTTTCCATCAAGTAGAAAGGGGGAAACCTCTTTCTCTTGAAAATTTTTTTATTCCCTTAGTTGCATTGTTAACTTGAATTTACGAAAATCAGAAATTCTGTAATAAAAAATCACAATAAAATATGTCAAAACAGATTGTTCCGATAACTCTTTTAACAGGGTTTTTAGGTAGCGGAAAGACTACGTTGGTAAATCATATCCTTTACAATAAAAAAGGAATGAAGGTTGCGGTGATTGTCAATGACATCGGAGAGGTGAACATTGATGCGACTTTGATACAAAAAGGAGGAGTTGTGTCGCAGCAAGATGATAGTCTGGTCGCTTTGTCAAACGGTTGCATTTGCTGTTCTTTGCAGACTGATTTGATAAAGCAGATAACGGATATAACAGAAACGGGTAATTTTGATTACATCGTCATTGAGGCGAGTGGCATTTGTGAGCCTTATCCTATTGCTAATACGATTGTCTCTATCTCTGAAATGGCTCATAAATTCGGATTGCCCGAGATTTGCAGGTTAGATTGTGTGGTGACGGTGGTAGATGCCTTGCGAATTTCTAAGGAGTTTTCTAATGGCTCTGATTTGGCGATTAAGAATAGTGAGGAGGATTTAGCGAACCTCGTGATTCAGCAGATAGAGTTTTGTGATGTGATTGTTCTGAACAAGGTGAGTGAGGTCTCTTTTGAAGAGTTGCAACAAGTAAAGGCAATCGTGAAATTGTTGCAGCCTCATGCTGAAATAATTGAGACAGATTTTGCGAAGGTCGATTTGGAAAAGATTATCAATTGTGGTCGGTTCGATATGGAAAAAATATCGGTCTCTGCCGGTTGGGTCTCTGCCATGGATGAGGAGGCGGAACAGCGTGATGCAGAGCCCGCAGCCCATCATCATAAGCATGAGTGTCATTGTCATGAACATCATGATGATGAGTGCCATTGTCATGAGCATGGAGATCATGAATGTCATTGCCACGAACACCATGATGGGGAGTGTCACTGCCACGAACATGAGGAGCAAGAGTGTCATTGCCATCATGACCACGGACATGAAGAGGGTCATAAGTGGTGTTGCCATCACCATGGTGAAGATGGGGAGCATGGCATCAGTTCGTTTGTCTACTACAGAAGAAAACCGATGAGCCTAAACGCTTTTGATCATTTCGTGTACAAACAATGGCCTAAAAGTGTGATTCGCGCAAAGGGGATTGTCTATTTTTCAGACAATGAAATCATGTCGTATCTTTTCGAGCAGGCAGGTACGCAAAAGACATTGCAAGAGGCGGGGCAGTGGATTTGTACAGCACCAGAGGAGGAGATTGAAATGATGAAACGTCAGAGTCCGGAGCTTCGTCGAGATTGGGACGAGAAGTATGGCGATAAGATGGTGAAGATTGTCTTCATAGGGAAGCAAATGGACAAGGAGGCGATTTGTAAAGCATTGGATCAGGTGTGAATTATTGATTTGTAGTTATGCCGATAATATCTAATCCGATTATTTCAGAAGGAGATTGTTTCATCCTTTTTGAAAGGGATGTTTTGTTAAGGAAAGATGGTTTTCCCATCACTTTAGATGAATTGAAAAAACTAAAGGAGCAGGATGGCGATTCAGACCTTTTTGAAGAGCCGGAGCATGGTGTTTGTGTTTTGAATTTATCTCATATCGAGAATGTTGGAGATGATTACGAACGAAGAACGATCCGATCATGTTTTGCCGAGGCTGAAGAGGAGGAAGGATTTCGATTGGCAAGGGCGAAAGCATTAGCGAATTGGCGTAGAAGTTGGAAGTTTTGCCACTGTTGTGGAGAGGAACTTGTTGATAGCGATAAATTCACTGCGCGTGTATGTCCGAAGTGTGGCTCCATATTTTTTCCACGTATCGAGCCTTGTGTCATCGTGTTGGTGCGTAAAGGAGATCGCATATTGTTGGCACGTCATGCGCAACGCAACCAGAATGTCTACTCTTGTCTTGCTGGATTCATAGAGGCAGGAGAGTCTGCCGAACATGCGGTTTGTCGTGAAGTGTTTGAAGAGACTGGCATTCGTGTGAAGAATGTCACCTATCGAGGTAGTCAGAGTTGGCCGTTCCCTGACCAGTTGATGTTGGCGTTCACAGCAGAGTATGAAAGTGGGGAGTTAAGACCGCAGGAGGAAGAGATTGCAGATGTGGCATGGTTTGAAGAGGAAGATTGTCCTGCAACTCCGCAGCCGGGGTCTATTGCTTATAAATTAATTCATGGATTATATTGAAATATGGAAGAGTTTGATAAAATGCGTTCTTGCCAATTGTATAATTTCCACGATTCAAAAGTGGCGGGGAGCATAGAACGAGCCGCACGACTATGTGCGAAATTGAGTAGCCTTACTCCTTATGATGAAGGCTATAGAAAGCTGTTAGAAGACTTGATACCGGGTATTCCGACCTCTTCTTTTATCAATCCACCTTTTCATTGTGACCATGGGCATGGTATTGAAATTGGGGAAGATGTCTTTGTCAATTTTAATTGTGTCATACTCGATTCTGCAATTGTAAAGATTGGCGCTCGTACAAAAATCGGTCCGAATTGTCAGTTTGTCACTCCCAACCATCCGATTGATTATTTGGAGAGGAGGCAGCCGCAGGAGACCGCTTTGCCAATAACGATTGGAGAGGATTGTTGGATCGCAGCAGGCGTTACGGTCTGCCCCGGAGTGACAATTGGGGCGCGTACTATTATAGCGGCAGGGAGTGTAGTGACAAAAGATATTCCGTCGGATGTTATGGCGGCAGGGTGTCCTGCAGAAGTGAAGAAACGACTTAATATTTGAAAAGTCGTAGGAAAATGCTAACTTTGCGTCCGATTTACAGATAATATATATTTGGTTAATATGGCTGGAAATTCTTTATTACAAAGATTAGACGGATTAGAACATAAGTTTGATGAAATCGCAACGCTTATCACAGACCCTGCAGTGATTGCGGATATGAAGCGTTATGTCAAGTTAAACAAGGAGTATCATGATTTGGAAAGGATCATGGAGGCTCGAAAAGAGTATAAAACCGCCCTTTCTAACATTGAGCAGGCAAAGGAGATTTTAGATACTGAATCGGATGCGGAAATGCGAGAAATGGCAAAAATGGAATTAGATGAGTTAGAACCTAAAATTCCAGAATTAGAGGAGAAAATCAAATTATTGTTGATTCCTTCTGACCCTGAGGATTCTAAAAATGCCATAGTTGAAATTCGTGGAGGAACAGGTGGTGATGAGGCTGCGTTGTTTGCGGGCGACCTCTTCAAGATGTATGCGAAATATTGTGAGGTAAAGGGCTGGACTCTTTCTGTCTCATCTTTCAATGAGGGTACTGCCGGAGGTTATAAAGAAATCATTTTTACGGTCTCAGGTGAGAATGTGTATGGAACGTTGAAATATGAGTCGGGAGTGCATCGTGTGCAACGTGTGCCTGCAACTGAGACTCAAGGGCGTGTGCATACTTCCGCTGCGACTGTGGCGGTGCTTCCTGAGGCGGATGAGTTTGATGTGCAGATCAATGAGGGTGAAATCAAATGGGACACCTTCCGTTCGGGTGGTGCTGGTGGTCAGAATGTGAATAAAGTGGAGTCGGGTGTCCGTCTTCGTTATATCTGGAAAAATCCAAATACGGGTGTCGCAGAAGAGATCTTGATTGAGTGTACCGAGACGAGAGACCAACCGAAAAACAAAGAACGCGCACTTTCTCGTCTTCGTACGATGATTTATGATAGGGAACATCAGAAGTACATTGACGACATCGCAGCTCGTAGAAAAACGATGGTTTCAACAGGAGACCGCTCCGCAAAGATTCGTACCTATAATTATCCGCAAGGACGTGTGACGGATCATCGTATCAATTTGACGCTCTATAATTTGCAGGCGGTTGTCGGAGGTGAAATCCAAGAGATAATAGACAAACTGATAGTCGCAGAAAATGCAGAGAGACTGAAAGAGAGTGAAATTTAATTTAAAAATCGAATAAGAGAAAAGGAAACGGACGATGTTCGTTTCCTTTTTCTTTAGGCGTATATTGTTGCTACAATTTTCCTTGCACCTCCATAATCTCGAAATTCACAGAGGTAGATTCCCTGCCATGTCCCCAAGTTTAGTCTGCCGTTGGTGATAGGGATGGTTATGCTTGGCCCTATGAGCGAACATTTGGCATGGGCTGGCATATCGTCCGAACCCTCAAATGTATGAGTGTAAAAAGGTTCATTCTCTTTTACCAAATGATCTAATATCTCGTTCATATCCCTCCGTACGTCAGGGTCTGCGTTTTCGTTGATAGATAGTGCGCAAGAGGTGTGTTGTACAAAAAGATTTAGTAACCCCTGTTCTGGAAGAGGTGAGGGTAAGTTTTTTAATATTTCAGAGGTGATAAGATGGCAACCTCTTCTTTTCGCATTTAGTTGAAATGTTTTTTGTTGTATCATATTTCAATTATGGTGATGAGATGATTGTTTTTTTAGTGAGTTGGCGACTGTCCCCAAAGAGAGCCTTGAATAATATTCTTCTCCCGCATTTTCTTTTCCAATTTAGCGGTAAATTCAAAATTTTTTAGTCCCCATCCCTCAACAGCCAGCAGACTGGGTGGAGATTGAGAAATGAAACGCTCTATAACAAAATCAGGGTTCAGCCTTTCTGTGAATTGTAATACCAGATCAATGTATTCCTCGGCAGAAAATAGGTGAAACCATTCTGGATTTTGCAAATATTGTTCTTCCATTTTAGTCCCTTTTATAATTTGAAGCTGGTGCAATTTTATGCAGGTGAGGGGAAGTTGAGAGATTCGGTCTGCATGAGCCAGCATCTCTTCCGGCGACTCCATCGGCAGACCTAATATTAAGTGTGCGCCTGTTGCGATTCCCCTTTGGGCGGTCTCTGTTATAGCCTTTTGTGCCACATCATATAGATGTCCTCTGTTGATGAGTTTCAGTGTTCTATCAAGAGTCGATTCCACACCATACTCCACCATAATATATTTTTTTTCATTCAGTGATTTCAAGTAATCCAGCAATTCGCCATCAACGCAATCCGGTCGTGTTCCGATGACTAACCCTTCCACCAAGGGGTGTTGCAAAGCCTCCTCGTACTTCTTTTGCAACACATTTAAATCGCCATAAGTATTGGTGAATGCCTGAAAATAAGCCAAGTAGCGTTGGTCGGGATATTTTTTTCGGAAAAAATCTATTCCCTCGCCGATTTGTTGAGAGATGGTTTTGTTGGGTTGGCAGTAATCAGGGTTGAATGTTTGGTTATTGCAGTAGGTACAACCACCCATGCTGATGACTCCATCTCGGTTGGGGCATGAAAAACCGGCATTGATGGAGATCTTCTGCATTCGGTATGGAAAAATACTCTTTAGATACGTTGAATAGTCTTTATAACTTTTTTGCTCCATGTTGCAAAATTATATTTATTTTACGATATACCATTGTTTGTGGTTTAAAAAGAGCTTTCCTCATAATTGAAAATAACCTTTTCAAAGAAGAAATTTTTAGGATTATATTTTATACATTTGTCGAGTCTGTTTCATCTCGGATAGGATGGTGCAGATGGGTAGAAAATAAAATTTCATGAAATATCATATATTCAATCCGGAAAGCGATTTCGCATTAGCATTGGGAGCGCAACACTACTGCGCACCTCGCAACATCTTGCATTTTCGAGAAGATTTGTCGTTATTGCCTATGTGGTATGCCGATTCGGAAGATTTTGTGATTGTGGAGGGAGATATACCAGTAGCATGGATGCAAGACATACGGAAGGAACTTCTAAATGGAGTTTCATGGGTAAAAAACTCTTCGCAACTAAAAAAGGAAAAAATCAGTTTGCGACCATGGGGGTGGAATCACTCCTTTTGCAAGGAGTGGAATGTGAAAGGTGTTGATTGTGAAAAACTCAGAGAGTTGTCCGGACGTTCAATTTCAATATCTTTGCTTTCTTTTCTTAAAGAACAAGGATTTGTGTTCCATGATGGTTTCGTCATGCCGAAGAAGATTTTACAAGAGAGTGAAGTCCAAGCTTTTTTATCGCAAAATCCATCAGTGGTTTTAAAACTTCCTTGGTCGAGTAGTGGCAAAGGTCTGAGAGTGGTGGAAAATGGAATATTAGATGAACTTTCCCGAAAGTGGGTCGCCAACGGACTTTTCCGGCAAGGCTTTATCATGAGTGAAAAACTCTATTCTAAAAACACTGATTTTGCCATGGAATTTTTTTGTAGAGAAAGAGAATGCAGATTTGTGGGATATTCTCTGTTTCAGACGCAAAAAGGGAAGTATGTAGGGAATATTTTAATGTCAGATGAGGCGATAGAAGAACATTTGTCTGCTTTGGGTGGAACAAGTATAAAACAGTGTTTAGACGATTTGAAACTGTGGATCGCAATGTTTTTAGACCAACATATTAGTCCGTATTATCAGGGTTATGCAGGTGTGGATATGATGTTGGTTGAAGAAGGTGGCGCACTGCATGTACATCCCTGTGTTGAGTTGAATTTGCGGATGAACATGGGGTGTGTTTCGCGTATTTTTTACGATCGCTACGTACAGAATGGAAAAAAAGGCGTTTTTAAAGTCCTCAGTTTTCGAGGATACGAAGAACTGAAAAAGTTTCACGAAGAAAAACTATTGGAATGTCCGTTGAATTTACAAGGACATAAAATCGTTTCAGGTTATTTGCCGTTAACTTATATTAAGGAAGGTAGTTTAAGTTTGGCTTGTGTTTGGATTGGTTGAGGATAGTTGTGGATATATATTTATTTAGTTATTTTTTTGAATGTTGTATGGTTCAAATTCCCAATTCCCAATTTACATTAATCTGATTTGAAGATTCAGTTTAAATGATAATGATCCATCTGTCTCTTTTATTATGGAAGCATATTCATGACGCGTTGTACTTGAACGCTCTAAATAAGCGTTAGAGAATAAATAATCTTCGAATCTGTTTCGATCATAGAAATGGTAGCAAAGAATGTCTCCGTCTTTTTTAACGACCAAGTAGCCTCCATTTGCATCATATCTTCCGTTCCATGCTGTTGCAGGCATCATACCTAGTGCAGTCGAAGTTAATAGATGCTTTATTTTGTAAGCATAGAATGGAGAAACTTGTCCTACATCGTATTTCATAGGGTTCTTTTTTGTTAATTTTTCTGCCAACTCTTTCAATGTCGAAACACCTGTATTCAATTGCTCCAATAATAAGTTTGCTATAATAGCAGGCAAATCTCCATCAAGCATAATAAGGTTGTTTAGGAATGTGGAATTATCCACTTTATCGAAAACCAATAACGCACCTTTTCTCTTTATGGCATTCACTCTTTCGATAACCTTATTTCGTTTTGGGTTAATGGAATTGATTGTTGCTATATCATCGTCCGAGAAATCAACACCGGTTACCTTAAAGTTAAAATTGGTGGCTTTGCTCGCATTCAACAAAGTCGAATCACCTCCTAATTGAGACTTTATACTAAATCCCATTTCGGATTTGATTTTTGTTCTGCAGTCGTGCAATATGATTCGAATATCCGTTTTATCGGAAGATTTTGCTTTCAATGAATGGCAATAAATACTGTTAATGAAGTCTTCTATCTGAGGGACTCCAAAAGTTCCGTCATTTTCATTTATGGCTTTCAACAGTTTTTCTGCTTCTACAAGGAATACCGATGCAGAAATACGTAATAATTCCTCTCCTGTCGGTTTTTGGATTACCACATCTTTATCTTGCAGTCTGTAATTATAATCCCCGTCTTTTTCTTGACGAAGAATCATAATGATTGGATAGAAAAGGTCTTGAATCTTGTTCTGTTCATGCAATAAGTGTAATATATTATTTAACAAATAGTTTCTCATTAGGCTATTGATTTATAAATTTATTATAATGATATGCTAATAACTCTCTCTGAGGGAAAAATTTATCTGGTATAAGAATTTTCCTTCCATTAATTTCTTTCAAATAATTAAGGAAAGATTCCTCTGTTGCACTTTGAAACAATTCCTCTGACACGATGATTAACATATCAGGTGAAATCGCAAGTAAGTACTTATCGTATGCTTTATGAAAGAAAGGATTCATACAAAGCCCGTTCTTGGGATTAGTCCTATTTTTTGGATCTTCTGACCAATCTACAATATGACAAGCTTCTACTAATTGAGGAGAGTTTACTCCGGATATGCAACATTTGAAATTGTATGCACTCATCACAGCAGCCCTAAAAAAAGTTTGATTTACCCGTTGTCTTATTATTGCCGTCCTCTCGATTCCTTGCGGTAAATCGCCTACTTGGATTGCCGTAGAATCCTCTATGCTTTGATTTGACTTTTCGGCGATAATCTTTTCACTTTCATAAGCCAAAAGATCTGGATTGCCGTAGAACTCATTCCAAACTTCTTCTTCCATTTTAGCTCCATGAGTCAATCCTATTATACCAGATTCTTTTAAATCAGGATCTAAACGTCCAATGTTTCCAACCTTCATATTTAATGCACTTGGAGAACGTCCAAGTATATTTGCATACTTGATTATCATAGGATGCGTTTTACTGCTGCTTCTAAATGGTATTTTGCAGTATACATTAAACGCAACGATAGTTTCTTCTCGAGTCCATTTTTCCATAATCTATTGTTTAGATTTAATGTTTAGTAACATCTGGGATAAAAGCTTTGGTTGTTTCTTTAGTTATGTCGCCAAAAGGGACTTCTCCATAATTTAAAAGATATGTCTTTTGAGCTTGAGCATCCCATTCTGAAGAAAAAACGCATTTGCCTCCAAGATTCTGCATTGCCATTCTGAAACCACCAATGCCAGCAAACAAATCTATGAATGTAAATTTAGGGTTGTCTGTTGGTAAAAACGGCACAGAAAACAGATCTGAAAACAATGAATATTGAACACAAGCATCGGATAAACACTCAAATTCAACGTTTTTTTGATGAACATTGTATATATCTTCTATCAGACCTTTGGCTTTATGTTTATAAGGTTTTGCGTATTTAGATCCTTGATTATGAATAAAATGAGATACTATTGCTATTTGTTCCTCAAACGGAATAATTGTTCCATCTTCATTTAATGAATGTGGTCCATACATTTGCATTGCAAATTTTTTTCCACCGCACATCTGAGTGATGGATATTCTATTGGTTGTTATCGTTTTTGTGTTCATACATTCTCTAAGATTTAGCTACAAAAGTACTTATTTAATTTGAAAAAAAAGGTGGTTTTTCGGTAAACATTCTTTTATCGCTTTTTTTCTTTTTATTTCTTTGTTGTATATTTGCGTATAGTGTTATATAAAATTTAAGGATATGAAACGTTTAATATTTTTAGGTTCCATACTTTTTTCTCTCTTGGGTATGCTTTCTTGTGATTTTGGGAAGAAAGAAAATGTGTCTTCTTTAGAAGATTCTGTTGCAGTAAAGATTGATGATGAGAGAAATGCAGAACTGTGGGCTTATTTGTATTCTCACGAGTTTGTGGCTTATGACACAATGAGCTTGAGGTTTATGGGAGATAAGGCTTATATCAATGATGTGAAGGTTGCTGATGCTTTGACCGTGTCTGAAAATGAGGAGATTTCTGCTGCATTGATAGGGGTAGGAGTCCCATCAAGAAAAATTGTCAAATTGGCGGTGATTAGAGAGGACTTGAATCGGATGGTAATTGATTTGTCCGACCCAGATAATGTTGTTTTCTATGTAGAGAAAGAACTTGATGATGCATTGGTGGAAGAAGACAGTTTGGCTGTGAAATAGATACTTCCATTATTGTTTTATGAGGACTTGCCATAAAAAAGTAGGGTATAAAAAAACGGATGTTGAAAGAGACATCCGTTTTTTTTCTTGTTATTCGACAACCCTTTATTACAAAGGAATATTACCATGCTTTTTAGCAGGATTGCTTCTGATTTTCGTGTGTGTCATATCCAAAGCTTGGATCAACTTCTCACGCGTTTGAGATGGTAGGATGATTTCATCCACATAACCCAACTCCGCAGCGCGGTAAGGATTAGAGAATTTATCCTCATACTCTTTTCTTGCCTTTTCTTTCTCCTCGTCGCTCACCTTCTTGTAGAGGATGTTTACTGCTCCATCCTGACCCATAACAGCGATTTCCGCATTAGGATAAGCGAAGTTGATGTCCGCACCAGTGTGCTTACTTGACATGACGATATAGGCACCTCCATAAGCTTTGCGTGTGATAACAGTGATCTTAGGGACGGTTGCTTCGACATAAGCATAGACGATCTTTGCACCGTGGCGGATGATTCCCCCATGCTCTTGTGTCTTTCCTGGCATGAATCCCGGAACGTCTACAAAAGAGACGATAGGAATACTGAAGCAGTCGCAGAAGCGGATGAAACGAGCCGCCTTGTCGGATGCGTCGATATCCAAAACACCAGCTTGTAATGCAGGTTGGTTGGCAACAATACCCACAACCTTACCCTCGATGCGAGCCAAACCACATAAAATGTTTTGTGCGAAGTTTTCTTGTACTTGGAAGAAGTAACCATTATCAACGATATTCTCGATCAACTCCTTCATGTCGTACGGCTTACTTGGGTCGGCAGGGATGAAAGAGTTCAATTTCTCGCTGTCAAATTCTTGTCCTCCAGAAACTGGAGAATATGGAGGGTCATCCATATTGTTAGAAGGGAGGAATGTGAGCAATTCACGCACCATCATCAAAGTCTCCTCCTCGTTCTCTCCGAGGAAGTGAGCCACACCACTCGTAGAATTGTGGGTTTGTGCTCCGCCAAGACCCTCCTTGTCAATCTCCTCATGAGTGACAGTCTTCACCACGTCTGGCCCGGTCACGAACATGTGGCTATGCTCTTTCACCATGAAAATGAAATCCGTAAGAGCAGGAGAGTAGCAAGCTCCACCCGCACAAGGACCCAAAATTACAGAGATTTGAGGAATCACACCAGATGCGATGGTGTTTTGGTAGAAAATGTCTCCATATCCGGCAAGACTGGAAACGCCCTCTTGGATTCTTGCACCACCAGAGTCGTTCAATGCGATGATAGGCGCACCCATTTTGAGAGCCAATTTTTGCAACTTCACGATCTTATCCGCGTTTGTGCGGCTAAGAGAACCACCAAATACGGTAAAATCGTATGCGTAAACATAAACAAGTCTACCATCAATCTTACCATATCCACCTACGATGCCATCACCGGGATGTTGGTTCTTCTCCAATCCGAAATTATGACAACGATGGATTACAAATTTATCAATCTCGACAAAAGTCCCTTTATCCAAAAGAATCGCAATACGTTCTCTCGCAGTGAGTTTTCCTGCTTGGTGTTGCTTTTCGATACGAGCGGCATCACCCATTTCAGCCAATCGGTTTAGTTCTTCGAACTTTGCCATGTTGGCACTTGCAATGTTTTCAGAAGATCCCATTTTGCTTTTTTCTGTTTTTAACATTAATTATTAATTTGAAAAGACGGATTAAACCTCTTTAGGCTCTTCCTCATTTCCATTATTCTCGTTGTTTGGAGCCTCACCTAATTCGATGAGAGATTGGTTTCCTGAGATGTTTTCTCCCTCACTCACCAACACTCGCTTGACGATGCAGTCGTCTTTTACCTTGTATTCGCTCTGCATCTTCATTGCTTCGATGATGATGACAGGACTACCGGCTTTCACCAACTCACCCTCTTTCACCAACACACGAACCACTTTCCCCGGAATAGGAGAGAAGATCTTGTCTTGTTTCTCGTTGCTCTTAGATTTCTTCGCACCATATTGGTATGGGCTCATGATCTCAACGGGAAATGTGTTGAATGCCACACTGACCGTGTAATTCAGGTTGTTGTTGGTTGCTGGTTTCAATTCGGCGTTATACGAATGTCCATCTTCTGTGATGATAGAACACAAGCCGTTTTCCGCCATGACAATATCCAAGTTGTATGTTTTATCGTCAACAGAAATCTCCACTTTGTTCCCTTCTTGGTTCAAAAGTGAAATCTCTTTGATCTTGTTTCCGATTTTAATTTTCATACGGCTTAATATATTTATTAGAATTTATTTCGTTATTATCCCAAAATTCGCATATTGCTACGTTTTCCGAACTCTCTCCATCGGCTTAACGGACGGTTGTCTACCGAGTTGCAAATATTAGGACGTTCTTCATTCAGCAAATAGTCGAAGTATGCGGCGATTGCAGCGATGTCCTCCGCCTTGTGGGTCTCTTCAGAATCCTCTTCCAATGTGATGTGGTCGAGTACCTCCTTATTTTCCTCCAAGAATGCAGTTGTATAGTTACCCTTTACGAATGCTGGAACTTCGATGATTTTCCGCAAATATGATAGATTGGTTTTTGTGCCGGTAATCTTGTATTCATACAATACACGGCGCATACGTTCAATCGCGTATGTGCGGTTGGCTGCCCAAACGATCAGTTTGCTCAACATTGAGTCGTAGTAGATAGGGATTTCGTATCCTTCGTAGCAGAAACTATCCACACGCACACCGATACCCGATGGTTCGGTCATCAATTTGATGATGCCCGGGGTAGGGGTGAAGTTGTTTTCAGCATCCTCTGCACAGATACGGCACTCGATAGCGTGTCCCCTTTGAGAAAGATCCTCTTGTTTGAAACGCAACGGTTTGCCATTTGCCACGTTGATTTGCTCTTTTACAAGGTCGATACCCAAAACCTCCTCGGTGATTGGATGCTCTACTTGCAAGCGGGTGTTCATCTCAAGGAAGTAGTAGTTCTGGTCTTTGTCAACCATGAATTCAATTGTTCCTGCACCTTCGTAGTTCACTGCTTTTGCCGCACGGACAGCGATTTCACCCATCTCGTGACGCACTTTGTCAGAAATGAATGGAGACGGAGTCTCTTCAATCACTTTTTGGTGCTTACGTTGGATGGAACACTCCCTTTCAAAAAGGTGTACCGCATTCCCATGTTTGTCTGCAAGGATTTGGAATTCAATGTGATGGGGTTTCTCGATTAGTTTTTCCATATACACCGTTCCGTTGGCAAAAGAAGATTCCGCTTCGGAAATGGCATTTTCATACGCACTCTTCAACTCTTCCAATTCACGGATGATACGGATACCCTTTCCTCCACCACCGGCGGATGCCTTGATCATTACAGGCAATCCGATCTGTTTTGCAGTTTCGAGAGCCTCGTCGTACGACTGCAAAGGTTGTTCAGTCCCCGGAACAACAGGAACTCCTGCTTTGATCATAATCTTACGAGCGGTGATCTTGTCTCCCATTTGGCAAATCGCATTGTATGGAGCGCCAATGAAGATGATACCCTCTTTTTCGCAACGTTTGGCGAAATCTGCGTTCTCAGATAAAAATCCATAACCCGGATGGATTGCATCTGCATTGAATTTTTTTGCTGCTGCGATAATTTTATCGACATTCAGATAACTTTCTGAGGATTGAGCTGGACCGATACATTCGGCCTCGTCAGCGAAGAATACGTGTCTTGACGTACGGTCGGCCTCTGAATAGACTGCCACAGTCTTGATACCCATCTCTTTGCATGAGCGCATAACTCTCATCGCAATCTCACCTCTGTTCGCAACTAAAATTTTTGATATCATATTTACAAAACATTTTTTTTCTGTTCAACGCAATACACCTTTATTATATTGCAGGTGAAGTTAAATTTAGGTTATTTACAACAATATTATAATATATATAATATGTATCCCCTTCCGTTTTCCAACTTATGGTTGAACAACATTATTTTGATATTGGGGTCGGTCTCTTTCAACCCATGTCGTCGGCAAAGATACATTTACTTTTTCAAATGAAAAATTTTGAAATTAGAAATCTTAAAAAAGCATAAAAATAAATTTAAAAAGTATGTTGTAAAATATAGCTATAAAACATGAAAAAATTAAAATGAATATTTATTCAATTTTATGTGTTCGATTTTATGTTTTTTTAATATTATTTCCTAAATTTGGGCGTTTTTTTCTGAGGGGGGAAACGCCGAAAGAAAACCTGAAAGTAAATGAATAAAAAAGATTGTAGGGCGACGCTTTTGTCGTGATTTATTGAGATACTTTTAGGGGCATTTTTCCCTTGTTTCAGAACCACCATAATGAAGAATAAAAACTTTAAACTTTATAATAGTAATGGATTTTAAAAATTTTGATTTAAAGAAGGTGATAGGGTTCTCTTTGGCGATTCTATTGCCGTTGTTGGTATGCATGTTGCCAGCAGAATCTTTTGGCGTTGAGGGGTTGACGGGCGTAGAGCAGAGAATCATTGCGATTTTCATTTTTGCGACGATCATGTGGGTTTTCGAGCCTATTCCTATTTGGGGAACTTCAGTGTTGGTTATGGCATTGATGTTGCTGACGACATCAGACAGTATGTTGAATTTCTTGAAGAACGACAACGTTGGCCAGACATTGTCATACAAGAGTATCATGGCATCTTTCGCAGATCCTACTGTGATGCTTTTCATGGGAGGTTTCGTTTTGGCTATTGGTGCTACTAAATATGGATTGGATGCGACTTTGGCTCGTATCATTTTGAAGCCTTTTGGTAAGAAACCTAAGTTCGTGATGTTAGGTTTCATCGTTGTGACTGCGTTGCTCTCTATGTTCATGAGTAACACTGCAACAGCTGCCATGATGATTGCTATTTTGACTCCGGTGTTGGCATCAATGCCAGAAGATGATAATAAAGGTCGTGTAGGTTTGGCGTTGGCGATTCCGGTAGCCGCAAACATCGGTGGAATTGGTTCTCCTATCGGAACACCTCCAAACGTTGTGGCAACTGGATGGTTGGAGAAAGTTGGACTTGAGATTGGTTTCGGTCAATGGATGATGATGATGGTGCCAGTGGCTGCTATCATTTTGGTGTTGGCATGGTTGTTCATCTCTTATATGTATCCTTCAAAGCAAGAGACTATCGACATCAAGATTGGAGGAGACGTTGATAAGAGTCCTAAAGCGATTGTTGTCTATGTCACATTTGCTGTTACAATCTTTTTGTGGGTGTTCGGAAAGAGCTTGTTTGGTGTGAATGCTAACGTTGTGGCATTGATCCCGTTTGCGGTTTTCTGTTTAACTGGAGTATTTGAGAAGAAGGACTTGGCGAAGATTGACTGGGATGTTCTTTGGCTCGTATGTGGAGGTTTTGCTTTGGGTGTTGGATTGGAAGGAAAGATTGCTGTTGATGCAGCGACAGGAGAGGCTATCACAATGTCAAAGCACATTGTGTCTGCCATTCCATTCAAGGAGTGGTCTCCATTGATGATCATTCTTGGTTCTGGAGCATTGTGTTTGATAATGTCCACATTCATGTCTAACTCGGCGACTGCAGCCTTGTTGATTCCTGTGTTGATCGCTTTAGGTCAGGGAATGAGTGCGGAGTTGGAGCCATTCGGTGGAGTGGTTACATTGATCGCAGGATTGGCGTTGTCTGCATCTTTTGCGATGGCGTTGCCGATTTCCACACCTCCAAATGCAATTGCCTACTCAAAAGGTTTCATCAAGCAAAGCCAGATGGTAACGGTCGGAATTTTTGTGGGAATTATCGCATTTGTCATTGGTTATGCTGCGTTGTTCCTTTTCGGAGATATTCTGATTGCAAACTAATTTAAATAATTAACAATAGACAAACGAGTTGTGTAGTTCGCGACTCGTTTGTTCTTGTTTAGGTAATCTGTGTAAATGAAGTAGCGTATTTTCGACACTAAAAGAGTGTTGTATAAAACGTAGGATATATATATTGGTTACCTTATTATAAGATGGATTTTATATTCAAATTTTAGATTACTCAATAAAATGAAAAAAGTAATTTTACTCGTTACGGTTCTGTTGTCTTTGAACCCTCTTTCTGCACGAGTTTTAGGGGTTTCCGACCCTATGTTAAAGAAAACGGAGGTGAATTTGGAGGCTTCTGCTGAAACGGCATCGAAGGAGACTTCTGAAGCTAAGGTTAAAGAAGAAAAAACAACTTCCAAGTTGACGAAACCAACATTTAAGTGTTACGGATTCGTCCGTAATGTGTTCTATTATGATACTCGTCAGAATATCCAGTCGAGTATGGGTCTATTCAACCAGATTCCGAAAGATGAGAGTTGGAACGAGACGCACGATGAGGATCTGAATGCTATTGGACAAGCCAATTTTCAAGCCTTCTCATCTCGTATCGGATTGAACATTTCTGGTGTGAATGTAGGAAAGGCCTCTCTTTCAGCCAAATTGGAGACCGACTTTTGCGGATTCTCTCAGAGTACCACAATGTTGCGTATTCGTCAGGCTTTTTTGAATTTAAAATGGGAAAAACACGCATTGTTGGCAGGACAGACATGGCATCCGATGTCTGGTGATTTGCCGGAGGTGCTTGGCTTGTCTACGGGTTCTCCATTCGAGCCTTTCAACCGTTCTCCTCAAATACGTTATGTTAATACTGTGAATGGTTGGAACATCACCGCTGCGGCTTTGTGGCAATTCCAATATTTATCGGTAGGTCCGGATGGTAAATCTGCCAATTATTTGACAAAGGGGATTTTGCCAGAATTCTATTTAGGCATTGACTACAATAATAAAAAAGGATTCACTATTGGAGCAGGAGTAGACCTCCTTCGTTTGCGTCCGAGAAGTACGATGGAGATGCCATACGACCAATATGTGACGCTCTACGACTCCCTTGGAAGGGAAGTGGGAGTTGATATTATTGCTTCAAAAACTACAAGAATTGTAAAAGAGTATGCTTTTTCAGCTTCACCGATTCTCTTCATCAAATACCAGAAGAAATCTTTCAAATTGGTTTGGAAGTGTTTGTTCGGAGAGAATACTTCTCATTTCAATATGATGAGTGGATATGGAGTTGTTAAGGAGAATGAAGATGGAACGAGAGAGTATGCTCCTGTTCGCAACTTGACCACATTCGCTAATTTAAGTATTGGTAAAAAGTTCAGATGGAACTTGTTCGGAGGCTACTTTAAAAATTTGGGTATGAGCAAGGAGTTGAAAGGCGACTTATATGTGAACGGACCATCCAATATTGATTATATGTGGAGGATCAGTCCGGCGGTGACTTACAACCTCAATGGCTTCGGTGTGGGATTGGAATATGAATTGACAGGGGTTGGTTACGGCGATGGACATGATGAGTATGCAAAAGTGGAGGCTTTGAGAGACATAAAAAACCATCGTATAAGTGCAATCGTAAAATATTCGTGGTAATTGCTTAGTATATAGCTAATTAGATTTTTGTTGATAACTTTAACGAGATAGGGATATAGTTTAAGAATTATATTCCTATCTTTGTTTTGTTCCTTTAACAATGCGGAGAGCTTTTAAAATGGTGTGAATTTTTTCGTGAAAGATAAAAAAAGAAAGAGTTCTTCGAAGAGAGAGAAAAAGAATAATTGATTTTTAATAAAAAAACATAATTGTAATGAGTGGAAATATTTTGATCATCAAACGAAACGGGAAGGCTGAACCATTCTCTGTCGATAAGATAAAGAATGCGATTTCCAGAGCTTTCTTGTCAGTCGGAAGTTTTGCTACGCAAGAAATTTTGACAGATATACTTGGTCGCCTAAGTATTCATAATGGAATGAGTGTGGAGGAGATTCAAAATCAGGTAGAGTTTTCTTTGATGTCTGAGAAGTATTTCACGGTTGCGAAGTCTTATATCCTCTATCGCCAGAGCCATTTGGAGGATCGTGAGGTGCGTGACAAACTCCAATTTTTGGCAGACTATAGCAGTGCGTTAAATTCTGCGACAGGTAGTAAGTACGACGCAAATGCCAATGTGGAGAATAAGAATATCGCCACACTTATTGGAGAATTACCTAAGTCCAATTTCATTCGTTTGAACCGTCGTCTTTTGGTGGATCGAATGAAGGAGATGTATGGCAAGGAAGTTTCAGAGAAATACTTGAGTATGTTGAACAACCACTTCATCTACAAAAATGACGAGACGAGTCTTGCCAACTATTGTGCAAGTATCACGATGTATCCGTGGTTGATCAGCGGAACGTTGGCCATTGGAGGAAATTCCAAGCAGCCAACCAACCTGAAGTCATTCTGTGGCGGATTTGTCAACATGGTATTCATGGTGTCGAGCATGTTGAGTGGTGCGTGTGCAACACCAGAATTTTTGATGTACATGAACTATTTCATCCAGAAGGAGTATGGTCTGGATTACTACAAGAACATCGATCGCATTGTTGATTTGTCTAATCGCCAGAGGACTTTGGACAAGGTGATAACAGACTGTTTCGAGCAGATTGTCTATTCTATCAACCAGCCGACTGGCGCGAGAAATTTCCAAGCTGTATTTTGGAATATCTCCTATTACGACAAATATTATTTCAATAGTCTGTTTGAGAATTTCATTTTCCCTGATGGCTCAAAACCCGACTGGGAGTCGCTCAGCTGGTTGCAGAAGCGTTTCATGAAGTGGTTCAATGCAGAACGTTTGAAGACGGTTTTGACTTTCCCTGTTGAGACGATGGCTTTGTTGACGAAGGATGGTGATGTCTTGGACGAAGAGTGGGGTGATTTTGCTGCGGAGATGTATGCAGAAGGACACTCGTTCTTTACTTACTTGAGTGACAACGCCGACTCTTTGAGTAGTTGTTGTCGTTTGAGAAATGAGATTCAAGACAACGGCTTTAGTTACACTTTGGGTGCAGGAGGAGTCTCTACCGGATCAAAGAGTGTGCTTACGATAAATCTGAACCGTTGTGTTCAGTATGCTGTGAAGAACGGAATCCCTTACTTAAACTATTTGGAAGAGGTGGTGGATTTGGTTCACAAGGTTCAGTTGGCGTATAATGAGAATTTGAAGAACTTCCAAAAGAATGGTTTGTTACCGTTGTTTGATGCGGGCTACATTAATTTGTCTCGTCAATACCTCACAATAGGTGTGAATGGTTTGGTAGAAGCCGCAGAGTTTATGGGAGTTAAGATTACTGATAATCCTGATTATGTGCGTTTTGTTGAGAGCATTTTAGGTTTGATAGAGCGTTACAATAAGAAATATCGTACCAAAGAGGTGATGTTCAATTGTGAGATGATTCCTGCTGAGAATGTGGGTGTTAAGCATGCGAAGTGGGATAGGGAAGATGGTTACTCTGTCACTCGTGATTGCTACAATAGCTACTTCTATGTCGTGGAGGATACTTCATTGAATGTGATAGATAAATTCAAACTTCACGGAAGAAAATATATTGAGCATTTGACGGGAGGTTCTGCACTTCACATGAATTTGGAGGAGCATCTTACGAAAGAGCAGTATAGACAATTGTTCCGTGTCGCAGCTAAGGAGGGATGTAACTATTTCACCTACAACATCCCGAATACGGTCTGCAACGATTGTAAGCGAATTGATAAGCGTTACCTAAAGGAGTGTCCTCATTGCAAGAGTACTAATTTGGACTATCTGACAAGGGTGATTGGCTATATGAAGCGTGTGAGCAACTTCTCTGAAGCTCGTCAAGAAGAGGCTTCAAGACGACACTATGCGGCATATAACAACGAGAGTAACTAAAGATGCTGAAGTTTGTCGATTATGACATCGTCTTTCAAGAGGTGCCGAATGAGGTATCTTTGGCCATAAATCTTTCTTTATGTCCTAATAATTGCGAGGGATGCCATAGTGCGTTCCTTAAAGGAGATGTGGGAGAGGAGCTTTCTACTGGAAGATTGGATGAAATAATAAAAAAATACGAGGGGGACATCACTTGTGTGAGTTTTATGGGTGGTGATGGAGACGTAGAGGCTCTCGCTCGTTTGGCGGCTTATGTAAAGCAGAATTTTAGTATCAAGGTGGCTTGGTATTCCGGTAAGGAAAAACTTCCAGAAGAGATTTCCTTGGTTGATTTTGATTATATAAAAGTAGGTCCTTACAAGAAGGATTATGGACCCCTCAATAATAAATCGACCAATCAAAGGATGTACAGAATGAGCGGAGGTGAGATTGTTGAAGATGTAACTTCGCTTTTTTGGAAATGATCTCGTTTCGTTGTTGGAAATTTTTTTCGGTTAAATGTGATAACAATCAATTAAGAATGGGAACTTTTTCTGGTTCCCATTTTTTTGTTATGAATTTCTTGTCGTTGGAGCAGATTGCTTTCGCGTCATCTTGTTTGAGGTAATGTCGGGTCGTAGTTCCTCATGTGTTGGTAGACGAAGTCCAACCGCTTCTGTAACCACTCTTTACATTTTGCGTTCAGTCGCTTGTAATCAGCTCCGGAACCATTCCAGAGTGTAGCATTTTGTAATAAAGACTCATCTGCGTAAGATTGAAAAGCGTCGATGAAGTCGAATAGTTCAGGCAATCTCTCTTCAAATGCTAAAAACACTTCGTGATAAGCTTTTTGAAAAGCTCTGTTTTTCCTTAGGTAGTCGAAGAATACAAATCCGCTTCCTTTCATGGAAACTCCCAGTCCGTTAGGATAGACGGGAGAGCCTACCACAGTCCAATTATCTAAAATTGGGTCGAACATTTGCGAGTATCGTCCGAAGGCGAGGTCAAAATCCCATAATGGACCCATGACGAAAGGAGCGTCTATCGTGTCTAATTTATAGAAATAGATACTTTTAGGCCAATTCAGTTCATTATTATAAGACAGGTCGTAAACGAAGAATGTTTTTGCAAATAGCGTCACGTCCATGTATTTATGGATCTCCACAGAATCCATTTGAGCGACGGCGTTTTCTAAAGCCTTTAAATCCTCTTTGTATTGAAAGAAGAGACTGTTGGCCTTATCGGTCGGCAGCTCGTTAAGATCGGGGTCTTTTACGCAAAACGGAAGATGGAAAATCGCTGAGGAGTCTTTGTAAATTTCTTTTGATTTCTCATTGAGTTCATCAAATAAGTAGATGTCAAATTCCAATATATAAGCTCCTTTGCTCTCGTCTACATCAATGCTGTTGTTTGAAAGTCCCACTTTTTCTGTAAAGGAGTAGTTTCCTCTGTATTCTCCGTTGAGAAACAGGTCGACAGGCATCATGTGATTGGTGTAGGGAATATTCAAGATGTGTCCGATTTTCATTGCCAGTGCATTTAGCATAAGTGTGGAGTCCATGTAGTTGTTTATCAGATTCCAATTTTTCCCGTTTTTCAAGCCGAGCGGTTTTCCTTTGGTTGGCAATTTGATTCTGTATGGTTTTTTTTCGGTGTTCCCCCAAGTAGTGTTGCCTCTTCCGCGAATTTGCGCTGTAGCTTCAAAACCGTCAAAAACCCCGTTGTCGGAGATGGTCACTTGAGCGGAGACATACTCGTCCCTGCTTGTAATCGGTTGCCCTCCTTCTGTGTTGATTTCAATCCTGTTCACTTTGGCAGTGTCGGATGGAAAATGGATTGAGATGGTTTGAAAAGTTTTTTGAGGTTCCCAATCATAAGCCCCGTTTTTCCAACCATATTGTTTTACAGTAGAATCCACTAATGTGAGAAGTTGCGGATTTGAGAAGTTGAGTGATGTTTTTTTACTTTTCACTCTTTTGTCCTGAGAGTAGACCTTCACGCCATTTTTGATTTGAAATGAGGGTGTCAGATAGTGTCCGATTGAATTGACAGATGCCATCCATCCCTCTTTCGTTTCGTTTGCATAACATGAAATATCGCCGGGCAAATGAAGATTGTATTTTTTGTTGAAATGGAATGTGTTGAAATTTAATGCTTCCGGGGCAGAGAGGGAGACCTTCTCTACCTCTTGGATAGGAAAGGAGAATGACACAGAAGGGGATATTTTTACGTTATGGAATGCTTCTTCCATGAATACCGTGTCAATGTCTGTGATAGGGAAGCAGTGGACCACACTATCTTTCATGTAGACATACAAAGTGTCTGCCGCTGAAGAAGCCGCACTGATCAAGTTTAATCCTAAACTTGACAGAATATATGTGATGAACTTTTTCATTTTTTCAAAAATTTTAAAGTCATTTCTCCGTTCTGAATCAAATAGAGTCCGGGAGAAGTTGATTTGAAGTCCATTTTTTTCCAACCGTAATCCATTGTTGATGGAATCGTGACATTCCTACCGAAAACATCTGTTACAAGAACCTTTGATGAGGTGTTTTTCAACCAAAACATGTTTTGGTCTACATAGTACATAGGAGACCGAGAATCTTCTTCGATAGAAGAAAAGTCGGTTTCAGTAAAAGAGTAGTAGTCTAAGTCGGTTTGTGCGATGTTAACCGACCAATTGTTTGTTTGCACTCGTAGCGTATCCGAAGAGAAGGTGATAAAAGGATGCTCTTTGAGCAACACACAATGTTGGGAAGCATTCTTTAGGTTCAGTTCCAGCACATTTACTTGTGCGGATAGTGAAAATGCCACCAACAAATATAGTATTGATGATATGATTGATATTCTGGCTTTCATGATTTTCTAAAGTTATACATCGTAGGCAATTTTAGATAATTTAATCCAAAAAAAGAACTTTTTTTTTAGAAAATTTAGGTTTTGTTTTCTTAATCTATTGGCAGTTAGGTTGTTATGTTTTTTTGTAGGCATTGAGTTTATTTTGTGATTAAATTTGAGAATTGAATGAAAGGATATTTCTCTTTTAGTTCTTTGATTCGTGTGTGTGTTTGAGCGATGAACTTTTGGTGACCGATGCTTTCTGGATTGAAAGGACGATGAAGCAGAGCCATACGAATGGAGTTGATTTCTTTGTTCAAAGATTGAGTCTCCTCCGAAAAGAAACAGTCGCAGAATTTTTCCCAAATGTAATTTTGAGCGATTTCATTAGGGTGGAGCATATCACCAGCATAAAAGCGGTAGTCTCTTAAATCGTCCATTACTATTTCGTAAGAAGGGAAATAGAGTGTGTCGCATAGTTGGCAAACCTCTTCTATCGCCAACAGCAGGGTGCTTTTGCTGAGTTGGTTGCCATGTGCGCCATCTTTCCAATGTCTTATCGGACTAACAGTAAAAATGATTTTTGCGTTAGGATTTTCGCTTTTTATCATCTCTATGGTATGCAAGATGATTTTGGTACAATCTTCTACTGATAGTCGCTCACGGGAGAAGTGCGAGCTTGGCACTTTATGGCAATTTGCGACAACCTTTCCCGTCGATTTTATTCGGTATATCCACGCAGTGCCTAAAGTGATGAAGATGTAGTCGCACTCCTTTAGAAACTGGTGGGTTGATTCAATTTGTCGATTGATGTTATGCAGATAGTCTTCTTCTGACAATCTGGCAAATTGGCTGTGGAAATCAAAACTATTCCAGACCCCATCACATTCTATGAGTTCCGAACTTTGAACCTTTTGGTTTTGGACGATTCTTTCAACGGAGTGGGAGATGGAGGCAGGATTGAACAATATGCCTAATGGGTTGCATTTTACACAAAAGAGGTGTTGTTCTAATTTTTTTCCAATATGTTCTGTAAAACAAGAACCGAACATCAACACCTTGTGGTGGTGTTGGATGTTCGACTCCTTTTTTATATCGACAACCGTTCTGAACTCCATGCAGACAGCGGTTTTTTATTTTCCGTTGAGCATTGTCTCAATCAATTCGTCCAAGTCCGGACTAAGAATGATTTCTGTACGTCTGTTTTTGCTTCGGGACTCTGATGTTGAATTATCGTTGATAGGGCAGAACTCTGCGCGACCAGAAGCTGAAATTTTAGCAGGGTTCACACCTTTGTTTTCTAAAAGGATGCGGACGATGGCGGTCGCACGTTTTGCACTCAAATCCCAGTTGTCGAGGATGTAACCATTTCCACGGTAGGCAAGGCTATCGGTGTGTCCTTCTACCACCACATTGACATCACGGTTTCCTGCTAAAAATTTGGACAATGTTTTCAAGGCGTTGGCACCCTTCTCGTCAATCTCCCATTTTCCCGATTTGAACATCAATTTTTCATCTAAACTGACATACACTTTTCCATTTTTGTTGATGACCTCAATTCCCTTTCCTTGGAAGTTCTTAAATGCCGCAGCCACACGAGAGCGAAGGCTTTTCAGGATACTATCTTGTCGGCTGATGATGTTGCTCATTTCGCTCACCTTCTTCTCCTTTTCCTTCAACTCTTTCTCTTTTTTTGAGAGGGCGCTTGCTGACTTTTCCAGTTGTTCTTTTGAAACTTTGAGATTCTTTTCTGTCTCGTTTAGTTCGTCCTCTCGTTTTTGGAGCTTTTCCTGTGTTTTGTGGAGGTCGCCCAATAACGATTTTATTTCACCAGAATTAGACGTGCTGGTGATTTTGTTCATCAAATCGTTGTTATTCTTTTTTAGCTCCTCAATCTCTATATTTGCTTGATGAAGATTTTTGGATTGAGAAATGGAATCTTCGATGAATTTCCTGATGGAAGCTTGGGCTGCAGCAGAGTCATACTGCAATTGCGATACGTGTCTGCGCAAACTGTCAATTTGCTTTGTTTGAATTGATTGTGTAGCCAAAGATCTGTTCAACTCATCTGACACGGCAGAAAACTCCTTTTTGCTTACACATGAAGTCGCAAGGAGTCCTAACAGTAAAAATGGAGCTATTTTTCTCATAAAATATAATTCTTTTTTTACAACTGCGAATTTATTAAATTTAGTCGAAATTCAGAAGTTTTGTGTTACTTTTTGTTTAAACTGTTTTTTCCGTTTAAATGCGGTTTTTTTTCGCCCAAATGGCAAATAACACAAAGGATAGGAGTCCGGCAGCCCCTCCAATCGAGTAAGAAAGTCCATTGCCCATTTCAAAATGGTTTTGGATTTTTACCATGACACTTCCGAAACATTCCGGAGCTACCAATAGGTAGGTGGCACACACCACGGTCATGAAAATGGCAGGGACGAGAGTGACCCAATACATTTTCTGCTGTTTGTAGAGATAGACCGTTAAAGCCCAAAGGGTGAAGACGGACAACGCTTGGTTGCACCATGCGAAATACCTCCAAATCATATCAAAACCGCTTTGGTCTTTCATGCTGTAGGTGAGGATTCCAAAGGTGCATACGAAAATAGGCAGGCTGACTAACAATCGTTTAGAAATGCTCTTCTGCTCGATATTTAGAGCGTCCGCAACGATTAGTCTTGCAGAGCGTAGGGCTGTGTCGCCCGATGTGATAGGTGCGAAAATCACACCCAATATTGCTAATAATCCTCCAAAAGTACCTAACCATTCGCCTGTTATGGAGTTCACGATAACACTTGCGTTGCTTTCGCCCATGCCGTTTTTCCCATAGAAGTAGGAGGCCGCCGCCGCCCATATCAATGCGACAATACCTTCGGTGATCATTGCCCCGTAGAAAATCGGTCTTCCATGTTTTTCGTTTTTCATGCAGCGAGCCATCAGAGGAGACTGGGTTGCATGAAATCCTGAAATCGCACCACAGGCGATACTGACGAACATGATAGGGAAGATCGGCAGATGTTCCGCATTCGGATGCGTGTTAGCGAGTCCGTCAGTCAGTTCAGGAATGTCTGGGTGATGCACAAAGAGCATGACCAAAATACCCACCGCCATGAAAATTAGCGCAAAAGCGAAAATCGGGTATATTTTACCGATGATTTTGTCGATTGGAAGCATTGTTGCCAACATATAGTAGGCGAAAATCACGACAATCCAGAAAAGCATATCCAGTGAATCTGGAGTCAGTTTCGCTAAGAGTGCCGCAGGTCCGGAAACGAAAACCACACCAACGAGTACCATCAGTACAATTGTGAAGACCACCATCACTTTTTTTGTTGTTTTCCCTAAATATTTTCCGATGAGTTCGGTAAGGCTTGCGCCGTTATTGCGGAGCGACAACATTCCTGCTAAATAATCATGAGTCGCACCAGCAAAGATAGAACCGATCACAATCCATAGGAAGGAGGCAGATCCAAATTTTGCACCCATAATCGCACCAAAGATAGGTCCGAGTCCTGCGATGTTCAGGAATTGGATGAAGAATATCTTCCAAGAGGGAAGCGGTGTGAAATCAACGCCATCTTGTTGAGTTATGGCGGGTGTTACGATGTTCGGGTCTGGCCCGAAAATCTTCTCGATGAATTTTCCGTAGGTGAAATAACCTACAATCAAAGTTAAAAGACAGATGGTAAATGAAAACATTTTTTTATTAAATTTATGGTTTTAAAGTAGGGGAATGCGCAATGTTTCATTGAGGCATTTTCTACTTGGATTCTGCAAATATAATTTTTGTCATTTGAAAAGTTTGAGTATTGATTTGCAACCAATTGACTATCATGTAATTTTTCCGCAAAATCATAATTGTAAAACCGCACACGTGATTTTATGCTTGAAAATGCTGCTTTTTCAATTTCTTGCCGATATTTACTTGTTTTGCTTTTATCATTGGGAGCAATTAAAATCATTTTGGTTGTAAAATCCTGCAATTCAACAAATCCCATAATAATTTGGTTTTAATTAAACGCATTTCTTTCTCTGACAAATGGATTATTGAACCCTACAATTGAGTCTCAACAACTTTTTTGCAAAATTCATAAAAATATTGGATATGTGCAAATCTTTTCCTGAATTTAAACTCCACCGTATTTCCTTCTGAAAAACGTGATGAAAGGGGAGTTTTTGAGGTTTTGTACGGACTGTTTAGTGTTGGATGTCTTCTTTTGCGATGAGGTTGTTTAGTAATGCGTATAGCGTAAGTCCGGAGACCGATTTGATGTTTGTTTTTTTAGTGATGTTTTTTCTGTGGGTGATGACAGTGTGGATGGAGATGTTGAGTTGATCGGCAATCTCCTTGTTTGTCATGCCGTTTGCCACAAGCACCAAGACATTCTTTTCTCGAATGGAGAGTTCGTTGCTTTCTGTGCTATCCTGATTTTTGGGATTGTCTGACAGTTTTTTGAGTTTGTTTAAGATGGTTGTCGTATCCTCGTTCAGAGCGATGGTTTCGTCGAAGCAAGCGAGAGCCTGTTGTGGGCAATAGAAGGTTTGGAGGGCGATGAAGCGGAGAGTCTCCTTTTTCTCCTTCCATTGTCCGATTTGTTTGGCGATATTGGCGAAACCGATCTCCAGAGGGTTGATGATGATGAAATCGACCAAGAGGACAATCTGTTCAAAGTTATTATCGTTAAGTTGAGGAATGTCTTTCCAAACTGTAAAATTCGGGTTGTTCTTTAAAACAGACTTCAGTCCTTCCCTGATGATTAAAGAGGATTCTACAATGGCTATTTTTTTGCTCATGCTTTCTGTTTTTTTAGTTTGAGGTAGGGTAATAAAATTTTATCCTCGATGTCAGTGTGTTTGCGGAGATCTTCGTTCAATTGTGTCAGATCGAACCACACGCTGATTCTTTCGTTGGTCATGAGGGTAGGAGGAAGATATTTCACGATGATGTTGGTCAGGTCTTTCAGGTGGTCGCAGATGGTGGTGTGCGACTCTTCCACTTCATCATAAATGAACTGCTCATCGTCATTATTTTTGTCAGATGATTTTTTGAAAAGTTTCATTTCCTCCATTTGGAAATGTTTTTCCATTTCATGGCTATAATTAGAGAAGAACTCTTTCAGCACATCTCCGATTTTACCGGCATTGTCAGCTATTTTTTCAATGTGCTTTTTAATGTGGGTCAATCTCTGGTTCAGGTAATAATCATGAGAAATCTGCAAATATTCGATCAGTATGTTTTCGTCAATCTCCTGAATCTCTTTAGGTGAGGGAGTGTAGTGGTCGAAGGTGTAGACGTTGCAGATGGCGAGGAACATCGAAGTAGGGATGTTCCGTTCTTTACAGACTTCCTGAACTTTTTTGTCTCCAAAACCGAGGTCCATTTTGAAGCGGGGCAACATGAGAATCAGTTGTGTGTTGATTTTCAGTAAATCCTCTAATTTTTGATTTTCGGTAAACATGACTAATTTTTTAGTTTGATTAGTTTTCTTTTTTATTACAATTTTCACTTAAAGGACATTCGCCGCAACTTGTTTTTTTTCCTCCGGTTGTACAGTCGCATGAAGTTCCGCAATTGCATTGGGAGCGTTTGAAGAATATTCTCCAGATGCTCCATGCCACTGCACAAATGAGTAGGATTGTGGCGATGATGGTTTGTAATTGCGGATTCATGATCTTTTAATTTGACTGTTTAACATTGATTATAAAAACAGAGACCCTATTTGATAGGTGAGGAACGAGACGATCCAAGCGACGGAGGTGGTGTAGACCACTTCAAAGGCTGCCCATTTCCAGTTGGACTCTTTGGCAATTGCGGTAACGGCCGCCACGCATGGGTAGTAGAGTAGCACGAAGAGCATGAAACCAAATGCCACCAATGGTGTTATCGGGTGTTGACTGTCGTTTTGGTGACTTTTCAAAATCGCCGTCAGTCTTTCAGATGATTCGTCTGCCTCTACATCTGCATGGTACAGTACTCCCAATGAGGAGACCACAATCTCCTTAGCGGCAGAGCCGGAGAGTATGCTCACGCCCATTTTCCAATCAAAACCGAGCGGACGGAAGAATGGTTCTATGAATTTTCCTATTTTGCCGATGTAAGAGTTTTCGCTTTGTGCGGAAGCTTTGTCGATTTCCAGTTGTGCGAGCGTGTTTTGGCGAGACTCGTCCGACAGGTTGGGGTCGTTGCTGACAACCTCTATTTGTTGGTCGATCGCCTCCATCTCCTCGTTGTATTGAGGGAAGTAGCCAAGCATCCAAATGATGGTCGATGCCACAAGGATGATTGTACCCATTTTTTTGAGGTACTGCACCGCTTTCTCCCACATGTGTAGGAGAGTGTTGCGTAGGGTCGGGATTCTGTAAGGAGGAAGCTCCATCACGAATTGTCCCGTGTCATTTTTGAATTTGGTCTTTTTGAGAATCAAGGCGGTCAATATTGCCATGAAAATACCGATAAGGTAGATTGATAGCAAAATCAATGCTTGGTTCTTCTCAAAGAAGGCTGAGACGAAGAGCAGGTAGACCGGTAGTCGGGCAGAGCATGACATGAAAGGTATCGCAAGCATGGTGATGATGCGGTCTTTCGGATTTTCCAATGTGCGTGTCGCCATGATAGCAGGGACTCCACAACCGAAACCAGTCAGCAGCGGAATGAAAGACTTCCCATGAAGTCCGATTTTGTGCATCACCTTATCCATGATAAATGCCGCACGTGCCATGTAGCCAGTATCTTCCAATATGGAGATGAAGAAGAATAGTATCAATATCTGAGGCAGAAAGACGATTACGCCACCGACACCGGCAATCACACCATCGACCAGCAGGTCGGTTAACATTCCCTCGCCGAGAAGGTTTCGGATGGCATCGCCCAACCATGCGACACCTATCTCAATCCACTCCTGAGGGTACGCCCCTAAAGTAAATGTCGCCTCAAACATCAAAAAGAGGAACAGCAGCAAGACTGGGAAGCCCAGCCATTTGTTGGTAAGCACGGTGTCTATGGCATACGCCAGCTCTTTTTTATCCTCTTTTTCCCTCTTCATGGTCTCTTTTAATGCTCCACGGATGAAACCATATTTTAGGTTTGTGATGATGCTGACAATATCCTCATGATACTCCTCTTCGATCTCTTTTCTGCATTTTTCTACAACGTTGCGGATTTCGGCGGTTTCACCAATGTTTTTTTCCAGTAAAGAGAAGGTGATGGAATCATTCTCCAACAACTTTAGTATGAGGTATCGTGGAGAGAAGTCTACTGCGATGTTCATGTGTTTCGAGAGGAGCGGTTTGATGGTGCTGATAGCATTTTCCAGTTCACTACCATAATTGATGTGGATATGTTTGGTCACTTCATCACGTTCTTCATAAACCGAGATGATATGGTTCAGCACATGATCAATACCTTTGCCTGTCCTTGAATTGGTCGGAGCGCAAGGAAACCCAAGCATCTCTTCTAATTGGTTCACATCCAGTTGTATCCCCTTCTTTTCCAACTCATCGAACATGTTAAGAGCCATCACCATACGCATATTCAAGTCGATAAGTTGTGTGGTGAGGAAAAGGTTTCGTTCCAGATTGGAGGCATCCACGATGTTTAAGATGACATCAGGGTGCTGTTCGGAAAGGAAGTCTCGCACATACACCTCTTCTGGAGTGTATTCTGTCATTGAGTAGGTTCCGGGCAGGTCTACGAGGTTGATGGTGTAGCCATCTTTGTAGAAAGTACCCACTTTAGAGGAGACCGTCACGCCGCTATAGTTGCCCACATGCTCCCTCAGCCCGGTGGCATGATTGAAAAAGGAAGTTTTTCCGCAGTTGGGGTTTCCTACCAGAGCGACCGTGATGGTTTTTGTCTTTTGGGTGATTTTCGCTTGTACCTCTTCCGATAAAACACCATTATAGTTTTGATAATTATCAGAAGCCTCTTGTGTAGAGACTACCTCTATGTGAGAAGCCTCCCTTCTGCGGAGGGAGACATGGCTTTGCATGATTCGATATTCTATAGGGTCTGCAAGGGGTGCGTTTTTCAGAACGGTGACACGTTCTCCTTTGACGAATCCCATCTCCATAACACGGTGACGAAATCCTCCATGTCCGTTCACTTTTACAATGACGCACTCCTCCTTTTCAGGGATGTCGGCTAACGTTTTTATTGTCTTATCCATAAAATTATCCTAAGTTTTTATTATATGTTCTATGTTGCAAAGTTAAGACATTACTCCCTTTTTTTTTATCATCATATATAGTTATTTGTCTTGTACGCTATCCCTATTTGTGGTTATTGGGTTATTGCTTGTGTTGGTTGTCAGGTCGGATTGTTGGGCATGTCTGTCATGTTTCCATTTTTTCCACATGAGGTGGCATATTCCCAAAAATAGCAGCAGAGAGAGGATTGAGATGGAGAGGTCTTGCGAACCTAAATTCTCCATTTCTTCTACTTTATCAGGCATGAGGTAATAGACGATGACGATTGTTGCATTGTTTAGGAAATGACAAATGATTGGGACGAAAATTGACTGACTCCACACTAAAAAATAACCGAAGATCGCCCCCATGATCATGCGGGGGAAGAATCCGTAGAATTGGAGGTGTATCGCACTAAAGAGAATGGCGGAACTCCATATTGCAAGGTGGATGTTGCGTGTGTGGTTTTGGATTGTTTTTTGGATCAGTCCTCTGAATAGTAACTCTTCGCCGAAGGCAGGTACGATTGCCAATGCCAGTAAATTCAGTAAAAATCCAGCGAAGGAATCCACCTTCAAGAAATCTTGTGTGAGTTTCATGTTTTCATCCTCTTTCGCCCTCATCCAATCTTCTATCGGTTTCAACCAGTCCGGGAGTTGCATCATTTCGTTGAGCTGGGTGATGTGGTTGATGAATGGGGTACAAGTCAGAACCCCGAACAGAGCCATCAGTAAGAACCACATTTGTGGTTTCCGAACAGAAAGAAGTTGCTTCCAGTCATCGAACACTGTATAGGCGTTGATGAGCGTTCCGACAATGAAGATTCCTGAAGAAGCAAGTATCTGCACCCATTTGAGTCCGACGATGCTATCGTCAAATTTTAAAACCAGCAGTCCGAGCGCATTAAAAACGAACATGCAAATGGTGAAGTGCATTATGCAAATGCAGAATTTAATCCATTTCCCGTTAAGGGTGTACATTCCTTTAATTATGTTCATGATTTTACCTTAAATTTTTATTCTGTGATATCGTACATTTCAAATTCATTGTCAGAGGACGATTCCATTTTGCAGGAAAGTTCCTCTTTTTTCTCATTGAGGATTTTATCGATGGTTTTCAGTGCCAAATTCGCCTCAAAACCTCTTCCTGCCGCAAAACGGAAAAGTTTCGCTTTCAGGTCGTAGAGGTTTTTCCCCTTGATGCTCTTCAATTTTGATGAAAGCAAGGTCTCCAGTTGGGAGGAGTAGCCCTCGTCGGGGATTTCTTGAAGCGCATTTTTAATGTAGGCTTTAGGAATCTTTTTTCTGATGAGGTGCAGCTCGATTTTCTTTTTTCCCCATTTGCTGAGAAAATGTTTGTCTTTTACGAAGAATAGGGCATACCTCTCATCGTCTACATATTTTTCCCTGACAAGGTGCGCTAAGATTCTTTCTGCCGCCTCCATCGGAATATTCCATTGAGAGAGTTTGTCGCGGCAGTAGCTTGTGCATTGTTCCGCACGAGAACATAACGCAGCCAACTTTCCTAACGCAACCTCTTCAGAAATTATTTTTTTCTCTTTTGCTTTTTTTTCTGTCTCCATCATTTTTGACACTTAATCATTCTATTTTTCCCGTTTCCATCGTTTCTTACGATGATGTTTAGGTAGCCCAATTTCTCCAACTCATGGCAGGTCTCTTCTGCTAAAGCCTCATTTATTTCAAAATAGATGTAACCACCTTTTTTCAGGTGCTTTTGTCCGAAACGAGCGATTTCCCGATAGAAAATCAGGGGGTCTTCGTCGGGTACAAAGAGGGCGAGATGCGGGTCGTGTTCCAAAACGTTCTTGTGCATCGTTTTTTTCTCTTCTGTGCGGATATATGGAGGATTGCTCACGATTAGCGAGACATTCCAATCGTCATCGAAAAAGTTGGGGTTGAGAATGTCGTCGTGGATGAATTCAATTTCGGTGTGATTCTCCTGAGCATTCTTTTTAGCGGTTTCAAGGGCTTTCTCGGAAATATCCATTGCATAGACAGTCGTCCCTTTCAGCACCTTTTTCAAAGAGATTGCTATGCAGCCACTTCCTGTGCCGATGTCCAAAAGGGAGGTTGGCTGAGACTCGTCCTGCAATATCCAGTCAACCAGCTCCTCCGTTTCCGGACGAGGGACGAGGACGTTTGGATTGACGAAAAAACGGTTCCCGTGGAATTGGGCATATCCTAAAATATGTTGAATAGGTTGTCCTCCGCACAATTTCTGGGTGATTTCATCGAATCTTTCAACCTTTTCCTCTGTCATCAGTTGGTCTCCTCGTAATAATAATGTTGTCATGTCGCAATCCAGCAACTCGGTCAACACCATGTAATAGAGACTCCTTGCCTCTGCGCTATCATATAGCGGAGACAAGAACTCTTTGAATTTTGTCAGATTTGGAAGCATAAGGTGAATTTATATTCGTAATTGTTCGATAGTTTCGGGAGAAAGTCCGTTTTCACGTTGATGTTGCTCATTCACTCTCTTTAAGATGAACCTTTTGTAGTATGAGATGAGCATTGTGGTGATTGGAAGTGCGATGATTAGTCCGACAGCCCCAAACAACATTCCGAAAATGGAAAGAGAGAGCAAGATGAGGGCAGCGTTAAGCCCCATCTTTTTCCCCATGATTTTAGGAACGAGAAAACCATCTTGGAAAATTTGGATTACCACAAAAACAACGAACAGCAAAAGTAGGTTGATCAGGGGTTGAGATCCCGTCTCCACAGAATGCACCAACATGAGGATGATGCAGGGAGGGATTGATATGACCTGAAGGTAGGGAATAAGGTTGAGAAGTCCGACGAGAAGTCCCATGAGGATTCCTATGGGCATATCAATCAGGTAAAAACCGGTAGCGTATAATACACATAAGATGACAACCACCAAAAACTGCCCTCTGTAGTAGTTGCTCATCCCCTGTTCCAAGTCTTGCATGATGCCCGAAATGAAGGTCTGGTATTTTTTCGGGATTAGGGCGATGAAATGTTGGTTGATCAGTTGGTAATCCTTTAGTATAAAAAAGAGGTAGAGCAGGGTGAAGAAAAACGTTATCAGGAAGCTGGTGATGGCAGCCGACTGGTTTAAGAGCGTTTTAGCAAAAGGGAAGATGTCAGCAAGGATGGTTTGTATGTCTTTTGTCTCAAAAATCTCTTTCATTTTACTCTGCACGATGAAGTCATGAAAAAAAACTTCCCAAGAGTTGGTGATCGAGTCGGATTGGTTCGTATAAGAGATGATAAAATTCATCAATTTGATGATTTGGTCAGTAAGAATTGGCGTAAGAGTGTAGACGGAGACACTAATAATGGCGAAAATTAGGGTCAAAACGAACAAAACTGCCGCTGTTTTGTTTTTTATTTTCAAATTTTTTTGAGAAAATAAAACAATCGGATGAATGATATATGCAATAAGCCAAGCAGTGAAAAAAGGGAAAAGAACAGGTGTTAAATATCTGAATAACAATATGATTGCAAATGTCAACAACAATCCTAATGATAGCCTAACTGTACTGTCTAAAGTAAACGGTTTTGAAAAAGGTGAACTCATTTTAACTTTTATTAGTTTTTTAAAATCTTTTGTATGAAAATTTTTTCATATCTTCGCAAAGATAAAATTTTAGATTTAAAATAAAGGTCAAACGGACAAAATAATAACGAGATGGAGAGTAAAGATCTTGTTAGATTATTATTAAAGGAGATAAAAGAGATGTCGCTCTTATGTGAGTCTCTTTCATCTGTCAGTGGGGCATCGACGAGCAATATACCCGTATCATTATTGCAGTTGTCGAGGTCTAAGGTGGATTCCATGTCCGAAATCCTTTCCGATTTGATCGAAAAAGCGGAGGCAGAGAGTAGCACTTCGCAAACTAAGGTTGTAGAGGAGTCTCAGCCGATGGTTGCTAAAAAAGTGGAGGCTGATCCGGAATTTGACGAGAAGCAAAAGGAGTTGCTTGTTGAATCAAAGGAGAAGAGTGCGAAGGTCTCTTCCGTCGCAGATAAAAAAGACGTTGTAAAATCAGAAGTTTCAAATCCCGAAACTCCACAACCGAAAAGTCGGGAGGGCGTGCAGGAGCAGGTTGTTGAACCTAAGCCTTCTAAGATAAAGAGGTTGGCGAATGCTACAAAAGATACATTCTCTAAACTTACTGAGTCGATAAAACAAGATTCTCAAGAGAGACCTAAAGAGAAGAAAGTTGAAGTTGTAACACCAGACCCAATAAAAGAGGTTGCAAAAGAAAAAGCTGCAACAGAAAAGATTACAACGAAAAACTCTGACAAAGAGAAGACGGTAGCCGAGAAGAAAAAGGAACATCCTATTTTGCCCGCAAAAGAGAGCGTGGGTGATCTCCTCGAAAACCATAAAAAAAACAGTGTTACCACAATAGAAAGCAGGTTTGTACGTTCTTTAAAATTGAGTTTAGGTGATCGCTACTTATACCAAAGAGAGTTATTTGGAGGAGATATGGCGTTGCTGAACAAGACGATGTCAGAATTAGACAAACTTAGTTCGCTGGATGAGGCGTTGAGGTACATTGAAAAATTTGGTTGGGATGAAGAGAGTGAGGTGACGATCTCTTTTTTGAACTTACTTCAAAATAGGTTTTCTTAAAGAAGAATGATGATAAAAGAAGAATGATGAGAGAGTGTGGCAAGTTATATTTAGTACCGACACCGGTTGGAAACCTTGAGGACATGACGTTCAGGGCCATCCGAGTTTTAAAGGAGGTGGATGTGATATTGGCTGAAGATACGAGAACTTCCGGTATATTGCTGAAACATTTCGGTATTGAAAATAAATTGCAGTCTCATCACAAGTTCAATGAGCATAAGACGGTGTACGGTGTTGTTGAGAGGATTAAGATGGGGGAGAACGTGGCATTGATTTCTGATGCCGGCACACCTTCTATTTCAGATCCGGGATTTCTTTTGTCGAGAGAGTGCGTCGAGAATGGTGTGGTTGTAGAGTGTCTGCCGGGAGCGACGGCATTTGTCCCAGCGTTAGTGGATTCAGGATTTCCTACAGACCGATTTTGTTTTGAGGGTTTCCTTCCGCAAAAAAAAGGTCGGCAATCTCGTTTGAAAGAGTTGGGCGAAGAGGATCGTACTGTCATCTTATATGAATCTCCGTTCCGTCTGGTGAAACTGTTGGAACAGATGGAGGAGTTGATGGGAGGTGAGCGTCGTGTCTCTGTCAGTCGGGAAATCTCTAAAAAGTTTGAAGAGACTGTTCGTGGTACAATTTCTGAGGTGAAGTCTCATTTTGAGAAAAAAGAACCTAAAGGAGAAATTGTGGTAGTCTTGGAGGGCAAGGAGAAGGAAAAGAAATCCAAAAATGATAAATGGAAAAAAGAAATTGACGAGTAGAGAAGAAAAATTAGTAATAACATAAATAATTTTAAAGACAATGAAAAAAGTATTGCTTTTTAGTGCTTTTTTAGCACTTATTTCAACTTCTTGTTACAAGAGTGATATGGAGTACGCTCAATATCAGAGAGACTCTGTATTAAAAGAGAAAGATAAGGTTGAAGATGAAATGGAAACCTACTTGGAGATCATCCAAGATGTTCAAGCTAATTTCAACTCAATCAAGTCTACTGAGTTGGGAATCATCGAGGAGACTGCCGGTGCAGAGGGTGTGAATGCAGAGACAAAAGATAAGCTCGCTTCAGACATCCAAACTATCTCTGAGGCTCTTCGTGCAAATCGTGCACAAATCGCTCAATTGGATTCTGCTTTGGCAAAAGCTAAAGGTAATGCAGCTTATTTCCGCGGATTGGTTAGCGGTTTGCAAAAACAGTTGAAAGATAGTGAGGCTGGTTTGAAGAAGATGAAGCAAACTTTGGCTGAGAAGGATGTTAAAATTGCTGAGTTGGATAAAACTATTGAAGAGATGAACTTAGCGCAAGATACTTTGCGTCAACAATATGAAACGCAATTGGCAACTGCTCAACAACAAGAGGAAGAGTTGAATACTGCTTACTACTTTGTAGGAGACAAGGCAGCTATCAAGTCTAAAGGTTTGAAGGCTAAATTGCTCGCTTCTGCAAGCATCAACACAAGCTACTTCACTAAAGTTGATATTCGTGAGTTCACAGAGTTGGATCTTGGTGCAAAGAAGGCTTTCGTGTTGTCTTCTCACCCAATCAACTCTTATACTCTTACAAGAAAGTCTGAGGAGGACAAGAACTTGGTGTTGAAGATCACAAACTACAGCGCATTCTGGTCTAACACTCACAAGTTGATCATCCAAGTTAAGTAATTTTGTTTCACTCATAAAAAAAAACGTCTGGCTTATGTCAGGCGTTTTTTTTATCTTTGTGTCTGTCTTTTGGTGGAGTTTGTCCGCTGACGATTTTTATTTCTAAGAAAAGGTCGATTATGGGTAAAAAAAATAATTTGAAAGTGCTTTCAGTTCTGAAGGTGGATTTTGACGGAATAAAACGTTTTATAGTCTCTTCTTTGTGCTCTCTGTTTTTCGCTTTGTTATCTGTATTTTCTCCTTTGGATTTAAATGGTATCATTGAAAGCAAATTGTTGCATAGTTTGCAATTGTTTTTCTTTTTTACAGGTATTTTGTCCATCGGACTGAAATTGTTGGATGAGCGTTATGAGAAAAAATATTTGTTCCAGTCTTTGGGCATACTTATTGGTGTACTGTTCTCTTTCTTTTTATTGGAATATGATAGCTATATATTAAGAAGTCTTTTCTATGGACTATTTTTCGCCATACTACCTCTTTGGGGATTCTTTTGTGTGGCTTCTTTTTGGAAAGAAAAGGATGATCATCGGTTGAGTCTGTTTTTAAGACGTTTGGGAGGAGACTGGATGATTAGATTTCTTGTTTTTGTAGTTTTGTTTCTTTTGATTCTTTTTTTTGAAAAAATTATTGGGTCTTTTTATTTTTTCAAGGAATTGTTAGGACTTTTTATATGTGCCGTCTATTGGTACATGAGGACATCTTTTCTCTGTTCTATTCCTAAAAAAGAGGTGCTTTTTGCTGAGCCGATTCCTTTGAAAGAGAAGAACAATGTCAAGTTTGTCAAGGGCGTGTATCTGTTTTTAGCCCTTTTAGGATTAGTGTTTGGTTTTGTCTTTTTTGCGGACAAGAATCTTTTTAATGGGTGTTGGGCTTGTTTGTTGTTCCTGTTTTTCTATTTTTTGATAGAGATTTGTGTTTACTCTACCATTAAAGAGGTTGATTCAAGAGGAAAAATAAAGGTCTTTCGTACATTGGCATACGTTCTTGCATGGGTGTTTTCCATTCTTTTGGCTGTTAATATTTGCAGATTATTACAGAGCCGAGTGGAGGAGGCGATGCTTTATATATTGTTAGGCTGTATCGTTAGTTGCCTATTGCTTATTATCAGACAGACTTCATTGAAACGAAAGTGGGTGACAATCATGTTCACTTCATTTTTATTCATCACCCTCTTCTCTTACGGCTCATGGAGTTTTCGTAATATGGAACGCAGATACATTGAAAATCGGGTTGTAAGTCTCATCAAAGAGGGAGGTTTTGATTATCCTCTGAAAAGTGAGAAAGAGGTGTATTTGTGGAGATATGGAATGTCCTATAAGGATGCGATGTCGATAGAAGAATTATTAAAACGATATAAATCAAAATATGAAATTGAAGATTTGATGGATGATGCTCTTTTTTCAGAATTTATAGGTTTGGAAGGTGTTGAAACTGCCAATAGAGAGCGATATCATTATGAAAAATACTATGGTTCCATATCAATTCCGGATGGTTACAGTAGTTTTTATGAAGGTGAAGATACGTATTCGTATGAAATTTCGGAGGATAATTTGACCGGAGAGAAAACCGAGGAACTGATATTTTGTTGTTTGACTGAAGAATATTTTAATGTGCATATTCCTATTGATACGGCACTTTATTATTGTTCGTTGAATATTGAAGAGACAAAACCTTTCTTTGTAGAAGATCAGGTTAAGATAGACGGAAAGAATGTAAAAGTCTGCTTGTTTATAAATGGATTAGAAATGGAGATGTATGAAGAGCAGGTGACGAAGTATGATATTAGAGGAATTTTGTTTCATGAATAACATTGGGAGTATTAAGCTGTCATAATAGAATTTGTTTGATCTTTAAGTCGAACGAATTTTGTTTTATGTTTACAGTGGAAAAAAAAAGAGTGCGATTAATCGCACTCCTTTTTTTCGCTATTTAATAGTCAAATTATATAGTCTCTTTGCAAGCCATCTCAGCGTCGATAAGGATTCTTCCGCAATATTCACAAACGATAACCTTTTTGCGAAGGCGGATGTCCAATTGTCTTTGAGGAGGGATTTTGTTAAAGCAACCACCGCACGCGTCACGTTGAACAGGAACGACAGCCAAACCGTTTCGTGCGTTTTTACGGATTCTCTTGAAAGCGTTGAGCAAACGTTCTTCGATGTTTGACTCAATCTCCTTAGCCTTGTCGCGCAAACGCTCTTCCTCTTGTCTCGTTTCGTTGACGATTTCGTCCAACTCCTGAGTCTTGATTTTGTAATCCTCTTGTCTGTCGTCAACATTCGCTTGAGTTTTGTTCAACTCCTCACGTCTGATGTCGATTAACTTATTAGCCTCGCGAATTTTCTTTTCGTTCAACTCAATATCAAGTTCGTGGAATTCGATTTCCTTGGAAAGGTTTTCGTATTCACGGTTGTTTTTCACATTGTTTTGTTGCTCTTGATACTTAGCGATGAGCGATTTTGAATTTTCGATGTCGATTCTTCTTCCTGAAATTTCAGACTCGATTTGTTTAATCTCTTCAGACAAATTCTCGATTCGGGTAGAGAGACCGGCAATCTCATCTTCCAAATCCTGCACTTCCAAAGGAAGTTCACCTCTCAAAGTTTTGATTTTATCAATCTCTGAGTTTACCAACTGCAAGTCGAAGAGTGCTTTCAATTTCTCTTCTACTGAAATCTCCAATGTTTCTTTCTCTGACATATCGTAAATTTGTATGTTTATCTATAGATAATTTATTGGGTTGCTCGGACGTTCCGAAAATAACAGCGCAAATTTAGCATTAATTTTTGAATTTAAGCCAGAAACTATATCATAAAATATCTCTTTTACGAATTGTTCTGACTCGTAGTGTCCAATATCAGCCAAAATGATTCGGTTTTCGGGTTCAAAATATTGATGATATTTGATGTCGGCAGTGAGATAGAGGTCTGCTCCGGCGGCAATGGCCTCTTTGTAGAATTCAAAAGCAGAACCGCCACAGAGGGCGATTTTCTTCACTGTTTTATCTTGTGGAATTTCGCTGTGTCTGATGTTTCCTAAATTTAGGATTTTTTTCGTCTTTTCAAGGAAATCCACCATTTTCATCTCCTCTGGAAGTTCCCCTATGATTCCCAACCCGAAACGTTCATCTTCTTTTTCTGGAACCAATGGTTTTTCTACTATAACACCCAGTTTTGCCGCAGTTTGGTAGCTTACCCCTTTCGGAGCTTTGTCCATGTTGGTGTGACTGGAGTAGATTGTGATGTGATTTTCAATTGCTTTGAAAATTATTTTCCCTATGCCATTGTCTGGGATGATTTTTTTGATACCAGAGAAGATGAGAGGGTGGTGTGAGATAATCAAATTGCAATTTTTCTCTATTGCTTCCTCCAACACCGCTTCCGTAACATCCACGCAAAGTAGTACGCCTACCACTTCTCTGGTGGTGTCGCCAACTTGAACACCGCTATTGTCATAGCTCTCTTGAAATTTCAGAGGGGCGAAATTTTCTATTTCATGGATTATCTCTTTGATTTTCATTGTTTTTTTGATTTTAAGGTAATTACAGAATATTCCGGACTAAGTCCGATTCTGACAGGGACTCCCACGCAACCGATTCCTCTTGACACAAGGATGTATTCTCCATTTTTTTCTGTCAACCCATCGTATTGTTCAAAACGATATTTGGCAGGCGACCATTTGAAGTCTCCAATTTCAAAACCAATTTGAGAAGCATGGGTATGCCCCGAAAGTGTGAGGTCTACATCCAGTTTTCCGCAGATTGAGTCTTCCCAGAATGAGGGGTCGTGTGTAAGCAAGATTTTACAAGGGAGATGTTCCGTTCCTTTCATTGACTTTGGAATGTCTCCGTAATTGTATTCTTTTTTCTTGCTCCAGTTTTCTGTGCCGATGATGGCTATGGTATCATTGCCTTTGGGGATGGTGACAGACTCGTTTAGGAGTAGGTCGAACCCAAAATCCCTGATTCGTTGGCGGATTGCCATGCTATTCATGAACTCCACGTCTTCGTTTTCCCAATTCATATAGTAGGTGCTATAATCATGGTTGCCTAAGATGGCCAACTTAGGAGTTTGAGGGTCTAATCTATCGAATATCTCATTCCAACCGTTACATTCTGTAGCCAAAGAGTTTACCATGTCGCCTGTGAATACAATCAAGTCTGGTTTTTGGGCGTTGATGGAGTCCATCAAAGGAATCAGTTTTTCTTTAGATAGAGAAAAAGTTCCTAAATGAAAATCACTGATTTGTACTATTTTGTAATTCTCAAAAGCGGCTGGGAGGTGTTCCATTGGAACAACATATTCTCCCTTTTTGAAATCGAATCTTTTGATGAAGATACCGTGCAGAATTGTCAGTGCGATGGTTATCGCTGCGACATACCCGCAATATTGGATGGATCGCCACCGCTTCTTGGTTAAGAAAAATACGAGGTCGAATGTACAGAACGCCAATTTGGGAAGGTAGATCAGTCCTAAGACAGTCACCAGCAAAATCAGTCGAAAGTTGGTCTCAGGGGAAAACACGTTGTTGATGTTCAACATGATTGTCAGAGACATTGTGACGGAGTAGATGGAGATGATGGCATGCAGGATGCTTGTCGATTTGTTTGTTCTATTCCGCATGAATCGGTTGTAGAGGTACAAATCGGGTAAGATCACCAACAGACCCAAAAATATGAGAAATTCTGTGTATATGTGCATATTCCAGATTATTTGAGTTCCAATGCTACGACATTCTCCACATGGTGAGTATGAGGGAACATATCCACTGGTTGAATGGCGGTTACTTTGTACTTCACATCCAGCAAGTTCAAGTCTCGTGCCTGTGTGGCAGGGTTGCAGCTCACATAGACGATTCGTTTCGGCTCGGCCTTTAAAATTGTCTCCACCACATCAGGGTGCATACCATCACGAGGAGGGTCGGTGATGATGACATCAGGTCGTCCGTGTTGAGCGACGAACGTGTCTGTCAAGATGTTCTTCATGTCGCCTGCGTAGAACAAAGTGTTGTCGATGTTGTTGTTGTCTGCGTTGACTTTCGCATCTTCTATTGCCTCTGGCACATATTCGATACCGACAACCTTTTTAGCCTGTTGTGCCACGAAGCAGGCGATGGTTCCTGTTCCTGTGTAGAGGTCGTACACCAGTTCTTCGCCGGTCAGTTTGGCAAAATCACGTGCCACCTTGTAGAGTTCGTAAGCTTGCGGACTGTTTGTCTGGTAGAATGATTTCGGCCCGATTTTGAATTTTAGTCCCTCCATCTCTTCAAAGATATGATCCCTGCCTTTAAAGACGATTGTCTCCTGATCTGTTATTGTGTCATTGCATTTGCCGTTTATGACATAGATCAATGAGGTGATTTGAGGGAATGTCTCCACCAAATGGTTCAGAAGTCCTTCACGAGCCTCTTTGTCTTCTTTGAAGAAGACTACAGTCAGCATGATTTCTCCCGTACTTGCGGTTCTGACGACGATGGTTCGCAGAAAACCATCTTTGTTTCTTAAATCGAAAAATGGCAAATCATGTTCTTTGGCGTATGATTTGATGCAGTCGCGGATTTTATCGCAAATCTCATCTTGTAGATAACACTTGTCGATATCCAAAACCTTGTCGAACATACCCGGAATATGAAATCCGAGCGCGTTCATGTCCTCATTTTCAAAACTCATGCCAGAAGCCACCTGCTCGTAGGTGAGCCATTTCTTGTTAGAGAAAGTAAACTCCAGTTTGTTTCGGTATCGGATGATGTTTTTAGAGCCGAGGATTGGAGATATTTCAGGTAATTCGACTTTACCAATGCGAAGAAGATTGTTATAGACTTGGTCTTGTTTGGCTTTCAGCTGGTCTTCGTAAGGAAGGATTTGCCATTTGCAACCTCCACATACACCATAGTGGGAGCAAAAAGCTTCACACCTCCGTTCAGAAAACTTTTTGATTTTCACCACACGCCCCTCCATGTAACTGTTTTTTTTACGAGTAATCTGGAGGTCTACCACGTCTCCCGGCACAACAAACTGGGTGAATACTACCATGTCATTCACCTTGGCGATAGCTTTCCCTTCATTTGCAACGCCAGTTATCTCGATGTCCTCAAGCAGAGGCAACACCTTATTCCTTCTTCCCATTTTTCTTTACTATTCCTTTGAAAATACTTTTACCCACAAAGTTACAAGTTTTTTTGGTTATTTAGGGTAACTTCTATGAATTCCGCTTCTGTTTTTTTATCTCTAAATGAAAAATCGGAGGCTTTTGGGGGATATATTTCTTTTCTCAAAATTTTTTGTGTCGCCATATAGGGTTTATTTGTTAATTTTGGTGTAAATTCGCAGTCAGTTTAAATAACGTAAAAAAGAAAGAAATGTCTGACAAAGAAGTAGTGAAAGCTCCGGTAGTTAAAAAGGTGACTACAAGTGTTTTACGGAAAATGAAAGAACAAGGTGAGCGTATTTCCATGCTTACCTCGTATGATTTTTCGATGGCGACCATTATAGATCGCGCGGGTATGGATGTGATTTTGGTAGGAGATTCTGCCTCTAATGTGATGGCGGGTAATCCTACGACTTTGTTGATGACACTGGATCAGATCATTTACCATGCTCAGTGTGTGGTTCGTGCTGTAAAAAGGGCACATGTGGTGGTTGATCTTCCGTTTGGATGTTATGAGGCTTCTGATGCTGATGCGGTTCGTTCTGCAGTTCGTATCATGAAAGAGAGTGGTGCGGATTCTATCAAGATAGAGGGAGGAGAGGAGATGTTGTCTCCTATCAAGAAGATTATTGATGCTGGTATTCCGGTGATGGGACATTTGGGATTGATGCCGCAGTCAATCAATAAGTTTGGTTCGTTCGGTGTTCGAGCACAGAGTGAGGACGAGGCGAAGAAGTTGATGCGTGACGCACTGCTTTTGGAGAAGGCAGGTTGTTATGCAATCGTGTTGGAGAAGATCCCAGCAGATTTGGCGGACAAGGTGTCAAAGTCAGTTTCCATTCCGGTGATAGGTATCGGAGCAGGAAATGGAACTGATGGTCAGGTATTGGTGATGCATGATATGTTGGGTATCAACAAGGATTTCCATCCTCGTTTTGTGCGTAGATATGCCAATTTGTATGACGACATCACGAATGCGGTTCAGAATTATATCTCGGATGTGAAGTCGGGCGACTTCCCTAATGAGAATGAGCGTTATTGATCGCTTTGTTGTCCAATCGAGTTAAAAGAGAAGCGACATACATAATTTTGTAAACCTCATAAGTTTATAGAAATTGCTTGAAAATAAAATCCCTCGGTGTTTCTGAACATTTGAGGGGTTTTTGTTGAATGAAGAAATTTATATTATGAAAAAAACGGAGAAAATAAAAATTCCTTTTTTTTACCATATTTTTACGATGTTCTTTTTGTTGGGATCTACTACGGTAGTCTTGGCCGATTCTGACGTTGAGGAGTTTAAGAACTTGAACATTCCTCTTTTTATTGTTGAGACAGAAGGCGGCGTAAAACCGAAATGTAGTTTTTTATATCCCCCGGAAGGTTGTATCGGGAAGACGATAACAAACAATGAGTATGTCAGAGGTCGCTTGGTCGTGATTATGGAGAATGATACCATGTATGATAGTGGCGACTATATAGAAGACGAGAGCGGCATGAGGATTAGAATCAGAGGAAATACAAGTGCCGATTACAGATGTCCGCCCTACAAAATGAAACTTGAGAAAAAATTCAATCTCTTTTTTTATCAAGATAGGTCGAAAACGAAAGAGTATAATTTTCTTCGGACAACCTCCGCAAGATTTTTGAATCCATTTTTAGGAAATAGGTTAGGGGAATTGCTCGGTATAGATTGGCAACCCGGCAATCAGTATGTCAATATTTTTTTGAATGGGAAATATCAGGGGCTATATCTGATGACCGATGTCGTAAAAAAAGGCAAAAATCATTGTGATGTCTCCTCCGAAGGGTATCTCATGGAGCATGACCCATATTGGTGGGCAGAGGAAGGAGCGGTCTTTCATAGCAACTATTTAGCAGATTTTATGGGTTACACGTTCAAGTATCCCGAAACGATGGATAGCGCATCATTAGATTATATCCGAGACTACATCCATTCATTTGAGCGTGATTTGTATGCCGGCAAATCGGTGGAAAAATGGATAGATTATGAGTCTTTTGCAGCTTGGGTTTTAGGTCATGACATATTAGGTTCTCATGATGCGGCTGGTTCGAACATATACATAACTAAGTATGATTCCACAGAAGCTTCAAAATTGAAAATGGGTCCGTTATGGGATTTTGATGCGATACTTCAGGAAGAAGAACACTCGGCTATCCATTACAACGGAAAATGTTTTTATTATCCTCAGTTATTTAAGTTAGAAGAATTTTGTGAAGCGTATGAACAGAAGTGGAATGAAGTCAAAGGAGTTCTTTACGATGAGATTATGAACATGGTAGACTCCCTTGTCGTGAATTATGGTTCGTCGATAGATTTCAGCATAGAGGCGAGTGAACGACTTTATGGTTTAGAGTATCCCAGCATGGCAGAAAATCGCGCAATGATAAGCGAGTGGATGTTAAATCGTCTTGAAATGTATGAAACGAGCACAGACGAAGTTTTTTCGATGATGCACGAAGAGTATGATGTGAAGATATTCGACATGTATGGTCGTCTGATCAACATTTCTTCAACACTCCAGAATGATTGTCTTCCCAAGGGTGTGTATGTGAAGTGCTATTATAAAAATGGGGTGATGGTTTGGGCAGAGAGGTGTGTTGTTAAGTGAGGGTACTCAATGATAAACCAAAAGGACTGAATCTTGCAATATGGATTCAGTCCTGATTTTTTATTTGCTTAATTAGGAGGACAAACAAAAAAGGGCGAGCGTTGCTTAAACGTTCGCCTTTTGATTTATTCATTGGTGTCAATCATGAAAATATATTACAGTCTTCACCTTATTGCCATCTTCATTTATGCTATGAGTTTCCATCTTCATTTTTGTTATATACCTGAAGGTTACGAGTGCGTTGCGACAAGGGAAGGAGTCTCTGTCTGACATTCTTATCAGAGAGTCGCCTTTAATTTCGTATTGCCCTTGATATTTTAGGCGGTAATTGTAATCGATGGAATATGTTCCGTCAGGATTAAAGAGGATCTCCCATTTACTAAAGTCCTCGTTGGATACTTCTTGGTAATAAAGAGAATCCTGTGTTAATATGTAAGAAACTTTATTCTGAGCAACCCATCTACCGGGAATATTTTGTGCTACATTGATATTGGGAGAGGGTATGCTATTGATGTGACTTGCAATAAGAGCAAAGGAAATGTATATGATAAGTAGGAATAAATGGTGTCTTGCGTTTATGTTGGTACCCCATTGTTTTGCACAAAGAATCGCAATGACCATACAGCCGAACATTCCTGCATATAGCATCATCTTCGCTCCCGGCCAGTACATGGTGAGAAATAATATTCCGATCAAGAGTATGCTAATTGATATGCCGCCAAAATTCTCGAGCAAATTTTTTTTGGGGGCTGTTGAGTCTTCTTCAGTATCCACCATCTCAATCATCATTTTTTTTCTTTTCATGATTATTGGGTAGTAACTATATAAAAAAGCTAAGGTAGTTGTTACGATTGTAAATAGTACACCTATCCCCGGAATATACTCGACGGAGTATTTGGAGCTAAACAATTTGACTGCTAAAACGATTCCAAATAGGATTGGAAAAACCACTAATCTTTTTTTGTCCATTGTGAATTAAAAACTTTTTAATATACCATTAATTTTTTTTTCATTTAGTCCTCATCAATCCAAAAGAGAGCTTCTCCGATACTATTTTCCTCATCAATTTTACTGTTGGAGGTTGGGGTGTTGATGGAAGTGTCTTCATGATTGTAGATGAAGATGGCACGATGACCTCCTTGTTGTAGGTCGTTGACCGATTTAGCGAAGTACATTCCCAGCCCTTCGTTGTAGGTGAGAATGGGAGCTTCGGCAGTCAAGACAGTGATGTCGGCAGAGTCTCCCTTTTTAATGTTGATCTGGATGCTATTGTCCGAAACATTTTGAACTTTGAAGTTGTTCACAAAACTACGGTTGTTGGCGGAGCATACAAAAGTGATTCCTTTGTTAGCCTTGATTTTTGGGAGGGCGTGTTCTGCTCTCATTTCGCTCTCCTTTTGGAAATAAATTTCCGTCTTTACCTTTGTGCCTGCCTCATTCACATCCGGTGTTAAAAACATCATGCTTGTCAAGGAGCTAAGAGATACTATCGCATCGTGACAAGGGAAGGTGTCCACGTCAGACATTTTCAGAGTGTCTTCCTCTATTTCGTAGTGTCCCTTGTATTTCACGATGTGGTTGTCTGGTTCTTTGTACTCGATGAAATATGTCCCATCAGGTCTGAACGAGTAAGGGATGTTTAGCCATTCACCAGAAACCTCGTTGGTCACCTCTTGGTAACGCCAGTTTGAGCCAGCCTCCATTTCAGAAAAAACTTTCTTTTTAGCAATCCATGTACCGGATATATTTTGTGCTACATTGATTTTGGGAGGTTCTTCTTCATGGCAAGCCGAGAAAAGAGTGACGACTGAAAATGTGAAAATAACAGATTTCAGTAGGTTGTTAGCAAAAATTTTTCTCATAATCGACGAATATAAAAGTTAGTTATCAATTAGACTTCAACACGTGAGAATGGAGGAAGCGAAATATCGCAGAAATCTCCATCCAAAAATTTGAAATATCCAGCCATTGCCACCATGGCGGCATTGTCTGTGGAGTAGGAGAGTTTGGGGAGGAAGATTTGCCACTTGTACCTTTGGGCATGATCTTCAAAAGCTGCTCGTAGAGAAGAGTTGGCAGAAACGCCACCAGCTACAGCCACACGTTTGATACCTAAGTCCTTTGCGGCTCTTTTCAACTTGTTCATCAATATATCGACAACAGTTTGTTGCAGGGAGGCACATAGGTCATTTTTATTCTCCTCTACAAAGTTAGGATTTTTTTTCAGTTCATCTCTAAGTAAGTAGAGAAAAGAAGTTTTTAAGCCACTAAAGCTATAATCGTAATTTGCGATTTGTGGTTTGTTGAAGAGAAACGCCTTAGGGTCTCCTTCCTTGGCGAGACGGTCGATGATCGGTCCGCCCGGGTAGGGAAGTCCCATGACTTTTGCGCACTTGTCGAAAGCCTCTCCTGCCGCATCATCAATTGTTTGTCCGATGATCTCCATCTCTTTCGGGCTTTTGACAAGGACGATTTGTGAATTTCCACCCGAAACAAGTAGGCAGAGGAAAGGAAACTGAGGAAGTTCTTTCTTCTCCTCTTCCGTTTGAATGAAATGGGCGAGGATATGTGCTTGTAGGTGGTTGACCTCTATCAATGGTACATTAAGAGAGAGCGAAAGTCCCTTTGCGAAGGAAGTTCCGACAAGCAGAGAACCCAATAGACCGGGTCCGCGGGTAAATGCGATTGCGGAAATATCTTTTTTGTCGATATTAGCTTGTCTGATTGCTTCATGGACAGTCGGTACGATGTTTTGCTGGTGGGCGCGTGATGCCAATTCCGGAACCACTCCGCCGTACATTTCATGTACCTTCTGACTGGCGATGACATTAGACAATAAAAAACCATCACGCAGGACCGCTGCGGATGTGTCATCGCATGAAGATTCTATGGCTAAAATATTAGTTGGTTTTCCCATATTGTTAATATTATCTAAACAATGGCAAAAATACAAAAACGATACGACAAAAGAGCAGTTTCTCTGAAAACTATTTCTTAAATTTGCGAACATTTTAATAGGTTAAATAAAATAGGCTTATAAAAAGGTTTACTTACATATTATTGAGTATTGCGGGGGGCATTTTTTTCCTTCTTCTTTTGGGGTATTCTGTTTTGCAAAACAAACAGTTGCAGCGTTCTGTGGTCGATCAGATTACCCATAGCTTGTCGTCTCAGGTAGGAAGTGAGGTTGATATTGAAGAGATAGAGTGGAATTTTCCCAATAGTTTCGTACTGAAAAATGTCTACATAGAGGATTTGCAGAAAGACACTTTGCTTTATGTCAATCGTACGAAGGTGACGATAAATCTTTTGCAACTGCTCTATTCTAAAATCTCCTTTCGAACCATTCAGTTTACTGGTTTGGATGCGAAATTGTCTGTTGATTCTACTGATACACCCAACTTCCAGTTTTTCATAGAGGCTTTCAAACCTGAAAAAAATGACACGTTGCGGTTTCAGTGGACCATGGACATCGAGTCCGCCGCATTTGAGGATTGCGCCATAAGTTTTAAAAACCCATATAAAGAAAAGCTTATCGGTCGTTACAACCCTTTTGATACCTATTTGTACGACATCAATGGCTTCATCTATGTGCGCTCCTTTCTAAAGAAGGAGACCTCCATTTTAGTGGAGGATATTTCGTTTAAGGAGAAGTCTGGTTTGGTGGTAGAAAATATCTCCACATCAATTTCTGCGAACGAAGAAGATTTATCGGTTCAGAATTTGATGATGAAGACTCCCAACAGTAATTTGAATGTAAATAGAGCTGTGGTTTACCACGACCAATATCAGGCGTTTAAGCAACCTATGGAAAAACTGAGAGGAGGAGTTGAGATATCCAACACGACTCTTCAACCATCTGATTTTTCGGTCTTTTGGCCCAATCTGGACTTGTTGCAAGACCCATTGGAGATTTCTGGTAAATTTTATGGACTACTTTCTGAATTTCAGGTAGAAGACCTGTTGTTGAAATATAAGGACGTTTCTTGTGTGTCGGGTTCCGTCTTCGTGAAAGATTTATTGCCAGAACCGAAAAATGTCTCAATTTCAGGATATGTAGACCGGATCTCTTCTAATGCGGAAGAGTTGGGAGAGATTTTGTTGGCGGTTATGGATAGAGAGGTTTTACTGTCTGAAAAGTTAGATTCTTTAGGTGTTTTTGCATATCAGGGAAGTTTGGATGGTACATTGTCGAAGATGGTCTCCAATGGAAATATGACCTCTAATTTGGGTGTGCTGGATCTCTCCGTTGTGTTGAGTTCTTCCGACCGACAATTGAAGTCGTATAAGGTCGATGGTAAAATCGGGTCGAAGAATTGCCACTTAGACCGTTTGTTGGGTGCAAAATCAGAATTGGGAAATTTCTCGTTCGATCTTAACATCATGTTGGAAAAATTTGCCGATCGGGATTTCTCCCTTACTGCAAAAGGTGTTGTCGATTCTTTATATTATAAAAACTACTGTTATCAAAACATGATGATGAATGGAGTTTTTGATAAAGAGGGATTTGACGGCAGTGTGATAGTGAGCGACAAAAATGTGGAGATGAGTTTTGAAGGGAAGGTGGATTTGCAGAAAGAAGAACCATTGTTCCACTTTAGTTCTAATGTCTCTAATGTAGACCTTGTTGCAACTAATTTGTTGAAAACAGCGGAGAAGGCTCAGCTCACTTTTAATGTAGAGACCAATTTTACAGGTAAAAATATTGATGATTTGGAAGGCTCTTTTTCGGTTGACAATCTAATCTACACAAAAGACGATAAAGAGTTTAGCCTGAATAATTTGAGTTTTTCCGCTACTACCAAATCTAAGGAGAAGAAGGAGTTGTCCATCTATTCAGATTATTTAAATGGAAAACTTTTAGGTCGTTACTCTTTTGCGACCTTGCCGATGCAATTACATAACATCGCCCATCACTATTTCCCTGCATTGGTGAAGGAGGAGAAAGTGGAAGATGAGACATCAGAAAAAAAGAGAAAAGAGAGGGCGATGGTCAATGATTTTACATTTGATTTTTCAGTTGACAACTTAGAGCCTATCAATGAGGTTTTCAATCTTCCCTTTGTAGTGGAGGAGGAGGCGAAAATAAAAGGTTTCTTTCATGAAAACAGCCAGCAGTTCAGGGTGCGTGTTGAGGCTCCTGTTTTAAGAAAAGGTTCTTCTTCATGTACGGATTTGTTGATGCTTTTGGAGAATCCGCAGGATCGTTTGAAGGTGCTTTGCCGAACAACTGTGTTGTCAAATAATCAGAGGCGTAAACCATACTATATTTCGTTGAACACCCAATCTGTGAAGGATGATCTCGATTTAAGGTTCTCTTTTAGCAATTCAGGCGAGAACACTTATAGTGGTAATTTGGATTTGAAGGCATTGTTTAAAGATTTTCAAAAGGGAGAAGGGGTGACCGCTGATATTGAAATCAAGCCTACCAACTTTTATTTGAACGATACCATCTGGAACCTTCGAGGAAGCAAGGTAATGATTGATAAGAAGGTAATCGAAATTGATAGCCTTTTATTGGGACATAATTCCCAATTTCTATGTATCAATGGAAGAAACTCTTATGAAGCGAATGAGCGTATAAATGTTCATTTTAGTGATCTGCAGTTGGGCTTTTTTAGTGATCTGTTAGCCAATAAAAATATATCTTTTAACGGAGTTACTGGAGGAGATTTATATGTTTACCAACTTTTCAAACAACCATTTTTTGAGGGAGAGTTGTATGTCTACGATGGGGAGTTGAACGAGTGTGTTTTAGGCGATTTGTCCGTCAAGGCGGAATGGTTGAAGAAAGAGAAGTGTTTGGATTTTGATGTGGATCTTTTGTCTCCTTATAAAGACAGAACTCAACTTTCTAAGTCGGTTATCCATGGAGGAGTGTTTTTCGGTAATGACTCCCTGCATATTGCTGGCGATTTGAAGGATGTCAACATGGCATTCTTGCGCAAATATCTTCAGAATGTCTTACAGAATAATACAGGAACTGTAAGTGGGAAGGTGGCTGCCTACGGGAAGTTTGGAGATATAGGTTTGGAGGGTACTGCGTATGTGAAGGATATGGCGTTTGATGTCGGTTATCTGAACACCTCTTATGTCTTGTCAGACTCCGTTAAATTGACTCCTCATACGATTGAAGTCGACCAAGTGCAGGTTTTTGATACGGAGGGGAATTATGCGATCGTATCGGGTATGATGTTGCATGATTGTTTTAAAAATTTCAAGTATGCTTTTGATTTGAAGTGCGACAAATTGCTTGCGTTGAACACGAAGGAAGAGGACAATGAAGTCTTTTTCGGAAAGGCTTATGCTCAGGGTACTGCCAATATATCGGGAACGGTGGAGACTGTAAATATCAATTTAGCGATGAAGACTTTGCCGAATACGTTTGTTACGATTCCTTTGGAAGGTACTTCGTCGGTCAAGGAGAGTAGTTTCGTGACTTTCGTGGAGACTGAGCAGAAGAAGAGCATGACCGAGCTTAGAAAGATTCGACGTGAGAAGTTGAAAAAAATCGCAGAAAAGAAGACCTCTCCGACAAAAATGCAGTTGGTGATGGATTTGGAGGCTACGCCTGATGCGGAGGTGCATCTGATTATGGATGCGCAGCAGGGTGACATCATTAGGACCAAGGGGGCAGGTACTCTGCACATGACCTATAACACCCGTGATGAGGATTTTAGGATGTATGGAGGTTATAACATTGAAAAGGGGGATTATCTGTTTACTATACAGAGTGTGATTTCCAGAAAATTTGATATAGAGTCGGGTAGTTCTGTCAGGTGGACAGGAGATCCTGTCAATGCAGATTTGAACATCACTGCCAAGTATGCTTTGAATGCTTCGCTAAATGATATTGTGGATGATCCGAATCTACGTACCAACACCTCTTTGGTGCATTGTTTGTTGGGGCTTACAGGAACTATTTCGAATCCGATCATCAAATTTGACATCGAATTGCCAAATTCAGACGATGATGTGCGGAGTAAGTTGAAGAGTGTCATCAATACGGAAGAGGAGATGAATCGTAACATCGCTTCATTACTGGCTTTGGGGCATTTCTACAGTATGGATAAGACCGCCTCTTCGGTCGCTACAACAGAGTTGTCCTCTGTCGGCTTCTCTACGCTCTCTTCGCAATTGACCAACTGGATTTCTAAAATCAATCAGGATGTCAGTATCGGATTGAATTACAGACCTTCTTCCACCGGGCTTGATGGTACGGTTACTTCCAGTGAGTTTGATGTAGCCCTTTCCACACAGTTCTTGAATGACCGCCTCTTGATGAATGGAAATTTTGGTTATAGGGACGAGGTGACCGATATGGACAATATCTCCAATAGCATCATTGATTTCGATATTGAGTATAAGTTGAATAAATCCGGAAAGTTGCGCACCAAAGGATTTAATCGCTCTAATAATAGTTATTTCAAACAAGCTCCTAATACACAAGGAATCGGATTGGTGTATCGAGAGGATTTTGATACCTTCTCAGGATTGTTGAAGTCTTATTGGGATTCTTTGAAACGTACCTTCCAAAGAAAGGAGGACGAAGCAGAGGAAAAGAAGGAGGAGGATGAGTTGAAGGAAGAAGAGGTTGACATGTTGAATCCGGGTTCGGAGTAGAAGGATAGTCTGGCAGAAAGTCTGCATGGCCTAATTGGTCGGAAAAGGAGTTTGTCAGAAAAAAACATGAAGATTGTCTAAAAAAAAGAGGTCGACGTAAAGCCAACCTTTCGGTTGAGAGCTTTTGCCGACCCTTTTTATCAAATATAAAAGCGATTATTCCTCTTTGCTCTTATCTTCGATAGAAGCCTCAGGAGCGTTTTTGCGGATGGACTCGATACCGTTCATGCAACCTGCTTTAGACTCGTAAGCTTCGCCTGTTGCGATGATCTCTCCGTTTGTAGCCTTAAGACGGAAACGGAATTTTCCAGCCTTGTCCTTATATACTTCAAACTTAGGATTCTTTGCTGTTTGTACATCCTCCACTGTCTGATCCTCCAAATTGGCAGCAACGCTATTTTTTTGTACACTTGCAATTCCGTTTTTACATGCAGATAATGTAGTGTAAATCTCAGAAGTTGCAATAACTTGGTTGTTACCTGCTAATAGATCAAATTTAACGCCATCTTTGGCTTTTTTAATTACGAATTTTCCCATGATTAGATTTTATTAAAATGTTCAATTTTATTATTCATGCTTACAAATTTAGAAAAATATTTCAATCAGAGAAAAAAATCTTCTAAATCATTTCCTTAAATACAAAAAAAAGGAAAAAAAATCTGCCAATTTGCAATGTTCCGTTATGTCATAAAATTTTCAGTGAGGTTTTTATGTCGTTTCTTCCCTTTTGTCTTCTATTGGAAGTTCTTAATAGGAAAATTTTTATTAAATTCGCAGATGATTTTGAAATGGGTTTGCCCCTTCTTCTTTTTCATTTTATAGAGTAATGTAATTGTCATAAAAATATGCAAGAATTAGCAAACAAGTACAACCCCGCCGATGTAGAGGCGAAATGGTACCAATATTGGTTGGACAACCAATTTTTTAAGTCAACACCGGATGGTAGAGAACCCTATACGATCGTTATTCCACCTCCTAATGTGACCGGTGTGTTGCACATGGGACACATGTTGAACAATACAATTCAAGATATTCTCGTGCGTCGTGCCAGAATGCAAGGAAAGAATGCTTGTTGGGTTCCGGGTACAGACCACGCTTCTATTGCTACGGAGGCGAAGGTGGTGAACCGACTTGCTCAGCAAGGCATAAAGAAGAGCGACCTCTCTCGTGAAGAATTTTTGAAACACGCTTGGGAATGGACTGACGAGCATGGCGGAATCATTTTGAAGCAGTTGCGCAAACTCGGAGCCTCTTGCGACTGGGATCGTACCGGTTTTACAATGGATGAGACCCGTAGTAAGAGTGTGTTCAAGGTTTTCGTGGATTTGTATAACAAGGGTCTGATCTACCGTGGTGTGCGCATGGTCAATTGGGATCCGAAGGCGTTGACCGCACTTTCTGATGAGGAGGTGATTTATAAGGAGGAGAACAGCAAATTGTTCTACCTGAAATATTATGTGGCGGATGACTCAAATGTCGATGAACCTGCCAAAGAGGGAGAAATCATTCACAAGGATGCCAAGGGTCGATATGCGGTTGTCGCAACTACTCGTCCGGAGACTATCATGGGTGATACTGCCATGTGTATCAATCCGAATGACCCTAAAAACCAGTGGTTGAAGGGCAAGAAGGTGATCGTGCCGCTGGTGAACCGTGTAATCCCTGTAATTGAAGATGATTATGTGGACATCGAATTTGGTACGGGTTGTTTGAAAGTGACTCCGGCTCACGATGTGAACGACTATATGTTGGGTGAGAAGTACAACCTGACTACGATTGATATTTTCAATGATAATGGAACGATCAGCGAGGCTGGTGGCCTGTATGTTGGGCAAGACCGTTTTGATGTCCGTAAGCAGATCGAAAAGGATTTGGATGCGGCAGGACTGTTGGAGAAGACAGAGGCTTATACTAATAAGGTGGGCTACTCGGAGCGTACAAATGTCGTAATCGAACCGAAGCTTTCAATGCAATGGTTCTTGAAGATGGAGCATTTGGCAAAAATCGCTTTGGAACCAGTGATGAAGGATGATATAAAATTCTATCCTCCTAAGTATAAGAACACATATCGTAATTGGTTGGAGAACATCAAAGATTGGTGTATTAGCCGCCAATTGTGGTGGGGACATCGAATCCCTGCTTACTTCCTCCCAGAGGGCGGTTATGTCGTTGCGGAGACTCCAGAGGAGGCTCTTGAGATGGCAAAGAAGAAGTCGGGTAAGGATTTGAAATTGTCAGACCTTCGTCAGGATGAGGATTGTTTGGACACTTGGTTCTCCTCTTGGTTGTGGCCAATTTCATTGTTTGATGGAATCAACAATCCGGGTAATGAGGAACTGAAGTATTATTATCCTACGAATGATTTGGTAACCGGCCCGGACATCATCTTCTTCTGGGTGGCACGTATGATTATGGCTGGTTATGAATATGAAGGTTTGATGCCATTCAAGAATGTCTATTTCACAGGTATCGTGAGAGATAAGATTGGAAGGAAGATGTCGAAGTCTCTTGGTAACTCACCAGACCCGTTGGAGCTAATCGAGCAGTATGGTGCGGATGGTGTTCGTATGGGAATGATGTTGTCTGCCCCTGCAGGAAACGATATTTTGTTTGATGAGGCTCTTTGCGAACAAGGACGTAACTTCAACAACAAGATTTGGAATGCCTTCCGTTTGGTAAAAGGTTGGAGTGTGGACGAGAATATCGAACAACCAGAATCGGCGAAGGTTGCCACCAAATGGTTCTCTCATCAGTTGCGTAAGACGGTTGCGGAGATCAATGATGATTTTGAAAAATATCGTATCAGCGAAGCCCTCATGGCAGTCTACCGTCTCTTCTGGGATGAATTCTCTTCTTGGTATTTGGAGATGGTAAAACCTGCATATCAGCAACCTATCGACAAGGCCACCTACGAGCAGACGCTTGAGTTCTTTGAGGTGTTGTTGAAATTGCTTCATCCATTCATGCCGTTTATCACAGAGGAGCTTTTCCAAGCATTGAAACCTCGAGGAGAAAAAGAGAGTGTGATGGTGAGTCTTCAACCGAAAGTGGAGGAGTATTGCGAAAAGTGCATCCAAAGAATGGAGGTTACGAAGGAGATTATCGCTGGCGTGCGAAATATTCGTGCAGAAAAAGGCATTTCTCCTCGTGAAGCATTTGAGTTGCATTTCAAAGGTGATTTGGACGAGAAGAACAACGCCATCATCCAAAAATTGGCTAATATCAGTGCTATTTCACAATCGGATAATGCAGAGCAGGGTGCTTCTTCATCTTTCATGGTTGGAACAGTCGAAATTTCAATTCCATTGGGTAGCAATGTGAATGTGGAAGAAGAGAAGAAGAAGATGGAGGCTGAAATCGCTTATTTGGAAGGTTTCTTGAACTCTGTAAATAAGAAGTTGAGCAATGAGAAGTTTGTTGCCAATGCCAAGCCTGAAATCGTGGAGAATGAGCGTAAGAAGAAAGCGGATGCAGAGAGCAAGATTGCAACTTTGAAAAGTAATATCGAAAAGTTAGGTTAAAAGACTTTTGTTGTGATATGAAAAATACCCTCGTCTGAAAAAGGCGAGGGTATTTTTATTGGATTTATTTCAGGATTTCAAATCCTTTTTAGGAGCTTCATTACAATTTTACGAGATTCTCATTTGAATTTAATTGAGTTGAGAAGCTTTTCTACATCCTTTTGGTACGCTTTAATCCCTTCTTTCTCTTCTAATATGACATATATTAAAACGAGGGAGTTCTCTCTTATATGGAAGTACAATGTTTGATCGAATTTAATTTTCTCATCCAATTCTTGAAAATCTCCCTTTACTGCTATCCATTTATTCCCATTGATGGTAACTGTTTCTCTGCTTTTCTCGTCATCCAAAAAACCGTCCGCTTCCAATAAATTGTTTACTATAAAATTTTCATAGGTTTTATATTTCTCGACAGCATCTTTTTGGGAGTTATAAAGATGTTTTATTTTCAACAAATCCTCACTGGCTTCTCTGTGGCTAATGATGATGGCCTCTCTGTAATAGTCATTAGGATCTGAGAGGTATGCTCCAAAAGCCTTCTGTGTGTTGTCGGAATCATCTTCCTCATAGTAGTCTGGGCATGAGAATGACATTCCGTTCAACTCATGTTGCGTCCATTTTGTGTCTGCTTGAGGTGATTTGTAAACAATCTCTTTAAATTTGATAGATTTGAAAATCTTATCTACATCAGATTTGTATAATTTTGACTTCTCGTCTTCTAAATTTATAGTGATTTGATAGATGTCATTCGCATGATAGAATATACAGAATTCACTTTTTACCTTAATTCCGTTATTCTCGGTAGAGGTAGTTGAAATGTTGATTTGTTTACCTCCGATGGTGATTTTGCGCTTATCGATTACATTGAGTTTTTTTTCTATTTCCGATTGAAATGTTTTTAGGTCCTTCTCTTCTGCTTTGAATTTTCTAAGTCTGAGGTTCTCGACAAACACATCATCGTCGCTTGTGAAATTTTCTTGAAAAAGGACAAAAGAATTTTCATCCTCTCCTTCCATTTGCAGGTAATCTGGAATTGTTATCTCCACATTACCATATTCTATAGGTTCCCATTGCTCAGTTTCTGCTGGTTTTTTGTATGCTTTGACATTAAAAGAATTGAAAATCTCTTTCACATCATTGATGTATTTGTCATAGTTTTCTGCAAGGCAGGTGAAGCTCAGGAGATATACTTTTCCTGTTCCTTTAAATAGAGCAGTCTGATAAATCTTTAAATTGTAGATGCCTTGTTTGACATTGGTAAGGAAATTTTTTCCTTTGAGACCATTAATTGTCACATCTTCAACCGTAACATCAGCAGAATACAACCTTTTATATTCTTCTTTAGTCGCTTTTTCGTAATCCTTAGGATTCATGTATTGCTGAACTGCTACGATCAGATTTGAGTTGGTTGATTGGTCAATGAGTGTGGTTGATGTCGAGTTGGAACTGTTTATGGTTTCTTCTAAGGTAAAGTAATCGGGAAAGGTTATGGAATATCCACTCCGATTGATTTCCCACCATTCCTCTTCAACAGTCTCTTCATTGTTTAAGTCTGAATTTACCACTGCTGCGTAAACATTTGAGCCTACCATTAAACCTATGGATAATACTATCCCCAATAAAATTTTTTTCATGTCAATTATATTATTTATTAGATTTTACAATGTTTATAGGAGGAGTGTTGTTCTCTTTTTTTACAAAACCCCAGTCCTTTAGTCTGATGTTTTTAGAGATTCGACAATCTTTTCGATTATCTCATTACAATGCTCGACATCTTTCCCTATAAAAAATAGTACATATATTTTCTCTTTTACATGGAACGTATGAAAAATCATAGATAAGTTATCGGCTCTTGTTATGAATGTTAACTTTCGTCCATTGATGATCTTCTCTTTTGTTTGCCATTCATCAGACGATAATTCTTTTTTATCTTTCTCTAAATTTTTTAAAAAACTTTCTCCTCGACAGATGTATGAAATAAAGTGTGTATCTATAAAGAATAGATCAGGATCTGCTTTGAGTTCATCTTTGGTATGTGATAAAAATTTTTTCACAACTTCCTCATCATTGTCAAGTTTTTTCATGAAAGTAGGGTAGTAGATGGAGAAATCTTCCGTCTTATACTCTTTCCATTCCGATTCTACGCCTGTCAGTCTGATGGAATTGAATGCTTTTTCGACATCATCTAAGTAGCGGTTTAATCTTTTCTTTTCTCCTACAAAAGTGATTATTGTGATTTTTTTTCTTTCAAACAGAACGCATTGTTTAATTAAGCATTCATATACTCCCTGTTTTATTTCGTAAGAAAAATTAACACCAATGACGCTATCTCTTGAAAAAAAACTATGGTTGACGTTTTCCGCCAAAAAGTAGTCGTGAGCCTCTTTGTAGGAGGCCTCTATAAACTGGTTTATAGTGGCACCGTTCCTATTTCTTGAGGTGATGGTTATATTTTCACGAAACAAGTCTTGTTGATCTTCTTGTTGGGTGATTAGCTTGATAACATTATTTGCAATGGAAGATTCGTAGTAGTTGGGATAATTCATCGTAATTTTCCCTCCATACAAAGATAGCGTATCCCACTCTTGTTTTTGTACTGACTCTTCAAGGTACAATCCTTCTTGTGCATGAACACAAGAAAATATAAAGGAAAATAATATTATGGTTAATGTCTTTAATATTTTCATCTTTTTTCTCATTAGTGAGCAGTTGGAACCTCATTAGGGTTACTGCTAAAGCGATTATTTCACAAAGGTAGTATAATTTTCCTGAAAAAAACAACTTTTTTACTGCTTTTTTTTGTTTATTGGGGGGGGTAATTTACTGATAATCAGTATTTTATATTTTTTTTGGGTGTTATATTCCAACTTTTATGTTATTTGAATGTTTGAGCATTACTGGCAATTCAGTAATTATTTACAGATAGCAGTTGCGTTTGCATTTCCATTCTTTTTTTGACAAAAAAAAAGGAGACCCGAAAAGAGTCTCCTTTTTCAAATTATAACGTCAGAGGATTAATATTCCATCTTAGTCATGCGAACGTAGCTTTGGTAACGTTTCTTAGCCATCTCTTCAGAAGCGTTGAACAATTCCTGAGCCTCGTTAGGGAACTGTTTCATTACAGAAGCGTAACGAACCTCACCCTTCAAGAAGTCTTGGAACTTAGAGTAGTCAGGCTCTTTAGAATCCAAGATGAATGGGTTCTTGCCCTCAGCCTCCAAAGCAGGGTTGAAACGCCACAAGTGCCAGTAACCGCACTCAACAGCCTTAGCCTCCTCTGCTTGTGCCTTACCCATACCAGCCTTCAAACCGTGGTTGATACATGGAGCGTAAGCGATGATCAAAGATGGACCGTCGTATGCCTCAGCCTCCTTGATTGCTTTCAAGCATTGAGCTGCGTCTGCACCCATTGCGATTTGTGCAACATAAACGTAACCATAAGTGGTTGCGATCATACCAAGGTCTTTCTTACGAACTCTCTTACCAGAAGCGGCGAACTTAGCGATAGCACCAAGAGGAGTTGCCTTAGAAGACTGACCACCAGTATTTGAGTAAACCTCAGTATCGAGAACCAAGATATTTACATTCTTACCAGAAGCGATAACGTGGTCAAGACCTCCGTAACCGATATCGTAAGAAGCACCATCACCACCGATGATCCATTGAGAACGTTTCACCAAGTAACCCTCCAATTCGCAAAGTTGCTTGCAGTGAGCGCACTTGTCTTTACCAGCTTCGATGATAGGGATGATTTGCTCAGCCAACTTCTTAGACTCTTCTGCGTTCTCCTTGTTTTCGATCCAAGATTGGAACAATGCTTTAGCATCAGCAGGAGTGCAGTCGGCTGCGATAGCCTCAGTCATCACCTTCTCGATACGCTCGCGCATCTTCTCATTTGCCAATTGCATACCCAAACCGAACTCACAGAAGTCCTCGAACAAAGAGTTTGCCCATGCAGGACCTTGACCCTTTTCGTTAGTAGTATAAGGAGTTGAAGGGATAGAACCAGAGTAGATAGAAGAACATCCGGTAGCATTAGCCACAACCTCACGATCTCCGAATAATTGAGAAATCAACTTAACGTATGGAGTCTCACCACAACCAGAGCAAGCACCAGAGAACTCGAACAATGGAGTAGCGAACTGAGAGTTCTTAACATTAGAAGTGATGTCCACCAAATCTTGCTTGCTGGTTACATTCTTCACTGCGTAATCCCAGTTAGCAGTCTCAACAGCAGTAGCTTGTGATTCTGGATCGAAAGGAACCATCTTAAGAGCGATCTTGTCTCCCTTGTTACCCATACAAACGTCAACACAGTTTGCACAGCCCAAGCAATCGAGTACACCCACTTGGATACGGAACTTCATTCCCTTCATCGCAGCAGGAGCCTTCATTTCGATCATGTCTCCATTCATACCCTTAGCCTCTTCGTCGTTCATGACGATAGGACGGATACAAGCGTGAGGACAAACGAAAGCACACTTGTTACATTGGATACAGTTCTCTGCATTCCATTCAGGAACGAATGCAGACACACCACGTTTTTCGTATGCAGAAGTACCAGCTTGCCATTCACCATCTTCGATACCCTTGAAGGCAGAAACTGGAAGCAAGTCACCATTTTGTGCATTGATAGGACGAACAACCTTATTGATGAAATCAGGGTCGTTGTTTGGTTTTTCAGCGTCTGGTGCCAAGTTAGCCCAAGCAGCGTCAACTACCAATTCCTTGTATTCTCCACCACGGTCAACCGCAGCGTAGTTCTTGTTTACGATATCCTCACCCTTCTTTCCGTAAGACTTAACGATGAACTTCTTCATTTGTTCGATAGCCAAGTCAACTGGAATCACACCAGTGATGCGGAAGAATGCAGATTGAAGGATGGTGTTGGTTCTGTTACCCAAACCGATCTCTTGAGCAATCTTAGTAGCGTTGATGTAGTAAACCTTGATATTGTTCTTTGCGAAGTATGCCTTCACTTTGTTAGGCAAGTTCTTAGCCAACTCTTCACCTTCCCAGATGGTGTTCAAAAGGAAAGTTCCGTTCTTTTGCAAACCACGAGTTACGTCATACATATTAAGGTATGCTTGAACGTGGCAAGCAACGAAGTTAGGAGTGTTCACCAAGTAAGTTGAACGGATCGGATTATCACCGAAACGCAAGTGAGAACAAGTGAAACCACCAGACTTCTTAGAGTCGTAAGAGAAGTAAGCCTGACAATGTTTGTTGGTGTTGTCTCCGATGATTTTCACAGAGTTTTTGTTAGCACCTACAGTACCATCAGCACCCAAACCGTAGAATTTAGCCTCGAACATTCCAGCACCACCTACAGCGATCTCCTCTTGCTTAGGAAGAGAAGTGAAAGTAACGTCATCCACGATACCAACAGTGAAGTGGTTCTTAGGAGTAGGAAGAGACATGTTCTCGTATACAGAGATGATTTGAGCAGGAGTTGTGTCATTAGAACCCAATCCGTAGCGACCACCCACGATAACAGGAGCGTTATCCTCCTCGTAGTATGCTTCACGAACATCCAAGTACAATGGTTCACCATTAGCACCCGGTTCCTTAGTTCTATCCAAAACAGTGATGACCTTTGCAGTCTTAGGAACAGCAGCCAACAAGTGTTTTGTAGAGAATGGACGGTATAGGTGAACAGCAACCAAACCGACCTTTTCGCCCTTTGCAGCGAGGAAGTCAATAACCTCACGGATACATTCAGTTACAGAACCCATAGCGATGATTACGCGATCTGCATCAGCAGCACCATAGTAATCGAACAAACCATACTTACGTCCGGTGATTTTAGAGATCTCGTTCATGTACTCTTCAACGATTGCAGGAACGTTGTCGTACATTGTGTTACAAGACTCACGGTGAGTAAAGAAAGTGTCTGGGTTCTCAGCCATACCACGCATAACAGGCTTGTTAGGGTTAAGCGCGCGAGAGCGGAACTCAGAAAGTTTCTCTTGGTCGATTAGACCAGCGAGGTCTTCGTTGTCTAACTTTTCGATTTTTTGGATTTCGTGAGAAGTACGGAAACCGTCGAAGAAGTTAAGGAAAGGCACTTGAGACTTGATAGTAGCCAAGTGAGCCACACCAGACAAGTCCATTACCTCTTGAACAGATCCCTCAGCCAACATGGCGAAACCAGTCTGACGACAAGCGTACACATCTTGGTGGTCACCGAAGATACAAAGAGCGTGAGAAGCGATAGTACGAGCCGAAACGTGGAATACGGTTGGCATCTTCTCAGCAGCGATTTTGTACATGTTAGGGATCATAAGGAGGAGACCTTGAGATGCAGTATAAGTTGAAGTCAACGCTCCAGCTTGTATTGCGCCGTGTACTGCTCCTGCAGCACCAGCCTCAGACTGCATTTCAGTTACAGAAACTGTCTCTCCGAAAATGTTTTTGCGTCCTTGCGCTGCCCATTCGTCCACATGCTCCGCCATTGTTGACGACGGTGTGATAGGGTAGATGCAGGCACATTCGCTGAACATATATGAAATATGTGCAGCTGCTTCATTTCCATCACAAGTGATGAATTTTTTTTCTTTAGCCATAATCTTATTTATTGAACAATTATATTTAACTCTCTCAACTAAAAAAGCATCCGCCTTCTTAGTTCGCACTTTTCGTGCTTTGCAAATTTACACAAAAAAATATAAACTGCTTCTATGTGATAGTGTTTTTTTGTGATAATTTTGTTGGAGGGTGGCAAATGTGTAGCATGATTCGCTGATATGAAAATTTTGTAAAAAAAGAAATGAAAATTTATTACTCGACAAATAAAAAAAATTTTTGAATTTGATCATTATAGTGTAACTTTGAAACTCAATTTCATTTTATGTCTTTAGATGTTTTAATGGCGTTTGTGCGATAGTATCTTTAAAGTGTAAAATTGATTGATATTCAGTAAAGTAAAAGTTTTAAAGTATATATATTTAAGAAAATATGAAGGCTTATCAGTCGTTGTGTTTTTTTTGTGCAATTTTGTTGCTAATTGTGGGACTTTGTTATTTTTTTCCAGAAGAGGGGATTGTCGTTGGAGGAAAAACCTTGGATTTTCCTACGTTGGAAGAGGCGATGACAAAGAAGGAGAAAGACACGGAGACCGCAGATGAGAAGTTGGCGAAGGCGGAGGCGGAGATGAAACTACAGATCCTCAACGATTCTCTTGCAAAGGTGAGAAAGGCGGAAGAGGCTGATTCTCTCGCTTATGTCGATACCCTCAAATCCTATGAAAATCTGCTGTACAAATCAATGGCGCGCATCGTGTTCCCTAACAATGATATATCTAAAATGTATAAATTCTTCGACCGTTTGGATAATTGCGCAAAGGGGACTGAGAGTGTCCATATCTTACATTATGGTGATTCTCAAATTGAACAAGACCGTATTACAGGGTATATTCGTGAGCGTTTGCAACAACGTTTCGGAGGATGGGGTGCTGGTATGGTTCCGGCAATCCAGCCAATTCCTTCTATGTCTGTAGCACAATCTGCCTCGGATAGTTTGCCTCGTTATATAGCAGATGGAACGATGCGTCAGAAATTGTCGCACAACCGCTATGGTGTTTTGGCTCAGATGGCAGAACTGAATGGTTCTGTTACATTATACTATAGTGCGAGGGATTGGAAGAAGACCTATCCAAGGGCGAAGAAATTTTCTAAAGTTTCCCTTTTTGTCGGAAATACTGGTGAGCATTTTTCCGCAACATTATCGTATAATGATATTGATACGACACAAATTATTGCAGAAGCTAATTCTGATATGTCGGTGATTACGTGGCAACTGCCGCAGGATATTCGTAAGTTTTCTCTGCGCCTGAAGGGGAAAGCTGAAATCTATGGTGTGAATATGAGCGGAAAGAGTGGTGTCTCTATGTCCAATATTCCTTTAAGGGGGTCGTCGGGTACATTCTTTACTCGAATCTCATCTCAACTTTTGGCTAAATCCATGAAGACGTTGAATACACGCCTTGTCATCATGGAGTTTGGTGGTAATGCGACTCCTTATTTGGATAGTGATGAAGGCGTTGAATATTACAAGAAGAGTATTTCTCGCCAGATTGCTTATGTGAAAAAGGCTTACCCTCAAGCGTTGCTGCTCTTAATCGGGCCGGCTGATATGTCGACAATGATAGCAGGGGAGCGGCAGACATATCCGTTCTTGGAGACCACCATCGAGGCGTTGCAGGAGGCGGCTATGGAGAATGATGCCATGTTCTGGAATATGTATGAGGTCATGGGGGGACGCAACTCCATGTTGAAATGGGTTGAACATGAACCGAAATGGGCTGCGACAGATTATGTCCACTTTACGGAGACGGGAGCAAAACGAATTGCGGAAGTATTCGTTCAATCGTTCTTGAATACTTACGATTATTATCATTTCTTAAAAAGAAATAAAAAGTGGAGTGGTGTTGAATAATAAGTGTTTGTTGATGAAATGAAATCCCGGATTATCTCTTTTGTCGTACTTTTATTGGTTGTCTCGAACCCGAAAGCGAATGGCTTTTTTGCAGAAGACTCCGTTGCTTATCCGTTTATCGTCGATTCGTTGGTTTCACTTAGAATGCCCGATTCTGTTGATTACGGAAGAAGGGATGTTTTTTTGAAAAAACTTGATTCGTTGGTGTTGTGCGAAGAGGGGCGGTTGAGTATTCTTCATATTGGGGGGTCTCATGTCCAAGCTGATGCCTTCCCCAATCGGGTGCGTCGTCATTTAGATTCTATCAACGGAAGACTGAAACCATCAAGGGGGCTGATTTTTCCATATAGGGTTGCGAAGACTAATAATCCGAAGAATTATAAGGTTTGTTCGCAAGGAGAGTGGCAAGTTTCACGGAATACGAAGCGAGAAAGGTGTGCTAAATTGGGTGTGATGGGAATGGCGATATCCACGACCGACCCGACTGCTGAGATTACTGTGCAGCTCAATCCCGATTCAACCAAGAGGTGGTTTTTCACCCGTTTGACATTATTGGGTTATGGAGATTCTTTGGCTGTTCCGATCCTGATTGAGGAGGATGAATCCTTCAGGTTACCAGTCAGAGATGAAGAGGCGAATACCTTCACATACGAGTTTAGTGAGCCACAAGATTCTTTTCGCCTTCGCATTATACAGGCAGATTCTGTTCCGCAGAGATTTCATTTGCGAGGTTTCCTTTTGGAGAATGAAGAAGATGGTATCGTCTATCATTCGATTGGGGTCAATGGAGCTTCTGTTCCATCTTATCTCTCATGCGAGGATTTTACGGAGGAGTTGTCTTTGATAAAGCCTGATGTGGTCATTTTCGCCATTGGAATCAATGATGCCATACCGACCAATTTTTCGGAAGAACGGTTTATCGCGAATTATGATTCACTCATTTCAAAAATAGAAAAGGTGAGTCCGGATTGTTTCTACATATTTATAACGAATAACGATTCATATCGAAAAATCCGTAGAAACCGCCGTACGCGCTATGTTGTGAACGACAATGGGTTGAAAGCCCAGAACGCTTTCAAAACATTGGCAAAGAAGCATGACGGAGCATACTGGGATCAGTTTGCATGGATGGGAGGACTGAAATCCATGGCGGAGTGGCAAAAATATGGTCTGGCGCAAAAAGATAAAGTTCATTTTACAAAAAAAGGATATGAATTGGTTGGCGATAAGTTCTACAATGCGCTGGTACAATTTTATTTAGATACAATTGAATAAGAAAAAAGATGAAGGATATTTTGATAAACTTTTTAAAAGACACGTTCTCGTTTGATCCGCAATCACCGTTGCTGTTCACGCAGCACTATTTTTGGGTCTTTTTCCTATTTGTATTTGCGGTCTTTAGTCTGTTGCACAACAAGGTGTTGATGAGAAATACCTTTCTCTTCTTCGTCAGTGTCTTTTTCTACTATAAGACGAGTGGGTGGTTTACGCTGATTCTGGTTTTTTCCACCTTTTTCAACTATTTGGATGGGTTCCTTATCCATCGGAGTAAGTCTGGTGGAGGGAAATTGTCTTGGCTGATAATAGGACTTCTTGTCAATTTGTTCACGCTGTGCTATTTCAAGTATTCTTACTTCTTTTCGGATATGGTGAAAGACCTCTTTGGGGTTGATATTCCGGTGTTCAATGTTTTTGCGTGGGTTGGAAACCAAATCGCAGGAGAACCTGTATTTTCCGTTAGTAAGATATTGTTGCCGGTTGGTATCTCATTCTATACATTCCAGTGTATCAGTTATTTGATGGACATATTCAGGGAGAAGGTAGAGCCAGTCAAGAATATCTTCAACTTTGGATTTTACGTCACTTTTTTTCCGCAGTTGGTTGCTGGTCCGATTGTCAGGGCGAGTTCTTTTATACCGCAGATTTATAAAAAATATTTTTTGACGAGGAGACAATTTGGTATCGCCGTCTTTTGGATACTGAATGGGTTGGCGAAGAAGATCATTTTGAGCGACTACATTGCGGTCAATTTCGTGGATAGGGTATTTGAAAATCCTACCATGTACACTGGATTTGAGAATTTGGTCGCATTATTTGGATATTCATTGCAGGTATATGCCGATTTTTCAGGTTATACTGATATTGCGATAGGAGTGGCGATGTTGATGGGCTTTTATCTGCAACAGAACTTTAATTCACCTTATAAAGCAACCAATCCGGGAGGTTTCTGGAAACGTTGGCACATCTCTTTGTCAAAATGGTTGCAAGACTACCTTTACATCCCTTTGGGAGGGAATCGGACTGCCTCATTTGGTACGTACGCTTGCATTTTGACGATTTCGCTTGTTGGGACGATTCTTTCAGGAAGCATTTGGGTGGCGATCATTTTGATTACGATTTCGCTTATCGTGACCATCAATTGTTATAAATATCCGGAAAAGAAGAAGAACCTGACTTCCAATATGAACCGTTTGAATACGATGTTGTTGGGAGGTTTGTGGCATGGCGCAAGTTGGAACTTCATGATTTGGGGAGGTCTAAATGGAATTGGTATGATAGTCTACCGTTTCTGGAAGGATTGGGATGTCTACATCCGTACTGCAGTTATTGGTTCAATAACCATTATTTGTTTTACGGTTGCCTATCTCTTCCCAGCACCTGTTTGGAACATTGCTTTTGTATGGGCGGGTGTGATTTTCATCGGTACGTTCATCCGAATGATATACAATCTTTTAGGAGGGAAATCCCCTTTGTCGAAGTTGGAGATGTGTTGGGCAGTTTTTCAGACATTTGTTTTTATCACATGGACACGTCTTTTCTTCCGCGCAGGTTCAAATCTGGATCCAGCAGAGGCAAATGAGAAGGCGTGGGATACTGCTACGAACATGGTGGCGCAAATCGGAGGAACGTGGGATTGTTCGCTTATCCCGTCCATCATCTCAGGGTACTCCAATGTGTTTTTGCTGATAGTGTTAGGTATGATAATCCACTGGCTCCCAGAAAACTTCAAGCGCAGGTATCGAATTTGGTTTACCAATATGCCATTGCCTGTTATGGCCGTTTTGGTGGTTGTGTTTGTTTTTGTCATATATCAGTTTATCACTGCAGATTTGCAACAATTTATCTATTTTCAGTTCTAAAGGAAAATAGGTTGATAGTATGTTATTAGGAGAAAGAACATCAGATGGTAGTCTGGTGTTTTTTTTCGTTTTTAACCCCATTGTAATTTGTTTGTAATAGAATTGTAACACCATAATTTGAAATTTGCCACAGAAATTTTAATCCAATGTAGTTATATGGAAACTGTATTTTTGGTAGTTGTCGTATTTCTTCTTCTCTTGGCGATATTCGATATTGTCGTAGGGGTGAGTAACGACGCTGTGAATTTTATGTCGGCGGCAGTAGGGTCGAAGGCGGGTTCTTTTAAATTGATCGTTGCGGTATCTGCAATTGGAATTTTTTGCGGTGCGGCATTCTCCAGTGGAATGATTGATGTCGCTCGACACGGTATTTTCAATCCGGTCAATTTCTCTTTTTATGATGTGATGGTGATATTCCTTGCGGTGATGGTGGCGGACATATTATTGCTTGACCTCTTCAACTCATTAGGAATGCCAACTTCCACCACAGTCAGCATGGTTTTTGAATTGTTAGGAGGTGCGTTCGTTCTCTCCATCATTAAGATAGCTATGGGAACAGAAGGAGCCGATGGTTCGTTGTTGGGATTAGAGGATTATCTGAACTCGGAAAAGGCTCTGTCGGTGATTGTCGCAATATTCGTCAGTGTGGCGATTGCCTTTGTCTTTGGTGTCATCGTACAATGGTTGTCTCGTGTGCTGTTTACCTTTACCTACGAAAAAGGCTCTAAATTGAAGATGTCGCTTTTTGGTGGATTTTCGGTCACTTGTATAATTTGGTTCCTATTGATAAAAGGAATGAAAGGGTCGTCGTTGATGACACCGGAGCTGGATCATTTCATAAAGGAGAACACTTGGGGTTTGTTATCCTCATTTATGGTAGTCTCTACTGTGCTAATGTTTATACTAAGTTACCTGAAAGTGAATGTTTTGAAAATCGTTGTGATGTTGGGAACATTCGCATTGGCTATGGCATTTGCAGGAAACGACTTGGTGAATTTCGTTGGTGTTCCGTTGACAGGATTAGAGTCATACCTTGATTTCACGAGAAATTCAGGAGGATTGTCAACTCATGAGTTCATGATGGGTAGTTTGGCGGAGAGTGGCAAAACATCTTCATTCTTCCTTGTCATTTCGGGAGTCATTATGGTATTGTCGTTGGTATTCTCTAAAAAGGCACAAAACGTTGTCAAGACCAGTGTGGGTTTGAGTAGTCAGGAAGAGGGGGACGAACTGTTCGGAAGTTCTTCCATTGCGAGAGGTATTGTGCGCAATGCTTCAAAAATGAATTCGTTTTTCTCAAAACACCTACCAAAAGGATTTTTGAATTGGATAGACAGTCGTTTCAACACAACGGAGATTACTTTACCACAAGGAGCGGCGTTCGACCTTGTCCGCGCAGCAGTGAACCTTGTTTTGGCAAGTCTTTTGGTGGCGTTGGGGACATCATGGAAATTGCCATTGTCCACAACCTATGTAACCTTCATGGTGACGATGGGTACAAGTTTGGCAGACCGTGCATGGAGCAGAGAGAGTGCGGTGTTCCGCATCACCGGAGTGGTTTCCGTTATCGGAGGATGGTTTGTGACCGCTGGAGCAGCCTTTTTATTAGCAGCAATTTTTGCTGTTGTCATCTACTTCGGAGGAGTGGTGATGATGTTCATTGTAGTGGTAGCTTCCGTAATCCTTTTGATTCACAACAATAAAAAGTTTGGCAAAAAGAAAAAAGAAGAGGTGGAGGATGTGTTGTTCAAGCAAATTGTCCGTTCCAAGGATTTGGAAAGCAACTGGACTATGCTGTGTCAGCATGTGAGAGAGTACAACGCACGCCAGTTGGAATTTGTGGCAAAAGATTTTTCAGCCCAGACATCGGCGTTTTTTGAAGGAGATTACAAAAATTTGAAGAAAAGCAAATTGCAGATAGAAGAACAGCGAAGAGCTTTCAAGAGACAACGTAGATTGGAGATCATCAGTTTGAGGCACGTCGACTCTCTGACCGCCATAGAACATAATACGTGGTATTTCTTGGCGAATAACTCGGTCGAACAGTTGCTCTTCTGTCTAAAACGAATCAATGATTCCAGTTATGAGCATGTGGCAAACAATTTCTCTCCGGTTGATGATGTTTATGCAGAACAATTCATTCCGATGAAAAACAAGTTGGTCGACTATTGTGAGCAGACGGTTGCCATGTTGAAACAAAACGATTTTTCTAAAGCCGAAGAGATTAGAAATCAATGCAGTCAGTTCCAATCAGAACTTTCCGTCTATCGTAAGCAGGTGATTGATGATATGCAGAAAAGCTCTTTGAACATTGATGCAGTGACAGTTTACCTAAACATGGTACAAGAGAGCCAGACGCTTTTGAGTTCGCTTCGCCACCTAATCAGAGGAATGTTGAAGTTGCAAGACATTGCATAAATAGTTGAGGACGCAGTAAAGAACACACTATAATAATCGTTTTCTAATTGAGAAGGGAGGGTAGGGATGAAACCTTATTCTCCTTCTTTTTTTTGATTTAAAAAAGATTTTATTTGATTCTATGCAAAAAAAATGATGAATTTTTATGATAATAGAAAAAAATAACTATCTTTGCAAGGTTGTCGTGTTTAAGTTGGTTCTCCATTTTAAAGACGAAGAACATGGAAGTAGTAATTATAGATAAAATTATTGCACGTATAAAGAAAAATATACAATGAGAAGGTTAGCATTTGCAATAGTGGCGTTGATGTCTTTTATATGCACGATGTCGGTATCTGCGCAAAAGGACGTAAAAGTTCGTTTTGGTGTCGAGGGTGGTTTTAACATGACTAAGTGGAATGGTGAGGTTTTGCCTCATTATGATCTTGGTGGTATCGGAGAGATTCCTCGGACACTTGATGATGCAAGTATTCAATGTGGTTTTCATGCCGGAGTATTAGCTGATTTGGTCATTCAAGATCACTGGTCTATTCAGCCAGAGATACTTTTCACCATGGAAGGGTCAAATTTGTCCACTTCGTTGGAAGGTGATAGTTTAGGTTTGAGTTCTGAATCTCAAAAGGTGAAGGCATTTTACATCAGGATTCCGATTTTGGTTTACTACAACTTCACCAATGTTGGTCCCGGTCAGTTGTCTCCGGGTCTCGGATTCTTCTTTGCAGGAGGTGTGGCTGGTGAGGCTTTTGAGGGTGATAGCCCATTGTTGGATGAGTTTGATTGGGGACTCAATGTGAAGGTGGCTTATGAGTTGCAGAAGTATGCGCCGGGGTTGTTCCTCTCCGCAGGTTTCTCGCAAGGTTTCTCAACTTCTAAGTCAACAGGAATGAGTGTTACGGTTGGTTATAAATTCCAATATGCAAAGTTCTTGAAGAGAGCTTACAATACAGGTATTTTGGAATACAATCCATAAGAGTTGTTAAAAGAAAACATTTAGCGTGAGATTTAAAAAGGTTTATATCGAGATTACGAATTGTTGTAATTTTAATTGTTCTTTCTGCTTTAAATCTGTTCGTAAAAAATCTTATATGTCGCCGGAAGTTTTTTCGGCGATACTTTTTTCTATTCGTCCCTATACAGACTATATATATTTGCACGTTTTGGGAGAACCTTTATTGCATCCCCAGTTGTCTGAATTGCTTGTTATGGCAGAACAGAATGGTTTTCATGTTAATATGACCACCAATGGCTCGTTGATAGTCAAGAGGATTGATTTGCTTCGCAAACACGCCATTCGACAATTTAACATTTCCCTTCACGATGCGGAGGAGAATATTCGTGAGGCGGAGTGGGGACGATACCTTCAAGAGGTGTTCTCTTTTGCGGATGAGCAAGCTTGTAGGAGTTATTTTTCTTTCAGACTATGGAATGAGGGTTCAGAGGCATCTGTGCGTTATAACGCCTTTTGTGAAGCGTTCCTCAAAGAACGTTATGGTTGTGATATAGAAGGACGTTGTCGTAATATAAAACTATCAGATCATATCTTTTTGCAGAGGAATGCTCGTTTTGACTGGCCGGACGGTAAGACGGATGGCGGAGAGAAGCGGAACTGTTTTGCGATGCGAGACCAAATCGCCATTTTGGTGGATGGTACGGTCGTCCCCTGCTGTTTAGATGCTGATGCGCAGATAAATTTAGGAAATATTTTGGAGCAGGATTTCAAATCAATCATAGAGAGCGAACGGGCAGTAAAGATTGCGGAAGGTTTTCGTCGCCATGTGGCGGTCGAACCATTCTGTAAAAGTTGCGGTTTTGTTATGCCGTAAGATTTCGGAAGATGGAGATTTAGGAAAAAAATTGCGCCACAATTCGTTGAAAACTGTGGCGCACTTTTTATTTATTTTTAGAGAAATTTTTACTTGCGTCTCTTGATGAGAATGCTTTCGATTTCCTGATTTCTGTAAGCGTTGAGTGTCTCCTGACCGACGAGAGAGTGAACCTCTTCAAGTGTGGCTGGGAGTTGGCTGATGCGGTTTCCTGCGATTGTGAAAGGTTGTTTAGCCCCCACTGTCACGAATGCGAAATTATCATTTCTGTCGTCGTCGCCAATCTCATTGTATGGGTCTGCTATCAATGCAAGGAAATACTTTCCATCTGGCATGTTGGCAGGAATTGAGTAGGTGTGTGTCAATGTCACGCTCTCTTTCGGATTCACTTTCTTAGCCTCTGCTTGTTCCATCACGAAGTTTCTTTGAGCGAAATGTTTCGCTTTGAAAAGAAGGTAGCAGATAGGGTAGTTCTCTGTTGAGATAGCCTCATTTCCTTTGTTGGTGATGGTGTAGGTGACAGTACGGGTTCCGTCGATATTCTCCACATCGCTCACAACATTCACTTTCACGTTCTTTCCTGATGTCATGTTTGTTGAATAGGTCTTCGTTTTGTTGTTGCTTGCGCTCCATACACCAAATGCGAATTGTTCCACGAAGAAATCATAATCCACCCAAATCGAACCATTATCTCCCCATTCTCCTGCACCCCAAGAGTTACGGAGGCGGAAGGCGTTTTTAGAATCATCAAATCCAACAACCGCCATCGCATGGTATGCGTGTTGTCCCTGATAAGTTTTGCTATCGTATGTGATTGGGTTGCTGCCTTGCCAACTCATGAAGCGGTCGCCCAATTTAGCACCCACTACAAGCGGTCCGTTTTCCAAGTGCGCCTTGATGTTGTTAACTGTCATACCATAGGCAGAACCATTTGTACTCATCTCAGCAGAGTAGGCCACGATACGGTATGATCCCAGTGTTTTACTTGAACCCTTTCCATACACTCCGTCACAAGCCATTTTTTTATTGGAGAAAGGAACTTGCGCCATTGTCGCACAACCATTGTCTATCATTGCTTGGAAAGCAGGGTCGAAGTTTGAACCATTACAAGAAGTAGACTTCCCAGAACTTGGAATCAAGTGCCAGAGGTCCACCGGACTACATTGTTGTGAAGTGGACGATGGGGTAGACCATGTTCCGTCCATCACATTGAGGGCAGTCATCAAGTTATATCCAGCCGCCCAAGCAACACACGTTCCATACGAACCTTGGTCGCCGACAGGTGGGAACTTGCTCTCCCATGACACCTTTGACATATCAGATTCGTCGTCGATAATATCAGCAGTCTCTTGGTCATCTACATTCTCCGCTTCTGGGTCGTAACCGAAAATATTTATAATTGCGTCGATTATACCCAACACAGCTTCTGCTGTTCCTTCGTCACAAGAAGTTAGGCAAAGAGAATTAAAGCAAAGGCACGGAATCAGTATCCATTTACTTAAACATAATCTAATTTTGTTCATGCTTTTTTGTTGTTAAGTGATTTATTATTGGGAAATTAGTATCGTATTAGAAGACTTCACCTCCACATAGATGGGTTCTGGGTTGGTCCTTTCTATATCTTTCATTTCCGGGGTCATCCAAAATACGGCATCCTTTGTGATGAGACTGTCAGCGAATTTTGAATTACTGAAATTTACTTTATTGGTAAAATGAGACATTTCGACGGAGAAGAGTTTCTCGAATGCAGAGTGGCGGATTTCGACCCTATCTGCAAAACGTGAAAAAGAGAGTTGGCACTCATCTTTGAAGTTGGCATAATTGATTTGTAAAATGCCCTCTACAACCGACTCTGAGAGTGCGAAACGTTTCTCCACCTCCAAGTTGTTTAGGTTGACGTTACGGACATTCAAGCCCGAAAAATTCAATCTTTTGTTAAATTTGGCATCCATGAAGTTTAGGTTTCCGCGGATGGTCGCACTTGCGAAGTCAAAATTTTCGGTCGCTTCAATCTCATAAAATTGAACATTCACTCCTTCCACCAAAATTCCGTTGAAGGAGGTTTTGGCATGAAACATAGATTTTTCAAAAGACAAGTTGCCTTTTACTACCGCCTCCGAAAAATCCACCTCTTTTCTGAAATCACATTCTGAAAAACAAACATTACCCTCGAACCTTGAACGACATGTTGTTTTTCCATCCTCCAGTTTCCCGTTGGTGGACACATTGCCTAAAAATACGCAATTATAAAAGAATATATCCTGATGAATTTCTGTTGTCGCATGAGAAATTGAGGAGACAGAAGGCTCTCCCGCTTGAGAGAAATCTAAATCCCCTTCAAAAATCGTATTGACATAGGCGATTGTCTTCCCTTTTTCTATGTTTCGGACAATCTTTTCGCTTTTCATTTCCTTCAATTGCGATGTCTCCTCCCGTCTGTTTTGAGCATTAGAGCAATTGGCGAAAGAGGCAATAAACAATATCCCCAATGAAAAACATATTAATTTTCGCATTGTCACTTCATTTGTTTTTAACAATTCAACAAAATTTTCCTTGCAAATATACATTTTAAAAAGAATATTTATAACTTAGCAAAGTATTTTTTGAGAAATAAAGCGAAAGCATAAATTTGGAAATTATGAGTACATTTAACGATTTAGTCATCAGACGACGAAGTATAAGAAAATATCAAGATCGTCCTGTAGAGGAAGAGAAATTGGAAAAAATCTTAAAAGCTGCATTGATGGCACCTTCTTCAAAGCGTTGTCAGCCATGGCATTTTGTGGTGGTGACAGACAAGGAGAAGTTACAGAAAATGTCAGTATGTCGTGAAATGGGTTGTGCATTTTTGAGTAATGCTCCTATGGCGATTATTGTTTTAGCAGAGGAGGCGTTGAGCGATGTTTGGGTGGAAGATGCCTCTATCGCTGCTTCGTATATGCAGTTGGCGGCAGAAGACCTCGGTTTGGGTTCTTGTTGGGTTCAGGTGAGGAATCGTAAAAAATCGGAAACTCAGACAACGGAGGAGTACTTGCGTGAATTGATAAACGCACCTCAGGAGTTGAGGATGGAATGTATCATCGCTGTGGGCTATAAAGAAGAGGAGAAGAGTCCGTTTGATGAGTCAAAATTGAAATTGGATAGAGTAAAAAGAGAGTCTTTTTAATATTAAAGTGAGTTCTATCACCAGTTTAAAAAAAGTATAAATCGTGGGTTGATAAACTTTTCTGAAATGAGTTTATAGAACCCTTCTAAAATGAATTGAATGATGGATTTTAAGAATTTTGATAAGAAAGAGTTGGCCGGTTTTTCTTTTATATTTATCGGCTTACTATATGTGCTTCAGCAGTTCGGATTATTTGCGGAAGATTCCATTTTTGTGGATGTAAAAGTATTCCCGTTCTATGTGGCGATTATCTTTTTGATTGGAAGAGAATTTAAGATTGCTGCCATTGCGGCGATTGTGGGTGCGGTGATGTCCTCTCGAGACCTTTTCAAATGGGTGTTCGATAACATCAATTTGTTAGGTTTGAGCCTTATCGTCATAGGTGTCGCACTTCTCTTCTCTGTCCATAAAAATAAATTGGAAGGGAAGAAGGACGACCACGATGTCATGACTTCCAATGAGGAGGAAAAAAATCCAGAGGAGAACGCTTAAAAAGGATGGCTGGCATGAAAGTATGTTTCATCGGTAGCGGTAGGTTGGCGACACACCTTTCGGTTAGAATGAGAGAGGTGGGATTTGAGGTCGTACAGATTTACAGCCGTACGGAACGTTCCGCAAGGATGCTTTCCGAAAAATTGGGGTGTGCTTTCACCACTTGTGCCAACCAGCTCACTAATGAAGCCGATTTGTATGTATGCGCACTAAAAGATTCGGTTATCGAAGAGGTGTTGGATCAAGCCGTTGAGGTGTTGAAAAACAAGATTCTGGTTCATACCGCAGGGAGTATTCCAGCAACGATTTTGGCAAAATATACAGACCATTTCGGGGTGATTTATCCCCTTCAGTCCTTCTCAATAGGGAAAAATGTGGATTTTTCTAAAATACCAATCTTTATAGAAGGTTCTTCTCCTTATGTAATTGAAAATTTGAGACTTATTTCGGAGAAAATTTCAGGAAAAGTTTATGAAATGAGTTCCGAAGACCGTAAGAAAATGCACTTGGCAGCGGTATTCGTATCAAATTTTTCTAATCATGTCTATGCGTTGGGAGATCAGTTGGTAAAATCCGCAGGAGTGCCTTTCGATGTGCTACTTCCTTTGATAGAGGAGACGGCGGAGAAGGTTCATGTGATGAACCCGGTCGAGGCACAGTCGGGTCCGGCGGTGCGGAACGACCAAAATGTGATGTCCGAACATTTGAAGATGTTGGAGGGAACTCCCCAATTGAAGAGAGTCTATGAAGTGATGTCCGATTCCATTCATCAGTTGGCCATTTTAAAAGAGGAAAAAAATGTTTAAAGAAGAATTACAGAAAATAAAAGCGTTGGTATTTGACGTGGATGGTGTACTCTCATCCAATTGCATACCCTTGCATCCGTCGGGAGAACCTATGCGGATGATAAACATAAAAGATGGTTATGCGATGCAGTTGGCTGTGAAAAGAGGTTATCGTCTGGCGATTATCACAGGAGGAAAAACCGAATCCATCCGCAAACGTTTTGAAGGTTTGGGGATAGAAGATGTCTATATGGCGGCATCCTACAAGATGGCCCAGTTTGAAGACTTTTTGCAAAAAAGAGAACTGAAAGCATCAGAAGTCCTTTACATGGGTGATGATATACCCGATTATGAGGTGATGAAGATTTGCGGCTTCCCTTGTTGTCCAGCCGATGCAGCCCCTGAAATTAAGGCGATTTCTCGTTATATATCGCCTATTAACGGAGGTTACGGATGTGGGCGAGACGTGATAGAGCAGGTGATGAAGGCGAACGGCGATTGGTTGTCGGGTGCGGAGGCTTTTGGTTGGTAGGGTGCAGAAGAGAAAATTAAGAATGAATAAGTAAGATGAAATTATATTTTTAGATATGAATGATTCTGTAGTTGAAGTGTTGAAAGATTATTCAAGGCTATTTCGTTTTCCGATGTTGCTTTTGATTGTGGCGTTTCAGTTTATGATCTATTTTTTTGTGGTTACGCCATATTTGGAATCATACGGTATCGCACCCTCCATGTCGGTTCTCGATTGCTCGTTGTTGGTGCTTGCGACCCTCTTTATTACAGCAGGAGGTTATGTGATCAACGATTATTTTGATATGAAGATAGATCAGATTAACCGTCCGTTGACAAGGGTTGTGGGAAGACGTTTAGATAAAAATGGTGTGATGTCGTTGTATCGTGTTTTGACAATCATTGGGGCGGTGTTCTCCATTTTGCTCTGTTGGCGTGCGCAATCGTTTGAGTATTTGTTGGTTTTGTTGTTTGTTGCCGGTGTGCTATGGTTTTACTCTTCCAACTATAAGCGGACATTCTTTCTAATCATAGGGAATTTAGGAAATTTTATCGTCGCTTTGCTGATGGCGTTGGTTCCGTTGATAGTGGTATTGTTTCAGAACCAATTTATGACGCTGGAATATAATATGAACCCCGATTTGATGTTTATTATGAAAGGCTTGATGGTATATGGACTCGCCTTTTCATTTGTAGCATTCGCTTGGACATTCATTTTAGAGGTGGTGAACGATTTGATTTCAGTGAAAGGAGATCGAGAATTGGAGTGCCACACATTTCCGGTTGTGTGGGGTGTTCAGAAGACCAAATGGTTGCTCTACGGCTGTCTGACACTAATGCTTGTCCTCTCCGCATTGTTCTTCTATTTCACACCCTCCCTTCATTCGTCAGCATCACTTCGTTTTTATGTTTGTGGATTTTTCGTGCCGGCTTTAAGTCTTTTTTATATTATTTCAAAATCGCAAAGTCCTGCCGACTACAAACTCGTGTCGAATTACGTCATGGTAATATTTGCCGTTAATATTTCATATATTTTCGTTTTAGATTTTTAATGTTTGGAAAAACTAAAAAAATATTAAATCGAGTATCAATTTTTAAGCAATGAAGGAATGAGATTTGTGGATAAGAAAAAAATCAATATCTTTGCGAAAGACGGGACAGAATTACTCTCTCTTAATAGTAACGGTGAATTTGTATAGTTCTCTTTAAGAGAAGATTTCTGTGAAATATGAGAACGTGAAATTATGTATAATTTAACTTTATAAAAAATTTATTTATGAATCCAATTTTTTTGATAGCGTCGATTTTTGTCTGTATTATCGCGTTAGTTTTGTTTTTTCACTTTTTCCCAGTGATGCTTTGGCTTTCTGCTAAAGTTTCTGGAGTGAATGTATCTTTAGTTCAGTTGTTTGTTTCTCGTATCCGAAACGTGCCTCCAAAATTGATCGTAGATTGCATGATTGAGGCTCACAAGGCAGGTTTGAAGACCATTACGAGAGATGGTTTGGAAGCTCACTATTTGGCTGGAGGTCATGTGGCGAATGTTGTGCATGCGTTGGTTTCTGCATCAAAGGCGAATATGGATTTGGATTTCAATACTGCAACATCCATCGACCTTGCAGGACGTGATGTGTTGGAGGCGGTTCAGATGTCCGTAAACCCAAAGGTGATTGATACACCTCCAGTGACGGCAGTTGCAAAGGATGGTATCCAGTTGGTTGCAAAAGCCCGTGTGACAGTTCGTACCAACCTTCAACAATTGGTCGGAGGAGCAGGAGAGGAGACAGTCTTGGCGAGAGTCGGTGAGGGTATTGTCTCATCCATTGGTTCGAGCGAGTCTCACAAAGCCGTTTTGGAGAACCCAGATTCTATTTCAAAATTAGTGTTGAAGAAAGGTTTGGATGCAGGTACTGCATTTGAAATTCTTTCAATTGACATCGCAGACATCGACGTAGGAAAGAACATCGGTGCACAATTGCAAATCGACCAAGCGTTGGCAGATAAGAATATCGCACAAGCGAAGGCAGAGGAGCGTCGTGCAATGGCGATTGCTGCAGAGCAAGAGAACAAGGCGAAAGCGCAAGACGCTCGTGCAAGAGTGATCGAGGCAGAAGCAGAAGTTCCAAAGGCTATGGCAGAGGCGTTCAGAAACGGAAATTTAGGTATCATGGATTATTACAGAATGAAGAATTTAGAAGCTGATACTGCCATGAGAACCGCAATTGGTCGTCCGGGACAAAAAGAATCTGAATCTAAATAATTTGATTGAACATGTTAGGGACTCATCCTAAAGGTTTATACCTTCTATTTGCCACAGAAATGTGGGAGCGTTTCAGTTATTATGGAATGAGGGCATTGCTCGTTTTGTACCTGACAACCTCCCTTCTCAACGGAGGATTAGGTTTTACTGAAAGTGACGCTTCTCTATTGTATGGTATTTTCACGGGGATGGTCTATTTTACACCAATGATTGGAGGTTGGCTGGCCGATAACTATATCGGTCAGCGACGTTCAATCACAATCGGAGCCATCATTATGATGCTCGGTCAACTATGCCTTTTTTATGAATCGAGTCTGTTTTTTCTCTATTTAGGATTGACTTTTCTGGTGATAGGTAATGGTTTCTTTAAGCCCAATATTTCGGTCTTAGTAGGAAATTTGTATGAGCAAAATGACATACGCCGAGACTCTGCCTACACCATTTTCTATATGGGTATCAATGTTGGTGCGTTGATAGCCCCCTTGTTGACGGGTTGGATTGCAACTGTGTATGGTTATCGTTATGGCTTTTTAGTGGCTGGAATAGGTATGTTTTTAGGATTGCTCGTCTACCAATTTTTGGGCAGGCGTTTCTTGGGCGACCTTTGTATGCTACCTCAGAAAGCGCAATTGAAGGAGGATGGAGGGGAAAAAACTCTCACAGAAGCAGAAAAGGACCGCATCAAGGTTATTTTCGTCTTTGCGCTTTTCAGCGTGTTCTTTTTTGCCGGATTTGAGCAGGCTGGTAGCTCTATGACACTTTATACGGACAAGTATATTGACAGGAATGTGGCTGGTTTTGAAATCCCTACAGCATGGTTTCAGTCGGTCAATCCGTTGTTCATTGTTCTAATCGCTCCTTTGCTCACTTCTGTTTGGAATATGTTGGCTGCAAGGAAGCAAGAACCAGACATTCCTATAAAGATGGCCATGGGAATGATTTTGTTGGGCGTTGGATTTCTATTCTTGATGGGTGCTGTATGGCAAAGAGGAGGCGATGTTGCAGACGAGGGGGTCAAGGCGAACATCCTGTTTATGATTATGGCATATCTTTTTCACACGTTGGGTGAATTGTGTCTGTCTCCTATCGGTTTGTCCATGGTCTCTAAATTATCCCCTGTCCGACTTGCTTCCATCATGATGGGAGTTTGGCTGTTGAGTAGTTTCTTTGCAAATTCGATTGGAGGTTATCTTGCATCCTTTTTCTCTAAGTTGGGTGCTGGTTCAATATTCACTTTCATTGCGATATTCTCTATCATCATGGGATTGGTGCTTTTATGTTTACGAAAGTGGTTATTGAAGAAATCTCATGGCGTGTTGTAAAACTTTATAATTTTTAGGAATATGGGACAAATGAAAATTTACGAAGCGATTAGGAAAGTCTCTCTTTCCTGTGCAAAGTCTGGTGATGTCCAGACAAGGGCTGATTTAGCCTATGAATTGAAGGAAATGGGGATTGCCAGTGAGGACGATGCCCGTTTGTCTGAAATGGTCTATCGTGCTTATCTGCATTATAATCGGGACAATGATATTTTGAAATCTTTTGTGACCAATGACGGAGCGTCGAGCATTGTCGATCAGTATGAGGTGAATGCCCATCTGGATGATGATAATCTACAAGAGGCTTTGTCGGTCATAGAGAAAGACCTCACCCTTGCGAAGGATAATCTTCAGGTGGCAGAACGGGATACAGAGTCGGTGTTGCGCCTTGAGTTGTTAAAAGCGGCAGGAGGCGTGCTGAAAGAGCTGGAGGGAACTCAGCAGTTGACGCAAATCAGGGAAAAGAGTGCGGCACTGATGCAAAACTATGGAAAGATGATCGACTCCTACCAATCTGCGGAAAAACAGGTGAAGATAGACATCAAAGACTTTGTCGATTTAAGAGGTGCAGTGAGTTTCATGCTACAGAAATATGCGGTAGCCTTGGTAGATGTTTTTGGAGAGTCTATAAAGGTGATAGATCCAAACCTATTTGATTTCAGTAAGGTGAAGTGGCTTGATGTGAAAAATATGAAGAGTCAGGCGGAACTGAAATTTAATCAGTTGGATCAAGAGTGTACATTGTTGGTCGGAGAGGTGGCAGAGCATTTCTCTCAAACAATGAACCAGATTCCTTTGTGGATGAAGTCCAGCAAAGCCTTAGGAGCTAAAAGCGGACTATATGGGACACTGGTCGTCGGAGTGATCTCCTATTTGAACCATTGGTTGGCGACACAGGAGAAGAGCATGAGAATGGAGACTGAGTATGCTAAGCTTAAAAATAGCATATTGAAAGACCGTGTACAGGTTAAGTCTGATATGATGCGTTTGACGAGCATCCACAAGACGCTCAACGACCTTTATATTCCTAAGGCAGAAGCCTTCTTGCGATTGAGTGAGCAGGTGTTGTCTGATGATTTGAATAACCTGATTGAAAGTTTATACTCCAATGAGACTGCCCAGTTGAAACAAGAGAGAGATGCGATATTGGCACGGTTGAAAGAGTTGGAGAGAAGTATCAATGACCATAATGAAAACCTTACCCTTTATGATGGACAGTTGAAGGATTTGAATGGTTTGTTAGATTCGCAAAAAGAGTATTATCAAGCGGCGGTAAGTCAAAAGCCGGAAGAGCCTAACATCCTCACCAAAGTATTTTTACAAGAAAAGTATAAGAAAAAATTACACGAATGGGTGGTGAAGAACGGTTCTCTTGTCACAGCCTACGAGGATATGAAAGTTGATGTTGAATTGGCAAAAGAGAGTTTGGCAACCCATAAGTCGCAGATTGAAGCAGATAAAAAAGAGTATGATAGCCTTAGACGTAAATTGGCGGATTTGAACACGAAGATTGCAAGCAAACTGACAGCGTCACCACAACAAAAATTGGAGGTGTTGAAAAATCTGAAAGGTTTGTTGAGCCTTCTCCATGCTGGAAAATCGGTTGTCGAGAGCAAATTAGATGAGAGTATGTTGGAGGTGGTGCAAGTTGCCGAACCTAATTTCGACAACGAGTTGCCAGCAGAATTAGTGTCAAAGTACCAAGGATTCTGTGATGGGGTGGTGTCAGAAGTTAGAGCCAGTGGCGTAGATGTGGCGAGCAATGTTTTGCGAGAACTTGGTTTGGAAGGTTCTGATGTTGCGCAGCAGGTGTCCGAAACATCACAGATGGCGATGGACAAGTTGGCGAACCTTCTTCAGAATGCCAGCTATCTACAATCAGAGCAGATGCGTTCGCAGTTGACGGAGGAGGTTTATCGACGTGAGTTGGAGCGTATGCAGGAGGAGTTCAAGAAGAGTTTATCTAATATTTCAAATCAGTCTGATGCCTTACTGAAAGCACTTGGAAAAGCCAATACCGCAACCAACAAAGAAGATTTGCGTAAAGCATTGATCGAATTGTCGGGAGGAAAAGAGTCTCAATTCACTGAGAGTGATTTTGATGCGATGCTTAGGGGTGAGAAAACGATTGAAATATAATTTTCCTAAAAAAGTTTTTAGAAGGTGGGGTAGTCACCTCACCTTTTGTTCTTAAAAAAAGTTGCCGATGTCGAACAAAAGAAGAGAAGATAAACGAAAAGATTTAGGACTGTCATCTGAGAAAGAACGAAAAAAAACCGAGTCAGAATTTAAGTCTGCGCAAGAGACTGTGGCGAAATTAGCAAAAAAACGAGAGAAGATAGAGGCAGACCCGGTTTATAAGTTGGTGATAAAAGGAGCATTTGCTTTCGATATCATAGATGGATTAGCAGGTTTTTTAGAGTGGATTGGAGACTCGCTTTCCTCTGTGTTTCATTTGCTGAATCTTTATATATCAGTTTTCGTAGTAAAATCGTTTCGCCTCACCTTAGCGGTTTTAAGTGTCTCGTTGGTCGATTTATTAGTAGGGTTCATTCCTTTTGCAGGAAGTGTGTTGGACTTTGTTTTCTGTAGCAGTTCCCTCAATCGCCATCTTATTCGAGGTTGGGTAGAGGAGGACGAAACGGTTCGTTCGAGAGTCAATAAGATTGCCAGTGTCAGTGCATTTATAATCATGGGTTTCGCGGCTATTGTTGCGTGGTTGACTTCCTAATAGGCTTGCTGAGGGAAAATAACAAAATAGCCCTAAGCACCAAAGGAATTTGTGGTGTGGAAATTAATAAGAATTGTTTATAGTCTTTTTGTGTGAAAATTAGTTTTTCCCAAAAAACGAGGGTTTGTTTTATAGATTATCAACCACCTCCTTTAAGTGGACTTCCACCTCATTCATGAATTTTGAAAACCTTGTAAAATCAGCCTCTTTCGGAATTGGCATACCTATTCCAAAGATCTCTCCACCTAATCCCAACAATACCTTTTTATCCTCTTTTATAACCGGAGCTTCAGCCCTCTCTATAGGGTAAAGCAACGCTGCCGTTTGGGCAGGGAGAACGTGCATATAGCTAATCATCTGAAAGAGGTCTTCACGCTGAATGGAAAATCCTTTTTTGATATTTTCTTCCAACTCACCACTATTTAAACCACTGGACAATCGCTTGTATTTTGCATCCAAAACAAATGAGTCAATACCATCAAGGGCAGTTCCTTTTCGGTAAAAATCAGGAAAAAAGGATTGTCCACCTTTGTATATTTGAATACCATCTTGTCGCTTTCTATTTTTTGGATGAACCATCCTATCCACCTCTTTTAAGATCGTTGCCAGATACTCTTCCCACAACCATGCACCATCAAAAAGCACTCCATAAACCTTATTTTTCTCATATCCAAACTTTATGGATTCATGCCGAAGAATTTGCAAACAAAGTTGTTGTAAGTCTGTATAGGCTGAATAGTATGGATGTTGCAATCTTTTGAGATTTTTAGAGATAATTTGCATCCGTTCTCTCCTATTAAAAGATGGAGTAGCTTGTAAGATTTGAGAAACAGACTCTTTGGTCTCCATGTCGTTATTAAGAATATAACCACCCTGAGGTTTCGCCTTTATGTATTCTATCGTATGACGTACCAATTGCGTAATTTCATTATCGAAGCTATATTCTCTATTATTATACGAAACTCGACCTCTAAAAGGAACATTTTCTTTAATATGACGATTGACATCAATAATACCTTTCACGTTAGAATCATTGTGTTCAAATCTTCGGTACTTCTTAAAAAGACCTTGTCTCAGAGCCTTTTTAAGAAAATGAGGAAACAAATAGAGCAAAAAATCAAATACAGATTCTCTGTTCATGGCATGTTTCATGTCAAACAGATTGATTGAAAACACCTTTTGCAACATATAATGCAAAAAATAGTCATTTTCATCTTCCTTTGCAAAACGAGATTTGATTTTCAGTTGAGTATCGTTAATTCCGATAAAACCCATAACATTACCCGTAGAGAGTTCTTTTCCTTGCAATGAGAGGATACGATTTTCACTTATCTCATCATCACACAGAGCCCAATCTCTTGGAAAAATCAAAAGATTTGGATTCTCTGCAAGAGTAACTTCCCTGATATTCACATTGGCTATTTTTTGAAGATTGTTGATGTGCATTTCAATCTTCTCTTCCGATGTAAGATTAGAGATGTGCGTCCAATCGCAGTTATCAGTTATCTGAATCAGACTCATCTCTCCAATATGCGTTTTCAAGTTTTTCCATCAATTCGTCCATATTTGGCATTCCGCGCAGATACTCACGCAAAAGCCCTTCAAGGTGATAGTTCCAAA
>CALFTM010000061.1 GCA_937916355.1 uncultured Bacteroidales bacterium
GTCTTGCAACGACCACGGATGTAGAGTGTGCCATCCTCATCCATAGTACACATATCGCCAGTGTGGAGCCACTCGCCCTCGAGCACAGCATTTGTAGCTGTCTCATTCTTGTAGTAGCCCTTCATAACGTGCTCACCACGAATCAACAACTCGCCAGGGATGTTCTGTGGGTCACGTGACTCGATGCGTGCCTCCAACAACTTTGGCAACACACGGCCACAAGAGCCTGGCTTGAAGGCTGTAGGCACCTCGAAGCTGATGAGTGGAGCACACTCGGTCATACCGTAGCCCACGGTGATTGGGAACTTAATCTTACGCAAGAAGTCCTCGGTCTCCTGGTTGAGTGCTGCGCCACCAACGATGAAGATCTCCACGCAGTTACCAAACTGCTCCATAAGACGTGAGAGGATGGTAGAGTAGATGGCTGTGTTGATCAATGGAATACGCATTGCGATGCTCATAGGAGCCTTCTCAAGCATAGGAAGGATGCTCTTGCGGTAAACCTTCTCAAGGATGAGAGGCACTGAGCATACTACGTTTGGACGTGTCTGCTTCATAGCCTCAATAAGGATCTTTGGCGAAGGAATGCGACCCAGGAGTGTGATGTGACCACCACACGCCAATGGCGAGAGGAAGTCGAACGTACAACCGTAGGCGTGTGCCAAAGGCAAGAACGAGAGCGTGCGGCCACCCTTGCGGAAGTAGTGCTCGCCGTTCTTAGGGTTGATCATATCCATTGCGAAGCCTACGTTACCTGTGAGGTTGTTCACAGTGAGCATAACGCCCTTTGATGAGCCTGTGGTGCCCGATGTGTAGTTGAGCAAGCATACAGCGTCGTTTGGCACATCTGGATACTTGATATCGTCGCTTGTGAAGCCACGTGGATATGCCTCGCGGTAGTGTGCTGTCATATTCTTCATATACTCTGTGCACTTGTCGCCATCACGCTCGTAGATTACGTGGTAGTCGGTGAGTGACAATACTGCCTCGATAGCAGGAATCTGGTCGCCCTCGATGTCATCCCAGAAGTTGTCGCCGAGGAACAAGAGGCGGCTCTCAGAGTGGTTAACGATGTTTACAACGTCGTTAGGGTTGAAGTCCTGAAGAATAGGAACTATGATTGCGCCGTAGGTGATTGTTGCGATGTAGCTAATGCACCAACGGGTGTTATTGCGGCCGATGAGAGCAATCTTGTCGCCACGCTCAATGCCCATCTCCTTGAACATAAGGTGGAGCTTGGCAACCTCCTTCGCCATCTCGTAGTACGAGAAATTCTCGCCCTTGAAGTAGTCGGTGAGTGCCGACATCTCGCGATTGTCACGGAAGCTCTGCTCGTAAATCTTGATTAAGTTTCTCTCCAACATAATATGTAGTTTTTTTATGTTATTGTCTATTAATGCAAAATACCTTGCAAATATAAGACTTTTTATTTAGATTTACAAACTTCTACCAATTTTCTACAATGGCTTTTGCGATTAATAATTGTTGCCGCTTGATAATGTCTTGTGTATTAGGGTGATATATGTGTTGAGTAATTTGTTCTATTTGTTTTATTTTTCCATTCTTGTTGATAAAAATTGAGTGTTTGTGATATATTTTTGCACCTAACATCAATTATTCTTTAAAGAGACGTTGCTATTCGTAAATTTTTAGTATCTTTGTAGTCTCTGATGCTCCGTTGTGTGGAGGTCGGGGTGTTGCTTGGCTCTTTAGTTCAAGGGATAGAACGAAGGTTTCCTAAACCTTAAATCCGGGTTCGAGTCCCGGAGGGGCTACAGTGGTGTTGCCATAGCTGGTAATGCAAAATGAATGAGACTACTCATACGGCGTGTTCCTGTACGCTATGTTGAGTAGTCTTTTTGTATTTTATTGTGATTAGTAGATACAAAAAAAGGAAGATCTTTCGATCTTCCTTCTGGCGGTGCGTAGGGGACTCGAACCCCTGACCCCGTGCGTGACAGGCACGTATTCTAACCAGCTGAACTAACGCACCAAGTTTTTTCTACTACTCTATTCTTTTATACCTTTCATTTCAATCTTTCTCTGCAACTCTCTCCCGAATTGCGATGCAAAGATAGGAGAATATTTTTATTTCACAAAACAATTAAGACTTTTTTTTTGAAAATTTTATTTTTTCTTACTCTTGTCAAAAATCCACTCCATAAAATCAGAAGAAGAAAACGCCAATGTCCACGCATCATGCCCTGTCTCCTGATACTCTACAAAATCAGTTTCGCAACCATTCGACTTCAATTCCAAATAAACATCGCGCGCACGAGAGATTGGCACAACTTTATCGTTTATGCCATGAAAGAAACGAACTGCAACCTTCTTCTGTTTTGCGAATCGCTCCGGAAATATCGCACCTCCTACTGATACTGCAGCAGTAAAATATTCCGGATGACGCTGCACCATATCTAACGCACCAAATGCTCCTTCCGACATACCGACAATGTAGACGCGGGTACGGTCAACGTAAGGTTTCTTCAAATAATTGTCTATCAATTTCGCTAATATCCGACTGGACACTGTCTCTTCAGGAGAATCGGGAATCTCGATTTCCCCATCGTCCAACACGTTATATTTCGCCCACGAATCGTGTTCTGGACATTGCGGAACAATCACAACAGCCGGATAATAATCCCGCACCGTCTGCTCTTTGTAGATCTTTGCGAGGTATTTTAATTGCAAGACATTGTCATATCCTTTTTCATCCTCTCCGTGCAAAAATATGAACAACGGAAATTTAATTCCTGCATCATACCCCGGCGGATAAAGGATTCTATACTTTAAGGTATCTCCGTTATCTCTATACTCTCGTCCGTAATATTCGTTGGACGAATATTTTTGTTGTGCCGACACCCCAAAGGTCAACACCATACAAATCGCCAATATTAAATTTTTCATATTCATGACCAATGATTCTTTATTATTGTATCTACTGTTTAAAATCTGTTTTATTTTTTATGAGGAAGGAATAAGGTGCACACGATGAAATAAACTCATCCATGACCTCATACGGAATAGTGAAAGAGGGGCTACCAGAACCTGCACACCCCAATTCCTCTTCTTGATAGACAAAACGCCAGCCTTCTTCCGTAAAGTAAGGGAAATACTGCGGCATACTGATGTCCATAAGACAATGTTTCTCTTTCAATTCCTTCTCACTAATATTTTCCGGTTCTCCGTAATAACTACTCAAACCTCTCACCAAAATCTTTCTAAACTTACGTCCCCAAAAATCAATCTCGTTTTCTGGATCATAAAAAGAACGGAGCCAATCATAATCCAGCACATCAGGCGATCTTTTTTTGTAAATCACCCCTCTCTCTAAGGTATAGTATTTTACCAAAGGACTTTTTCTTCCTTTCTTGAACAAAAGGGAGATATATTCATCGGATTCGTAAACCTTTTCGACAGTGAAAGTTTTACTACATGGCCCCCCTTCTTCTGAGAGTTCTTCAAGCGTCACGCCATCAGCCAATGTGGTACTTACCATCTCATTCAGATACCTCAAGGAAGCTGCCGCATTATACTTTGTAAAAGAAGCTCCATCTGTAGAAGCACGCTTAACACCATCCGTCATATCTGCCATGACACTCGAAATAATCTCACGAAGTCTATCCAATTCATCAGGTGCGCCATTCGGACCTTCAACTGGGAAATCTATGGAAAAACGGACATGGCAAAGCGTATCTCCTGTAAAATCGTCGATTTCAGCAGTATCACAAATAAAGGTCTCAAACTTCCATTCCTTGTTCCACAAGTACTCCTCGTTAGGCACCACCGCCATACTATCAATCAACGTCACCATCATGGTGTCTTCCTCTGCCACCGTGTCAACTCCGGCACTATCGCTATTGGAGTTTTTATTACATGAAGGACAGCAAAAAAGAAGCCCAAAAACCCAACAGAAAATTGATATGGAAAATTTTCTTTTACTCATCTCTTGAATCTATTATAATATAATAACACTATGCTTCTAACTCCATCTACAAAGTTAGAGATTAAATTCGAGAATACCCCAATGAAATCATTTTTTTGTAAAATTCACACTAAATTTATAAAAATTCCAAACGCCCTCAGAAGCATAGATCATGTGTCACAATAAAAAATTTTTCTTCCGTTCTTTTATCATCATATTTTTTTTTGATTTTTAGATACGAATTTAATACTTTTGCAGATATTTTGCGTGTTGAACTTATTTATTATACTATACAATTATGCTAAGAAAAATTAGAATCACGTTGGCGACACTCGTGTTCATAGGAATTACAGCGTTGTTTTTGGATTTTACAGGAACGCTTCACCATTGGCTCGGGTGGTTAGCAAAAATCCAGTTCATGCCGGCTCTTTTAGCCACAAACATCGTAATCGGGTCGATATTGCTCTTTGCCACCATCCTATTCGGTCGTGTCTACTGTTCGGTCATCTGTCCGTTGGGCATCATGCAGGACATCATTTCATGGTTCGCTTCAAAACGGAAAGGAGGAAAATTCCGCTTCTCCTTCTCCCCTGAAAAGAAATGGATTCGTTATGGCGTACTCGCACTATTTTTTGTCGCATTCGTATTTGGAGCTTCTGCCGTCGTATCAATCCTTGAGCCTTACAGCTCTTTCGGAAGAATCGCGCAAAACTTTCTTTCGCCAATCTACATCGGCATCAACAACATCCTCGCCTACATTGCGGAACGCATGGGTTCGTACGCCTTTTATGAAAAGGAAATTTGGATCAAAAGCGGACTAACATTAGGCATCACAACCGCCATTTTTGCGGTAATCGCTTATTTGGCATGGAAAAACGGAAGAACCTACTGCAACACCATCTGCCCCGTCGGCACGTTCCTCGGTTTGGTTTCAAAAAATGCCATTTTCAATATTTCAATCAACGAAGAGAAATGCAATGGTTGCGGTCTGTGCGGAAAGAGTTGCAAAGCAGCCTGCATAGACACCCAAAACCACAGCATAGACTACTCTCGTTGTGTAGTGTGCGGCGATTGTTTGGACAACTGTAAAAAAGAGGCCATCTCCTACAAATTTAATCCAAAGGGGATTGCGCAGAGGAACAGCCAAAAAAATTGCGAAACGAACCATACGGAAAGCACACCCGACACCTCTCGTCGTTCATTCCTAACCGGAGTGGCATTAGCGACCGGTAGCGTGGCATTTGCACAAGAGAAGAAAAAAGTGGATGGTGGTTTGGCAGCAATCGAAGAGAAGAAAGTTCCCGAACGAGAAACTCCCATCACACCTCCGGGATCGCAATCTGCATGGCGCATGGCCCACAGCTGCACAGCATGCCAGCTTTGCGTCTCCGCATGTCCCAACGATGTGTTGCGCCCGTCTACAGATCTTTCGACACTGATGCAACCGACCCTCTCTTTTGAAAGAGGATATTGCAGACCAGAATGTACTCGATGCGGAGAAGTTTGTCCGACCGGTGCTATCAAACCGATCGACAGAGCGGAAAAAAGTTCAACCCAGATCGGGCATGCGGTGTGGATCAAAAAGAATTGTATTCCGATTTCCAAAGGGGACAGTTGCGACAACTGCGCGCGCCACTGCCCTACAGGAGCGATCCAAATGATCAACTCAGTCAAGGGAGACGACAGTTCAAAGAAGATTCCAGCCATCAATGTAGAAAAATGCATCGGCTGTGGAGCTTGCGAACACCTTTGTCCGGCACGCCCGTTCAGCGCAATCTATGTTGAAGGACACGAATCGCACAGAATCATCTAAAAAAAAGAAAATTATGGCAAACAACATAAGCAGAAGAAATTTCTTAAAATCACTGGGTGCAGGAGTTGCCGCATCGAGCGCACTACTTACAGCTTGCAAAAACGGGGGCAGCAACATTGCTTCTGTAGCAAAAGAACCTCCTGTAGGGAAAATGACATACAGAATCCACCCTACAACAAAAGACAAGGTATCCCTCCTTGGTTATGGTATGATGCGACTACCCGTAGAGGGAGGCGGAGCCGGAAGAGAACATCCAGACTCCCCTATCGACCAAGAGTTGGTGAACAAACAGGTCGACTATGCCATTGAACATGGAGTGAACCTCTTCGACACATCCCCTGCCTACTGCCAAGGTCGTTCGGAACGTGCAACAGGCATCGCACTCAGTCGCCACAAACGTTCGGAATACTATATATCCACAAAACTCTCCAACTTCTCCCCAGAAACTTGGTCGAGGGAGGCATCCATGGAAATGTTTGAAAACTCACTCAAAGAGTTGCAGGTCGACTATGTGGACTACCTTTTGCTACACTCAATCGGCGGAGGTGAAGATGCCCTGAAAATGTTCAATGACAGATACATCAACAATGGAATCCTCGATTGGCTTGTGGAACAAAAAGCCAAAGGGCGCATCCGAAACTTAGGCTACTCCTACCATGGTGACGTGGCAATCTTCGACCTCATGCTAAAATGGCATGACGAAGGGAAGTACCATTGGGACTTTGTCCTAATCGAGCTAAACTACCTCGATTGGAACTATGCCGATGAAATCAACAGCGCGAACACCGATGCGGTGTACCTTTACGAAGAGTTAAGGAAAAGAGGAATCCCCGCTCTTGTCATGGAACCGTTATTGGGCGGACGCTTGTCGAACGTGCCAGACGACATCGTGGCAAAGATGAAAGAGAGAGATCCGGAAAGCAGCATCGCCAGCTGGGCTTTCCGTTTCGCTGGAACTCCTGAGGGTGTTTTGAGTGTATTGAGCGGCATGACCTATACAGAACATTTGAAAGACAACCTCCTCACCTACTCCCCACTTCGTCCGATTTCAGAAGAAGAGAATAAATTCCTGATGGAGATTGCTAAAAACATCTACGACTTAAACACAATTCCTTGTAATGAGTGCGACTATTGTATGCCATGTCCTTACGGCATCAACATCCCTGCCATTCTTTCCCACTACAACAAGTGCATAAAAGAGGGAACTCTGCCAAGAGGAAAACAATCGCCAGACTACGAAAGCGACCGCCGGGCATTCCTAATCGGATATGACAGAAGCGTTCCGAAACTCCGTCAGGCGAACCACTGCATAGGCTGCGGCAAATGCAACCACCATTGCCCTCAAAAAATCGACATTCCAAAGGAGTTGAGAAAAATAGACCAATTCGTTGAAAAACTAAAACAAAATGTGTAAAGGTCTGACAGCATCAGAATTGTACCAACAACTAAAAGAGAGTTCCCACACACTCGCGCTCCACAATGGGGAGACCCATTTCTACGACGAACGAGGTGTGGCGGATCTCTTCAGGCTGGTCACAGAGACACCGGAACTACTTAAAGGTGCGATAGTGGCAGACAAGGTTGTCGGGAAAGCAGCAGCCGCCCTCATGATAACTGGGAAAATAGCAGAGCTTCACACCCATGTGGTGAGCAGACCTGCACTCCATTTGCTTTCAACATCCGACATCAAACACTCCTACGACATCCTGACCGACCAAATCAGGAACCGAACCAACACCGGTTTTTGTCCGATGGAGTCACTTTGTCTCGAATGCAATACGGCAGAAGAGTGTTTTGATAAAATCAAAGAAAAATTAGCCTCTAAAAAAGGCTGATTCATAATAACAACTAAAAAATTTAGATATGCAAACTTGTAACGTTCAACTTTACTCATACAATTACAATGAGGCAAAAACCTACCTTGCCGCCTTGTTATTTGTCGTTGGGAATGTGGTATTACCACAACTTTTCCACCAATTCCACATGGGAGGACCGACTTGGCTCCCAATCTACTTTTTCACACTGATTGGTGCGTTCAAATATGGTAAAAACGTGGGAGTACTCACCGCACTCCTCTCTCCAATCATCAACTCGATGTTGTTCGGGATGCCAAACACGGCGATGCTACCAATCATACTGATTAAATCGACACTGCTTGCCATAGCAGCAAGTTATGCCGCCAACAAGTACAAAAAAATCAATCTTCTCATCTTGGCTGGAGTGATTTTGTTCTATCAAATAACAGGAGCATTGGCAGAATGGGCATTGACCCAAAACCTACAAATCGCATTGCAGAACATCTACATTGCGGTTCCGGGCATGCTTCTACAACTACTGGGAGGCTATATTTTCATCCAATACATAATCCGTAAATAAAAAAATTTAAAATCATGATGGGTTTAGGATTTAGTGAGATTCTTATTATCGCAATCATCATCCTTCTATTTTTTGGAGGTAAAAAGATTCCTGAGCTAATGCGTGGATTAGGAAAGGGAGTCCGCAGTTTCAAAGATGGCATGAACGACATTACCAATGTCGAATCATCAGACCCTAAGGAGCAGCAAAAAGAAAAAGAGCAAAACTCAACAGAAAAATGAATCACGCCCCAGAAGAGATGACATTCTGGGACCATCTGGAAGTCCTACGCGGCACACTAATCAAAGGAGTAATCCTCATATTAGTGTGCAGTGTGGTGATATTCTTTTTCAAAGAACCTATTTTTGAAATTTTATTAGCCCCACAAAAGGCAGATTTTATCACCTACAAGGTTTTCAAACACATAGGTTCGCTATTTTCATTCAACAACATCGACGACGAGACTTTTCTGAACTCCTTCTCCATACAATTGGTGAACACTCAATTAGCAAGCCAGTTCACCATCCACATGAAGGTCTCCTTCTACCTTGCCATCATGCTGACTTCCCCTCTTCTTCTCTACCTGATATTTAAATTCATATCACCAGCATTATACCAAAACGAGAAAACCATCGCCCATAAAATAGTATTGAGTGCACTTATCATGTTCTCCGTTGGACTACTTACCAACTACTTCATCATATTCCCATTCACATTCAGATTTTTAGGAACTTACCAAGTCAGCGGAGAGATCGAAAACCTCATCACCCTCAGTTCCTACATCAGTACCCTACTCACCATGACCTTCCTCATTGGAATACTGTTTGAGTTGCCCGTAGTCTGTTGGATATTAGGGAAATTTGGCATCATCAATGCCACACTCATGCGAAAATATCGTCGTCATGCAATTATTGCCATACTAATCGTATCAGCAATTATCACCCCCACCACCGACGCTTTTACACTAATCCTCACTGCCTGTCCGATTTGGCTTCTCTACGAACTAAGTATTTTAGTCGTACGAAAAAATTAAAAAACATATTAAACAACATAACTTTTCAGCATACGCACACTTCTTTTTGGAAAATTAGTTCGTTATTTCATACAAATTTACTAAATTTGCCCGCTAATTGTTGCATTCAGGGGCGAAACTTCTAAAAAGAATGCTCTAAGAAAGCAGGAAAAAGTATAATCAAAACTTGAAAAAAAATTTAAAATATAAAAAACATGAATAGACGAGTTGTCATCACTGGTTTGGGTATCTACTCATGCCTCGGAAAAACATTGGACGAAGTAAAAGAGTCCTTGTATTATGGTAAGTCGGGTATCATATTCGACCCTGCGCGTAAGGAAATGGGCTTTCGCTCTGCGCTTACTGCGAAGTTGGATATTCCAGAATTGAAGAAAGAACTTTCTCGTAGCCAAAGAGTATATATGCCAGAGGAGGCTAAGTACGCATACGTCGCAACTGCAGAGGCTTTAAGAAATGCAGGCTTAGACATGGATTACTTAGAGAAGAACGAAGTCGGACTTCTTTATGGTAACGATAGTACTGCCGATGCAGTAGTGAAAGCAGTTGACACCATGAGAGAGAAGAAGGACACTACATTGGTAGGTTCTGGAGCGATATTCCAATCCATGAACTCAACCGTTACAATGAACTTAGGTTGTATCTTCAAATTGAAAGGTATCAACTTGACTGTTTCTGGAGCATGTGCAAGTAGTTCTCATGCCATCGGATTAGGTTCATTGCTTATCAAATGGGGACTTCAAGACTGCATCGTTTGTGGTGGAGCGCAAGAGGTGAACCCTTATTCAATCGGAAGTTTCGATGGTATCAGTGCATTCTCGACTCGTGAGAGTGACCCTACAAAGGCATCTCGTCCATTCGATAGAGATCGTGACGGACTCGTTCCGGGAGGTGGTGCAGCAACAGTAATCATCGAAAGCTATGAGCATGCTGTAAAACGTGGTGCGCCAATCTTAGGCGAAATCTTGAGCTACGGATTCTCTTCAAACGGAGACCACATGTCACAACCAAACGTAGACGGACCAAGTCGCTCTCTTCAAATGGCAATTCGCGAAGCAGGAATCGACATCCGCACAATCGGATACCTCAACGCACACGCCACATCCACGCCTGTAGGAGACAAGCAAGAGGCAAAGGCTATTTACAACGTGTTCGGCGACCACCGTTTGGAAGTTGCTTCAACAAAAGCGATGACTGGACATGAGATGTGGATGGCAGGAGCCAGCGAGGTTGTCTACTCAATGTTGATGATGCAAAACGACTTTATCGCACCAAACATCAACTTCGAGAACCCAGACGAAGATTCTGCTAAATTGAACATCCCAAGTCAGCGTGTTGAAAAGAAGTTCGACACCTTCCTTTCCAACTCATTTGGATTCGGAGGAACGAACTCTACCCTCATCGTTAAAAAATTCCAAAAATAATAATAACATTACCACACAGAATGGAAAAACAACAATTCATCGCAGAGTTTAACCAACTCATCGCAGAGGAGTTTGAGGTGGAAGTGTCAACTATCAAACCAGACGCTACCGTCAAAATAACTTTAGCCCTTGACAGCATGAGTCTAATCGACTTAGTGGCAGTCATCGAACATGAGTACAAGGTGAAGATTGCTGGTCCAGACATGATGCAGATTAAAAAATTCTCAGAGTTGCATGACTACGTTTATGAGCGAATCGAGAAATAAATCTTTAAACAAAGGAATGTTAATCTAACCATCAATGCTTTATGTGTGAAGTAAACCCGTTATACAAAGGAGATGGAATCAAGGAATTAATTCCCCAACGTGCGCCGATCATGATGGTCGAGACTTTCTACGAAGCCGACGAGACTGATTGCAAGACCGGATTGACCATCACCAACGATAATATATTTTGTGAAAACGGTGAACTTTTAGAACCAGGACTGATTGAGCATATCGCTCAATCAGCCTCGGCTCATGCCGGATATAAAGAGAAACTCAAAGGAACAGAAGTTCCTCCTGTAGGTTATATCGGAGAGATAAAAAAATTCAAATTAGTTCGCCGTCCGAAAGTCGGAGAGGAGGTACGAACCACTATCCACATTGCATCGGAAGTGATGAATGTCTCCCTAATCAAAACAGAATCCAAAGTGAACGATGAAGTCGTGGCAACCTGCCAAATGAAGATTTTCATCAGGGAATAATATAATGAAAAAACAGAAGGATTCTAAAAAACTCACCAACATCACTGAAGTGAAGATTAGGTTCAGTGAGGTGGACTCCATCCATGTGGTATGGCACGGGAATTATGTGCGCTATATGGAAGACGGAAGAGAAAACTTCGGGGAAGAATTTGGTCTTCAGTACCTGTATATGTTTGAAAACGGATACACCGCTCCAATTGTAGATGTAAAAATGCAATATAAGCAGAGTGTCTCCGTCGGAGAATCTGTCATAGTGGAGACCACATACCGCCCCACACGATCCGCCAAACTAATATTTGACTACGTCATCTACAGGAAATCTGACCACTCTGTGGTATTGACTGCGGAGACTACCCAAGTATTCATGAGTACAGAAGGGGAACTCCAACTAAACAATCCTCCGTTCTTCCAACAATGGAAGGAAAAGTGGGGTCTGTAAATTTTATCACCTAATAAATGCGAAAATCATGCTAAAAGGAGATTTTTTTACCATTGAACGTATTGTAGAGAAAGATGGTGCTACGCAATATTTCACACACTTAAATGCAAACCACGAAATATACAACGGACACTTCCCCGGCGACCCAATTTGCCCGGGAGTCTGCAACGTACAAACAATTCGTGAATGTGCCGAAATGAAAACTGGAAAAAAACTTAGAATCGACTCTATTTCAATTTGCCGGTTTTCTGCTCTGATTACCCCTACGGGAAGTCCTGACTTATTGATAAGTTTAGAGTTGACTCAAAACGAAGACAAAACCTATGCAGCAATTGCAAAAATCACAAGTCCGGACGAGCAAACCCTCTATTTAGAATACAAAGGAACTTATAGTGAAGAGATGTAAGTTCTGCAAGAAAATCTCTTTCTACCTAAAAACAAGATATAACAAGAAACAATATGACATACTTTACAGTCAAAGTCTACGAATTTTTTCAGAAACACAAACTGATTTTCTGGATAGTACTATTGCTTAGTTCTGCTTTCTTCGTCTACTTTGGAACGAAAATAAGATATGAAGAGGATGTGACTAAGCTTTTACCTTCTTCAGACGAGGACAACTCAACCGGAGTGGTTTTTGAGAATTTGAAGGTAAAGGATAAAATGTTTCTTGTTTTCAAACCCAAAAATGATTCAGTCGACGTGGAGAGAACAGTCGCGGCAGTCGACACATTCATGTCGTACTTAGAAAATAACACGACCGCATCCGAAATGCTGGACGAATCTCTCTACAAGTTGGATCCCAGCATGCTGAAACAAGGCTTAGAAGAGGCTTATGGTTGCATACCAACTTTCTTAGACAGTGCGGATTACAATTTGATAGAGAAACTCACGACAAAAGAGGCTATCAACCAACAAATGCAAGAGAACCTCATGACGCTCTACTCGCCAGCCGGTTCTATGATGATGGGCGTGATACAAAACGACCCACTTGCCCTACGAAACGTTTTCATCAACAAGATGAGTTCTATAAAAGAAGGGTTGGGGTCTAATTATAAAATAATCGACAACCATTTCTTCTCTCCTGATAGTGCCATTGCTATCGCATGGCTTTCCCCTAACTTCATCACCTTCAATTCCAAATTAAGCAGCAAACTCATTTCGGAAATCGATTTAGAAATCGAAAAATACGAAAAAATATTCCCTGACATCGACATCTACTACCATGGTGCAGCTCCACAGGCCATGTTTAATTCCAAACAGGTCAAAAGTGACCTCATCATGACCTTGTCGATTTCGTTCCTCATCATTTTCAGCATCTTCCTTCTCAGTTATAGAAGTCCGAAAATGATCATACAAATGGCTCTTCCTATTGGGTACGGATTCTTTTTCGCCCTTGCCATCATCTATTTCATAAAAGGACAAATATCGCTCCTCGCTTTAGGTATCGGAGCAATCGTATTGGGCGTTTCTTTAAGTTATTGCCTCCATATCATCATTCATCAAAAACATGTGGAAGACCCCGTCCGAATGCTGAAAGAGCAGACTATCCCCGTCATATTGGGAAGTATGACAACTATTGGAGCATTCATCAGCCTTCTATTCACAAGAGCCGAATTGCTACAAGACTTTGGTATATTCGCATCCCTCTCGTTGATAGGAACTACCATCTTCTGCTTGATATTCCTTCCTCACTTCTTCGGAAAGAAAAGCACAAAACCTTCTGATAAGGCGATGGAGATTATTCAGAAAATCAATGGTTACCCATTTGAAAGAAAAACATTCCTCATCGTGGGTCTCACCTTATTGAGCATCATCTGCATCTTCTCTTCCAATTACGTAAAATTCGATGCAAACCTAAAACACATCAGCCACTACGAACCTCGTGTGATGGAGTCTCAAAGGATATTGGCAGAACACACTACAAAAGATTATCAAACAGTATATTTCGCTTCAACAGCAGAAAACCTCGAATCTGCCCTCGTACTAAACAGGAATATAAGCAATACGTTTGAGGCATTGGAAGAATTGGGAAAAATCGGGCCTTATAAAAGTTCGTCAGACCAAATTTTCATCCTTCAGTCCGAACAAGAAAAGAGAATCCAAAAATGGCACGACTTCTGGACACCAGAAAAACGCAAGCAAGTCATCGACGACCTGAATAGCGCAGCGGTCGCTTGTGGTTTCTCTCCGGACTCTTTTTACACATTTAAAAATCTGATAGAGAAAGAAGACTTTAAACCTATCTCGTTGTATGATAGCAACATATTACCAAACGCTTTGAAATACAACATGATAGAAAAAACGGATGGAAAGTACCTTGTCTTCTCTCCTATTTTGATAAAAGAAGAAAATAAAAAAGAGGTATGCGACGAAATCACATCCCATAAAGGTTGTGTTGTAATCGACCCATTTTATTACACCAGTGATATGTTGGAGTTGATTCACCAAGATTTTGACGTAACATTAGGAATCTCTTCCATTTTCGTTCTGATTGTACTACTCATAGCCTATAAGAGTCTAACATTAGCACTCATTTCATTCCTTCCTATGACCATCAGCTGGTACATCGTTTTAGGAATGATGGCTATTTTCGGCATAGAATTCAACCTTATCAACATCATCATTTCGTCTCTGATATATGGTGTGGGTGTTGATTATAGTATCTTCGTCATGGATGGTCTGTTATCTGATTATCGCACAAAGAAAAACTTGCTGATGTTCCACAAAACAGCAATCATCTTCTCTGCGATGACACTCATCATCACTGTCACATCACTCCTTTTTGCAAACCATCCATCCATCTACTCCATCGGAACTTCCACCCTCATAGGTATGAGTTTTGCAGTGCTTATCTCCTACACTATCCAACCATTCCTCTTCTATTGGTTGATAAAGAGACAAGCCGCAAAAGGAAAAGCTCCTATCACGGTGTTCAATATCCTACATGGAGAAATCTATTTCAACAAACGAAAGGAGATGTCCAACAAACAACAAATACGAAATATTTTTGAATACAAAGGTTATGAAGTAGAAAAAGAGATCAAAAAAGAGTTGAAAGAGACCCACAACTACTCCATATTCAATGAGTTGTTTGATGAGCCAATCATCCAAAACGGAAAGATGCTTGATTTCTATTGCAGTTATGGTTGCCTATCTTATTGGTTCCATATCAACACAAAAGAGATGACCGTCATCGGATACGACAAAAAAGAGTATCCTATAGAAATTGCCACCAACTGCTATTCTAAAGACCAAAGAATCAAATTCACAAACAATGAAGAGATTTTGGATTACGATTACGATTTGGTCGCCATCAAAGACTGCGAAAAAAGTCAGTCGGAGAAATTGAACAAGTGCCTAAATTCAGCAAAATATGTCATCATCCTCAACAAGAACAAAGCCTTGATAGAAGAACTCTGTCCTGCGCTTTCCGAATTTAAAGAGGAGACCTCTGACAATGTATACACACTATTAAAAAAGAATCTTAAATAAAAAAAATATGAAATATGATGTAGTGATTATCGGTGCAGGATTAGGCGGGTTAGAGTGTGGATACACACTTTCTAAAAATGGTCTGAATGTATGCGTATTAGAACAAACCCCCGTATTAGGAGGATGTTTGCAGACCTTCAAAAGACGTGGCACTACCTTTGACACTGGGTTTCACTACATTGGAGGATTGGACGAAGGACAGCACCTTAACCGTCTCTTCTCCTATTTCAGGTTAATGGATCTTCCTTGGAAGAAATTAGATGAAGATTGCTTTGATGAGGTGATATTCCATGGAAAGAAATATGCTTTTGCGAACGGACATGAAAAATTTGCAGAGACACTTTCGCAATCATTTCCGAATCAAAAAGCCAATCTGAAAAAATATATAGAAACGTTGAAAGAGGTCGGAGAAAATATTTTCCTCAGTTTCTCGCCTCGCTCTGCAGAAGACTTTTACCAATCAAAAGCCTTCACACATACTGCATACGAATTTTTACAAGAGACAATTGATGACCCAATATTGAGGAATGTGCTCGCCGGCACCTCCTTAAAGATGGAGCTGCACAAGGAGCTCCCTCTCTACATCTTCGCACAAATCAACGACTCATTCATCCAAAGTGCGTGGAGAATTGACGGAGGCGGTATGCAAATCGCAGAAAAACTTGCTGAAAATATAAAATCCATGGGCGGAACGGTCGTCACCAAAAGCAAAGTAGAGGAATTAGTGGAAGAAGATGGAAGAATAACTACAGCCAAGTTGGCGGACGGTACTGAAATAGAGGGAACATGGTTTATTTCCAATATTCATCCAGCCAGCACACTGCAGTTGGTTCAAAACAGCAAGGTCATCAAAAACATATACAAAAGAAGGATCAACAATCTCAACAACTCTTTTGGTATGTTCACCACAAACATAAAACTCAAACCGGGTGCGCTCCCCTACCTCAACAGAAACCAATATATCTACGAAACGGACGACATCTGGAATTATGGTACTTTCAACCCTGAAAGAAAAACTGACGCTGTGTTGGTGAGTTACCAAAGGCCGCAGGATGGTGTGCAAACCACCGAAAACATAGATATTCTAACTCCAATGCCTTGGCAAGAGGTTGAACAGTGGGAAAAGACCTCACTGATGAAAAGAGGGGCGGAATATGAGCAATTAAAAGCGGAAAAGGCAGAGGCTTGCATATCCATAGCAGAAAAACAGATCGAAGGACTTCGTGAAGCGGTAGACTCCGTCTACACCAGCACACCCCTCACCTACCAATATTACACCGCAACACACAAAGGTAGCGCCTACGGAATACTAAAAGACAGATCCAAATTGGCATACACAATGCTAACACCTAAAACTCCGATAGAAAACCTTCTTTTGACAGGTCAAAATTTGAATCTACACGGAATCTTAGGTGTCTCCATGACCTCCTTCTTCACTTGTGCGGAAATCATCGGAATGGAAAAAATCAGAGAAGAATTGGGTCTTCTATGATTTTAGAGGAAACTATTCTTCATCAGTTTGCGAAACTTTGACGGGTTCGTCAGTACAGCGTTATCCCAGAAAGTAATGTCCATACATTTCGCAGCCTTTTTCAAATTCCCTGTATCATCTTTTTTCAAAGAAAAAATATACGACTCACAAGACAAACCAAACATCGCCTCTTTTAGCGCACACGACTTGTAGATGATCTCATTGAACAAACTTTCTGAATGCACTCCGGTCTTACACTCGACAACGTACAACTTATTGTTTTTTGTAAAGGCTACATCCAATTCATTCTGACGCTTCACACCCTTGGTTGAGACTTTTGGATTAATCACAATATCAAACGGATTCGCATACCTCTTCAATTGGTAATACACATACTCTTCAAACCATCCACCAGTCAGGTAATCCAGCTCTTCTCTCAAAAGTTTTCCCTTCTCTTTTGGGGTGAAACCTATGCGATCCAAAAACCTCTGCAGACCGGGGATTCTCGCCCATCTATCATTCCTCGGAGACTCTGCCTCTGCTATTTTCAAATACTTGCGTCCTCTATAATTCTCCCTTAGAATTGAAATGATTTCGTAGTCGTCGGAAGCGATTCTATGCTTTGAAAACAGCTCGAAAAAATTGAGCGCATCCTTCTCCGGACGATCCGGCGCATGTCTATAAGCCTCCAAACGATTCTGCACCCCATGCACATTAAAATACTCTGCAACAGTAACCTGATGACGAATAGGAAAGAAAAAATCATCATTTTCTTCAAAGCTATCATCAAACTTAGAATTGACAATATAATTATTATCCACCTCAGTGTAGAAAAATTCACTGTCGAAAGACTCGAACACATGTTGCACCGCCAATGCCAAATAACGAGTACCTCCAGCCAAATTCACACAATACTTCACATCCTTCCTCAATTCAGGAAGCAACCGTCTACCAATCCGTTCATAAGTGAACTCATCACGTTCCTTTGTCAGTACAATATTCACAACATCCTGAGAAGACACTTTCAACAACTCAGAAACCAGAGCCAGTTCCTCCGTGGTATCCTTAGCGGAAATGAACATCAAACCGTCTCCCTCTTCATACTTTTCCTTAACGAAAAGGTAGGCAGGCATCAAGTCATCTTTAGAAATAATATTAACGATTATTTTTGCCATAACATCATTTTTTTATTGAAACCCAAGTAGTTTGGGTAAAGTTATATTATTTTTTGTTATTGGCAAAATTAGAAGAAATCAGAATTCGCTTATAACATCATTCTACGCCATCACAACAGACACCTTCAAATATCACTTAATCAGCGACCTCCTCAAATCTTTCACTTTTGGAACGGTCTTTTCCAATATTTCTTTACGAACATTATCAGGAATCTTTGCGCCATCATAAAAATACAAACTTACAATGTTCGTAATATTTTGAACATCATAATTTTTTCGATTCACAGAAAAAGAGCCACAAGACAATTCTATCTTCTTATACTTCAAACTACCTATCAATCGCGAAAGATTTTTAACTGTTCTGAATTTACATTCACTCGAAAAACTACTCCGGTATGACAATGTCCTACTTCGGTTTCTTCTTCGTTAATATATCCGATCTTCAACATATTTGCGATAAACAGACAGAAATTCCCTAAAATTCTAACGATTATTTGCTCAAGCAAATAAAAAAACGCCAAGACAGAAGTCCTGACGTTTCTATAGTCACAAACTGATTATCAATAATTTTCAGCATTGATTTCAAAGTAACTCTTAGCATGGTTGCAAACCGGACATAATTCAGGAGCCTGCTTACCAATAACAATATGTCCACAATTGCGACATTTCCAGATAGTATCACCTTCACGAGAGAAAACAATACCCTTTTCGATGTTCTGCAACAACTTCAAGTATCGCTCCTCATGGTGCTTTTCAATAGCAGCAACTCCTCTCATCTTCTCTGCAATTTCAGTAAAGCCCTCCTCTTCTGCCTCACGAGCCATTCTCTCATACATATCTGTCCACTCGTAATTCTCGCCTTCTGCAGCCGCCTTCAAATTGGACATGGTGTCCTTTACCGCACCACCTTCGAGATATTTAAACCACATCTTCGCATGCTCCTTCTCATTTTGCGCAGTCTCTTCGAAAAGAGCGGCGATTTGTTCATACCCATCTTTTTTTGCACGAGATGCAAAGTAAGAATACTTATTACGAGCCTGTGACTCTCCGGCAAAAGCCTCCATGAGGTTTTTCTCCGTTTTCGTTCCTTTTAAATCTTTCATATTTGTATTGCAAAATAAGTTAATTATAGTTTAAATAGATTCTTCTCTCCAATTGAAAAGAAACTTATATAAACATCTTTCCGCAAATTTAAAGAATAAAATGGAATATCACAACTCGGCACCCTTGATTTAACAATCTTTAAACGCACTTAAAATTCTCATGTTTTTACACTAACAAACACCACATAAGACACCGCAAGTATCTGAAAAACATGAGTTTTAAATCCCATCAACTTGCTAAAAACGATTTTATTGTTTAGGGGACAGTAAAAAAAATTAGAGTCCTTGCCTCATGCAAGAACTCTAACTGACCCCAAATTGAACACTAAAAGAACCTACTATCTAACTAATACTTTTCTAATCGTTCTAATTCCGTCTTCTTCTGCGATGATGAGCACCACACCAGACAAACCAGACACCACTTCCGATTCTTTCAGCTGAGTTTCTAATATTACGAGACCCTCCATTGATAAAATCGTAACATCAATTTCTTTTTCAACCGATGAGACTAATTCTATCGCTCCGTTCCCAATACTATAAACCTCAAAACACTTATCTTTTATTACTGTTACTTCCGATGGTTCAGACACCTTTATTGTGAAATTCTTCGTAACCTCTGTCAGTCCGCCTACCGTCTTCACCGTCACCTTGTATTCACCAGCAGCAACCGGCGTACCACTCACATCCATGCGGTCATCTCCATTCTTCTCAACCTTCAAACCCTCTGGCAAACCAACAAACTCCAAACCATCCGCATTCGTAAAGGAATAACCAAACGACTGAATCGCTTCTCCTAACGAAATCGTTTGAGTGGACGAACCAGAACCTCTTTTAGTGATAGTCGGAGCTTCTGTATAAGCTGGATTATCTGGTGTTTCTGGAATCTCAGGGTCTTCGGGTTCTGGATCTTCTGGTTCGGGATCTTCTGGTTCCTCTGGTGTTGGCAATTCACCATTACTCATTCTGTAACCCATAGAAGCATATTCTCCATCCAATTTAGTCTCTGCAAATCCTTTTGGATTCAAACTGCCATCTTCATTTCTCCACAATTTATGGAAGTCTGTTCCCATGGCATCCACATTCAAAGTGATGAACACGTTATCATCAAAACCTGTAAACTTCGTTCCGATTTTACTTCCATTAGAAACCTTCGTATCAGTCAGCACCTTATAGTATCCGCTATTATAATAGACACCATTATTATAAGTTCCGACATACTTGTCATTGCAACTATTTTTTGTGTAATAAGAAATCAGGTTATCAAAATCACAATTGGTGCAACGATAAACAGAAAAATTGGGTTTTCCTCCACCTTTCACATTGTTATTGAAGGCAGTACAATTGGAAATAGAAGCCAATTTAGGATTATTATTGTCTGTGAATCCACAATTATAATTCTCGAAAGCAAGACAATTATTCACCTTATGAGCCGAACCGACACCTGCGCCACCCAATTTGAAACCATTTCCATCACAATCTCCATAACCTCGACCATCTTCAGTGTAACCATTACGAAAAGCGACGCAATTCTGGATGGTCACCACTCCAATCGGACCAGTCTCTTCCTTTGCATACAAATCCCAACCATCATCCGAATTATTATAAGCCATACAACCATCGAAAACATTTCCCTCTCCACAAGTCAGTTTTGCAGCAAAACCATCTGCATTTTCCATCGTAGCCTCATCACAATTATTCTTTGAAGTACAATTTTTCACCAAATTATTAGACGGCCACGAGGCAAGAGTGGTATTTGAGGTCTTATAACGTGAAATTTGCAGACCAGTATCCTCATTATCATCAAAAACCATCATTTCAATGATGTTATTACTACCAGAAAGCAACATTCCATTATCTCCTGCATTGGTTATGGTAAAACCGTAAAAATGCCAATAATCACCATCCAAAACAAACCCACGATTAGAAGCACCTGCCGACTGTCCTGAAAAATCCAACACTACCTCTGCACCCTCTACGGGTTTTATCGTCTTAAACTTACCGGCAGTCCCAGAGTTTTCTTCTTCGATAAGGATTGTACTACTAAACTTATAGACTCCTTCTTTCAGATAAATGGTCTCCCCTGCACCGATTTTCTTTACTGCGGAAATAACATCTCCGGGATCTGACTCTGATCCGCTCCCATTCGCTCCGGGGGCACAATAATAGTCTGCCGCAAACAGACCATGGCACACACTTCCCAACAAAATTGTGGCAAGCACACTTCTAACGTTTTTCATTTTTTCGAATTAAATTTAAGTTTTCTATTAAATACAAGCGATGCAAATTTATAATTAAATATCATGTCATCAAGTTTATGAAAAAATTTTACATCATAATGGTGTATTTTTACTAAATTTTTAAAATTATCCACATGAAACTTTACCTCAATAAGGAGAAATGACCCACAATTCGTTTCTCGTCGCCCTCCACATACAACAAATACCAATAGTCTGTAGGAGGCTGCATAGCTCCTTTGTATCTTCCATCCCAAACGATAGGCTCATTCTCATAGCTTTTCAGAAGCTTCCCAAATCGGTCATAAATATGGCAAACGAGAAGAGAGTATTCTCCCTCAATTCTCCACTCATCAGCAATTCCATCCCCATCTGGTGTGAAATAGGAGGCAATCTGTAATTTATTTTTCCAAGATCCTTCCATTAAAGAAGGTTTTGAGTCAACTTCCTCACAATTCACCACATTCAACGGAAGATGAAGGGTCAGAGAATCACAAAAAGAGTGTAGGGATAATTCCAAAGCATGATTTTCTCCCAGTTCCACCACATCAGAGGATACCTGTTCATTTCCATTCCACCTCCACTCCACCTCCGTCGCATTAGTATGTATCAAATTTTTTAATTCTAAAATTTCACCTTCACAAAAGGAATCCTGCGTCGTCTGAACCCACAACGGATGAGAAACCCTCAACAAGACTCTCTCATCAACCAAACAACCACTCTCCGTAAAACCATACAAATAGTACTCTGTATCTTTCAAAGGAGAGACTTTGGGATTGCTCACATTCCATTGCAAACCACTGTCATCTCCCTCAACGATATCGCCTAAATCAAAGGTATCTCCTTTGCAAACAACCGCCTCCCTCGTTATTTTTTCTCCTATAATATCAACATGAAAACGAAAAAAGATACCTTCCAAATCTCCCTCCACCACACAATCATCGGATGGCACAAAATATAGCGTGGGATTCATCGTCTCCACGTTATTAAAATGAAATACGGAAGAGTCTGTTTTCTTATAATCATGAGGATAATAAACCTGAAAATCATCTCCTTTTGATGAATTAATATTTAAAACATAGTTTTCATTTCGATTTATACCCAACCCTTTAAATTTCAAATAGATCGTATCTCCGTAACATTTTGATTGAACAGTCACACTCTTTGCGGACTGGTTTGGAATGTTATAGCACTGCTTCTGCAGGCACTGATCTTTTTGCTGTAATATTGCGTGCGGAGAAGTGTATGCGCCATAAAATATGCGGGGCATCTCCAAACATTTTTCCAAGCCGACCTGACAGAGGGTTTCAAGGGTATCTTGATCACAACTTTGTAATGAAACTTTCAATCTCAACACAAGGGTATCGGGCAAATTTTCCGTCCAAACAAAACTATGCGTTTGAGCATACTGATAATGGTTCAAACGATCATTTCCCTCAAAATCCTCTTTTTGTAAAAAAAACTGTGATTCTAATTCTGCAACAGATAGGATTGGCTCTTCCGAGCCGATATGAATCATGGTTTTTCCCTCTTTCTTAGAACATTCATGAAAAATGAGTGGAGGTCTACGAGGACAAGGGGTCAAATGGAGGGTATCCGACAAAACCACCTCCTCACCATTCTCTTTTTCGCAATTTATCATCACCTGATATAGCAAATCCTCATAACTATCCAACCAACAAAGTTTGGCACATCCTTTATAAGGGAAAAGGAAGGTTTCAAAATCATAGTCCTCACTTTCTGACAATTCTGGCACCACATCTACCGGCTCATGTAAAGGTTTGAACTCTATCGACTTTACTTTATATTCCACACCCCAAAAGATTTTCCAATAACCAGACTGACAACTGGCAGACAACTTAAAATCGTTTCGGGCGGAAGCCGTACACTTTAATTGCAGGAGATGTTTTTCCGACAACTCCAGTTTCTTTCCACAAGGACCATCTTCTACAGTGGTTTCAAACCAATAAAAGTTCTCATAACCAGACTTCGCATATTTTTCACAACGTGAGAAAGAGTCTTTTTCAAGCCAAATAATTTCAAAAGGAAAACTTCCTGCAGAACGACGCTCCAACAACTCATTTTCGTAGTAGACCTTCAAGAGGTCGGGCTGAACATATTCGCAAAGCAAAAGAGAATCTGCACAAACCTCCACCACATCAGGAGGCAAATTCACCGCAAGCCTATATTTTTCAGGATCTTTGAAAATATACTCCACCCTGCTTGTGGAGACATCGGCACAAGACTCATTTGAACCGACAACTTGAAAAACTCTTCTCTCCTCAAACTTCCCTGTAACATCGAAATCTGACAACCGATTGCTTTTCTGCCCAGTCTGCAAATCCTCCCAATATAGCAAATCACAATTTTCACTCCTCACAGGGATCTCTTCTAATTCTACTCCATGACAAACCGTTTTGTTCGGAACTGCCAACTCCACAAAAGGCAATTCCCTAATGGACAAATGAAATGTCAAAGAGCGCACCTCCAAATCTCCTTTTTTTCGATACAACAAAAGAAGTGTGGTATCACCCTCTGGTTTAAAAAAATCGCCGGTCAGATTTTGCCATCCCAACAATTCAAACCCAATAGGAACTTCCACTTCATTTTTCAAGAAAGAGCGCAAAGGGAAACTATCCCCCCGACAAATCGTCATCGAATCGTAGTGCATGAACACCCGATTCTGTTCTTGTGCAAACAAGCATTCTAAACTATAAAAGAGGCATAAGAATACCATTCCAACCCTTACGAGCGCAAACAAATCAAATATTTTTCTCATAAAAAAAACAGGTAAATAAACACTATAAAATCCAACAAAGAACCGTCCCTCTGGGCAGTCCGTCGTCTCTCAAAATTTCACACGTTAAATCTAAACTCCCCTAAGCCATTTGCCCATTCAGACGAGCAAACATCAATCGGGCAGCCTTATCCGAAACAGGTTCTTTCCCTAAAGTCTCAATCAACCGATCATACCCTTCCAGCACCTGCTGACGATAATCATCCTCAAGTAGACGAGCGACCTCTCGTCTCACACGCACTTCTGTCACCTCCTCGATTATCAACTCCACAACCAGTTCTCTATTGGTAATCAAATTGACCAACGAAATGAATTTGACATTCAGGAAAAGATCTTTTAGTTTATGCAACAATTTCCCTCCACTCATTTTGTAGACCACCACCTGAGGCACACGCAGCAAGGCGGTCTCCAACGTTGCCGTACCGGATGTCACAACCGCCACATCCGAATGTTTCAGCAATTCGTAGGTCTCTCCCGTCACCACCTTAACCGACGGGAAATCCTTCAAATAAGAGTCATAAACGGACATTTCGATAGAAGGCGCACCTGCCAATACAATCTGATGATCTTGAAAAGTCGAAACCGCCTTTAAAACGACAGGAAGGTTACTTTCTATCTCCTGCATTCTACTACCCGCCAAAATTGCCAATACAGGTCGGTCTGAAACATTCAAATGCTTCAAAAACGCACCCCTATCCTCATATTTAGAAACAAAAGAAGAGACTGCATCAACACATGGATTTCCCACATATTCAATTTCATATCCCCTATCCTTGTACCATTCCACCTCAAACGGCAAAATTGAATAAACCTTGTCTACATACTTTTTTATAGATTTCAGGCGATACTCTTTCCATGCCCATAATTTAGGGGAGATATAGTAAAAAACGGGTAAATCCTTCAAATTCTTTTTTGCGAACTTCGCTATTTTCAGGTTAAAACTCGGATAGTCTACGAGGATCAACACATCTGGATTGAAATCAAGCAAAGCCTGCTTACAATCCTTCATATTCTTAAGAATCGTGCGAGCATGAAGCAAGACTGGGATAAAACCCATAAACGCCATGTCCCTATAATGACGTACCATCGTTCCACCCTGTTCCAACATCAAATCCCCACCTAAAAAACAAAACTCCGCGGCAGGATCTTCTCTCTTCAAAGAGGCCATCAAATTAGAAGCATGCAAATCGCCCGAAGCCTCCCCAGCAATGATAAAATATCTCATACCCTTTAATATCAGTGTGTGAAAATTAAAATCATCGACAACAATACCGCTACCACCATTCCATTTCCCGAACGCCATTTGTCCGTTTTATAAAAATAGAAGAAAACGAACATGGACGGAAAAAGAGAAGGAATCATAAGAACCGGGAATTGCACCCCTTTGTACATATTCAATAAATTCTGATATAAACTAAGTTCCTCTGAAAAGAAATTTCTCGATAACAGAACCAACATTGAAAAGGTCATTAGAAGCGAAAGAAAAAAACCGAAGAAAAAATTATCGCATTTTTTCCAGTCCCCCTTCTTTTTCTCTACAAAATCATCATCAAAATCTATATCGTAATTATCCATTTAAAATATTTTTTAGATTAACCAATGTGTCATAATCCGTCATATCAATTTTTTGTGGGACGATTGAACCATACTGATGAGACAAAGCCCAATAATCAGCATCCTCCGCATCAGGTTCCCTACAAACGTAAAAACCAGCCAACTGAAAAGTGGAGTCTCCATAATAGGAAGAAATGTGATCAAATTCCTGATCCCAAAAAGCATCAGACTGACGACAAACCTTCATCCCTTTCAATTCACCTCCCGGGAAATTAACATTAAGATAAGTCCCATGAGGAAGGGAGTGCTCGAGGACGAGGGAGACCAGTTTTTTTATTTCAGGAAGTGTATGTGAAAAATCTGCATCCTCATCACACTCACACAAAGACAATGCAATAGAAGGTATATTAGAAATACACCCCTCCATCGCCGCCGCCACAGTAGCAGAATAAACTGCATTCACAGAAGCGTTGGAGCCATGATTGATTCCCGAAAGGAGCAAATCAGGCTTATTATCTTTAAAAACAGAGAACAAGGCCAATTTCACACAATCAACAGGAGTTCCGCTACAAGAATAGACAACAAAACCCTCCTCTTCATGCAAAAGAGTCAATCGTATATGCTCTTTATGAGTAATCGCACCCGACATTCCCGAACGGACACTATCAGGGGCAACCACCACCACGTTCCCAAGACCACGTGCGACCTTAATCAACTCGCAAATTCCTTTCGAGTAGACACTATCATCATTCGTTATCAAAATTGTCGGAAGTTTCCCTTTACTCATAGCACAATATTATTACGTTCCCTACAAAGATAATGAATCCTTAGGAAACAAACAAGAGCGAAAAACAAATAGAGTCAACTTCCATATATTACGATTTTTACGAATGAGTATTGAGACAACACCGTTTTAAAGAGAACAAACAAACCTGCAGAAACACTAAAAACCTAAAAAAAGGCAGGTCTTCAAAAGAAGACCCACCAAAAACTGTTGAAATTAAATAAATAACTTCAATTATGCGTTTTTAACTTTTGAAACGACTGCCTTGAAAGCCTCTGGCTGATTCATAGCCAAATCTGCCAACACTTTGCGGTTCATTTCGATACCAGACTTGTGGATAGCACCCATCAACTGAGAATAAGACATTCCCTCAAGACGAGCAGCTGCGTTAATACGTTGGATCCACAATGCACGGAAGTTTCTCTTTTTGTTCTTACGGTCACGGTAAGCATACAAAAGACCCTTCTCCCAAGTGTTCTTAGCTACGGTCCAAACGTTTTTTCTCGCACCATAGTAACCTCTGGTAAGTTTTAAAATTCTCTTTCTCTTTGCTCTTGAAGCAACATGATTTACTGATCTTGGCATTTTTTTAAATTTTTGTGACTGTTAGCGCCTCATTTCATACGAACGAGAACTTCAAGCTAAACAATCGATTAATAATAAAGTTTATCGAAGGCAAAGCAAGCTCTTTACACTTTTGATATCAGCAGAAGACACGAGTGCATCGTGAGTCAACGCTAACTTTTGCTTCTTAGTCTTCTTAGTCAAAATGTGACGTTTGAAGGCATGCTTTCTCTTGATCTTTCCTGATCCGGTAAGGGCGAACCTCTTTTTGGCACCGGAATTAGTTTTAACTTTTGGCATTTTTATTAAAAATTTAAATTATAAATAGAAATCACTTCTTCTTTTTTGGAGACATCATGATAATCATTCTCTTACCCTCTAAGACAGGCAATTGATCGACTTTACCATACTCCTCCAAATCATTCGCAAAACGAAGCAACAACACCTCTCCTTGTTCCTTAAACAAAATCGAGCGTCCTTTGAAGAAGACATAAGCCTTCAACTTTGCTCCCTCTTCCAAGAAACCAATGGCATGTTTCAATTTAAAGTTATAGTCATGCTCATCGGTCTGGGGTCCGAAACGAATTTCCTTGACTACCACCTTAGTCTGCTTCGCCTTATTCTCCTTTTCCTTCTTTTTTTGTTGGTAAAGGAACTTCTGATAATCCGCTATCCTACAAACCGGAGGAACAGCATTAGGGGAAATCTCAATCAAATCCAATTCCAAATCATCGGCAATACGAATCGCCTCCTCTATTGAGTAGACTCCTTGTTCTACATTATCACCAACCAAACGCACCTCTTTCTCGCGAATACGATCATTTATGCGATGTTTTTCTTTTGTGTTAACCCCTCTTGCATCAGAGTTTTTAACAAATGGTTTTGTTACGATAGTTTTATCCTCCTAATTTTTAGTTTAACTTATTGATTATCAAAATATTTAATCATCAAGATTCGGTTTCGGATCACCAATCGGTCATCATTCGATTCACCTCCTCCGTCAAATCGTCTGCAAATTTAGAAATTTTTATTGAACCAATAGCACCTTCGCCCTGTTTTCTTACAGAAACTTCATCATTTTCTTCTTCTTTTTCTCCAACAACAAGCATATAAGGGATTCTTTTCACCTCATTGTCGCGAATTTTTCTTCCTATTTTCTCGTTTCTGTCGTCTAAAATAGCACGAATATCTCTTTCATCTAAATAGTCTACTACCTTTTGTGCGTAGGCGTTATATTTTTCACTGATTGGCAACACAACAACTTGCTCAGGTGTCAACCACAACGGGAATTTTCCTCCGGTATGTTCGATCAACACAGCGACAAAACGCTCCATCGAACCGAACGGCGCACGGTGAATCATCACCGGACGATGCTTTTGGTTGTCTTCTCCGACGTACTCCAACTCAAATCTTTCAGGTAGGTTGTAATCTACTTGGATTGTTCCCAACTGCCAACGTCTTCCTAACGCATCCTTTACCATGAAGTCCAATTTCGGACCATAGAAGGCTGCTTCACCATACTCAACTTTTGCTGGCATACCCTTCTCTTTGCAAGCCTCTACAATAGCGGCTTCTGCCTTTTCCCAATTCTCATCCGTACCTACATATTTTGTTTTGTTATTAGGGTCTCTTAATGAGATTTGAGCTTCAAAATTCTTGAAATCCAAAGCTTTGAAGATGATAGAGATAATATCCATCACACGAATGAACTCATCTTTCACCTGATCTGGACGACAATAGATATGCGCATCATCTTGTGTGAACGAACGAACACGAGTCAATCCGTGCAACTCTCCACTTTGCTCATAACGATATACAGTACCAAACTCAGCCAGACGCAAAGGCAAATCACGATAAGAACGTGGTTGCCATCTGAATATCATACAGTGGTGAGGACAGTTCATTGGTTTCAACAAATAAGACTCTCCCTCCTCTGGAGTGGTGATCGGACGGAAACTATCTTCTCCATAATGATCCCAGTGACCTGAAGTTACATACAGATCTTTATTTCCAATATGTGGAGTGATAACTTGTTGATAGCCAAATTTCTTCTGAATCTTCTTCAAAAATTCCTCTAAACGAAGACGGAGAGCAGTCCCTTTTGGCAACCACATAGGCAATCCTTTTCCAACCATATCGGTAAACATGAATAGCCCCAAATCTTTTCCAATCTTTCTGTGGTCTCTCTTTTTCGCCTCCTCCAAAAGAGCAAGGTGTTCATCCAACATCTTCTTCTTAGGGAAAGTAATTGCATACAAACGTGTCAACTGCTTTCTTTTTTCATCTCCACGCCAGTAGGCTCCTGCCAATGTAAGTACTTTTATCGCTTTAATCGGAGAGACATCCGCCAAGTGCGGACCACGACAAAGGTCTGTGAAAGAACCTTGCTCGTACAAAGTGATCGTACCATCTTCCAATTCGCTGATCAATTCTGTTTTGTAGACTTCTCCACGACCATCGAACATCTTCAAAGCATCAGCCTTTGTGATGTCCACACGAGTCAATGATTGCTTGGTGGCAACAATTTCAGCCATTTTCTTCTCGATAGCTGCAAAATCAGCTTCCTTCAAAACAACATCACCGAAATCGATATCATAATAAAAACCGTTCTCGATAGCCGGACCAATACCAAATTTCGCATTTGGATAAAGCATCTGCACCGCCTGCGCCATCAAGTGCGCCGAGGTGTGCCAGAAAGTATGCTTTCCCTCTTCATCCTCAAACTTGTACAGTTTCACAGAGCAATCTTCCGTAATCGGACGATTCAAATCTCTTGTTTCGCCATTCACACCAATTGAAAGCACCTCTTGCGCCAATCTTGAACTAATGCTTTCTGCAATCTGCATACCAGTGATTCCACTTTCATACTCACGAACAGAACCATCAGGAAATGTAACTTTTATCATATCTAAAATTCTTTACTGGCAGCCAACAAACGCCACCAACGTTAAATTTAAAAACAACGTGCAAAGGTAATATTTTAAAAGGATTATCTACGAAATTTTGAAAGTAATTTTTCTATTCAAATCGTTATTTTCTTCGATTTCTTTCTTTTTTTATCCTTTTCTTTTTTTTCTTTTTGCTTTTTTTATCCTTTTCGACCTCTTTTATTTCATCTTCATCGTCTATGGCCACAAGCGTTTCATGGATTTCATCCATTTTATAAAATGGACTATATTCTACAAATTGCGAAGGCTCGCTCTCTTTTCTGAAACGATTTACGGCTGTGACTGTAAAATTATAACGGCAATCTTTGGAAAAACGTGCCGAATCAATCCAATAGTTTGGTTCGGTCTGACAATTTACCAGAAAACGGACATCTTCAAAATCACACTCTGCTGTATCGGAGAAAGCATAAACAACATAGTAAGAGATGACATCCCCCTCCTCTGAAATAACTGGATCCCATTTTAGGGTATCAGATTCGATGCGAACATTCAACGGAGAGAACGCCTCATCTCCTCTTCTCATTTCAGGAGGAAGCGCAAGATGAGCGAAATGGCTCTTCTTCAAAGAGTCGAGCAACCCCTGCGGGGTCTTAAGAAAATAGTGTGTACTATAAAAAAGGACACCCTCCACATTTATAGAACACTCCTTATTATAATTTAACTGACGCACCACCTCGTTCGGTTTCTTCCACGCAGCAGTCTTGTTCACTTCCAAACCTGAAGCATACAAACCAAAATACAAATTGCAGGTTGTAGGGATATGCTTACGCCACCACAACGACAACACCTCATAGTCTGCAACCTTCTTGCCTATCTCCCAATACAATTGAGGAGCAATATAATCAATCCACCCCTCTTTTGCCCATAAAAGGACATCGGCATAAAGGTGGTCATAGTTTGTCACGCCAGCCTGAGTTGCAGAACCGTCCGCATCCTTCGTTTTATTACGCCAAACGCCAAACGGACTGATACCAAACTGCACCCAAGGTTTTTCTTCCTGTAACATTTCATGAATGCGACGGACTGTCTGGTTCACATTATCCCTTCTCCAGTCTGCCTTGTTTTTAAAGCCTTTCGGATTTTTCCTAAAAGTCTCCTCATCTGGGAAGTCCTTTCCTGCAACAGGGTAAGGATAGAAATAATCATCTAAATGAAGCGCATCCACGTCATAGCGACGCACCATATCTTTTAACACCATAATGAGGTGGTCTTCCGTCTCTTTCAGTCCGGGATCAAAATAGATTTTTTCTCCATACGAACGAAAAAGGTGAGGTTTCTTAAAATAAATATGTCCTTGCGCCAACTTCGCATCTGGTGTGTTAGTCACACGATAAGGGTTTATCCATGCGTGAACTTCCATACATCTCTTATGTGCCTCTTCTATGACAAACTGCAACGGATCGAAATGAATATCCGAAGGAGCTTTCCCCTGTTCACCTGTCAGCCACTCAGACCATGGCTCAATTTCCGATTTGTACAATGCGTCAGAAGTCGGTCTACATTGGAATATCACAGCATTGATACCATTATTACGCAAAGAATCCAGAAGCAAAATCATCTCTTGCTTCTGGACTTCTGAATTACTATTCTTATTTGACGGCCAATCTATGTTCGCAACTGTTGCAATCCACGCCCCTCTCATCTCTCTCTTCGGAGAAGAATAGACTAAAACGGGACTAAGCAAACAAACAATCAATAAAAGAAACCGTCCACAAATCCTCATAAAAAACTTTTACCAAATATTAAAAAACTGAACCGAAAATTATTTATAGGAATTCAACTTCTTAAATATGAATTTACCTGATGCAGTCAAATTATTATGATTGACTGGAGAGTTCTTTCCATCATTCCACTTCAACGCCGCACACTCTCCACCTTCTGCGCTATAACTCCAGTTACACCAACTCACAACTTGTTTTGCATCATTTCCCCCATCAAAAATCTTCATCCACTTTTCAGTAAGATCAGGACGGAAATGCGCCCAACCACTGGCATCAGTCGTACCAAACTCAGTAACGAAAATCGGTAACTCTTTCAAGATACAAGGAATACCCTTTGCGGAATCACCCTTTGCCAACGGGGTCATGAAATCATATCCCACACAATCATAAGTAGTATCAATTGGAGTTCCATCATTATGAGAAGCCGCATAGAAATGGAAAGAGTACATCACATTATCATACAACTTACCATTCTCATCTTCTGGCTCCATACCAATCACGTCCTGAGGTCGCTGACACCAGTCTGGAGTTCCACAAATACAAACGACACCCTCATCCTTTGCTCTGATAATCTTCAACATATCCTCACAATAAGGCTTGATATGTCTTTGCCATGAAACTTGTCCTTTGCTTGAATTAGGTTCATTGCACAACTCATACAAAACATGCTTCTGATATTGGAATCTCTTCGCACAATATGTAAAGAAATCGGCAGCCAAATCAACTCCCGAACGAGGATGCTTTCGATAATACATACTTTGAGGATTTCCCGGATTCAAAACGTGCCAATCAATCAAAATGTACATACCATTTTCAGCACACCACTTCACAACATTCTCCAAGTGATGAGAGCGATGAGATGGATTATATGCATAACCTCCCTCCTCGTCTACATAAAAAGCGAGACGGAACACATTACAATTCCACTCATGACGTAAAGATTTAATATTATCCTCCGTGATATTTGCAGCCCCCGGCCATTGCATTCCATGGGAACTCATTCCTCGCAACTGCACTGGGTTACCCTTCTCGTCGCACAAACGTCGAACACCATTTTCATCCTTCGCAACCTGTAGTTTACCCCACTTATCCACAGGAGAGCCCTTTGGATATTCATAAGGCATCAGAGCCTCCACCTCCTTCGTTTCTGGAGTGATTTTACCAAAAGGAGACTTCTTTACATTCTCTTTTTTTACCTGAGGCGTTGCATTTACTTTTTGCGTGGTCTCACTTTTCGAGCAACCACATAACAACAACAAAGCCAAACATGCCCATACGCATTTTTTAACCATATTACGTTCTGTATTCCTCATACTTTAACTATCTTTAACGTTCTCTATTATTCTATGTTTTCACAAAAGTACAATATAAATCTGATAACGACAAAATTATTTATGAACAATAAAAGAGCAATTTTAAAAAAATCAGTTCCGGAACTCTTAAACGATTTTAACTTTTGCAATAATTTTCTTTGTTTTTCCGACACCAATGATAGGTGCATGTGCATCCCATGGAAAAAGTATAGCAAAACTGTTCTTTGGCAAACAAAATGTAAACTCAAAATCATCTTCAAAAAACGCAATGTCATTCGCCCAATCTTCTCTTAACATTTTTTTACACTCTTTTCTTGAACGATAACCGATGCATTCTGAGTTGCCAACGGCAATTTGAATATCAATATATTGATTATGAACTTCCAAATGGGCATCTTCCGCATTCCTCAAATCTACTTCATCAATTTTCAGATAGGCATTATCATCTAAAACTATCGTCGATGGTTTCAAATCATTGAAATCGAGCTGAAGAATATAACGGAACACCTTTTCAAAATTTTCATGCAAAGAGGCATATTTCATCAAATTGTCTAAAGTATCTAACACCATAACAAAAAAAATTTAGGAACAAAAACAGAAAGAGAGAACGTAATAATTCACGTCCTCTCTTACTTTATTGAAATAAAAACTACTTACTATTCAACTGCGCATCAATAACCGCAATAACAGTCATGTTCACAATATCACGCACAGAAGCTTCCACATCCAAAACATGCACTGGCTTCTTTAGACCCATTTGAACAGGTCCAACGCTTTCTGCCATACCCATGCTCATCAACATACGATAAGCGATATTTGCAGAGTTCAAGCAAGGGAACACCATAGTATTGACATCCAAGCCGTCAATTTTACTGAATGGGAACTTCTCATGGCGAAGTTTCTTATCCAATGCAAAATTAACCTGCATCTCGCCATCTACCAACATGTCTGGATGATTCTTATGCAAAATCTCAACTGCATCGTTAACGATACAAGGATTACCGATAGAATCTGCACCGAAGTTAGAGTATGACAACATTGCCATTACAGGCTTCTCGTTGAACAACTTAACAGACTGGTTGGTCAACAATGCAATATCAGCCAACTGCTCTGCATTTGGTGAGTCGTTCACCAAAGTGTCTGCCATGAAGAACACACCTTTAGAAGTATTCAAGATGTTAAGGGCTGCGATATTCTTCACACCATCACGAGTACCGATAATATCCAAAGCAGGCTTGATCGCATCCATATACTTAGTATATGAACCTGTAATCATCGCATCAGCCTCACCCAACTCAACCATCATCGCACCAAAATAGTTGCGGTCGTACATCTTCTCATTTGCCTCCAAATAAGAGTATCCTTTGCGAGCCAATTTTTCTGAAACGTACTTAGCGTAACGAACACGGCGAGCCTCCTCACGATCATGGCGAAGGTTGATGATTTCGATACCTTCGATATCAATGTTATTTTCTGCAGCAATTTTAGAGATTCTCTCCTCATTACCCAACAAGATAGGAATACAAACACCCTCTTTCTTAGTTTGAGAAGCAGCCTGCAAAGTATTGGCATTGTTAGCCTCAGTGAAGACAACTCTCTTAGGATTAGCTTTAGCAGCCTCGGTCAAATTACCAATCAACTTGTTATCCAATCCCATACGAGCACGCAACTCTGCCTTATAATCATTCCAGTTTTCGATGCTTTTACGAGCCACACCAGAATCCATCGCAGCCTTAGCAACTGCAGGCGCAACGGTTTCGAGCAAACGTGGGTCGAACGCAGTAGGGATGATATAATCAGGACCGAATTTCATATTTTTGTTGTTGTAAGCGATGGCCACCGCCTCTGGCACTGGTTGTTTTGCCAAATCTGCCAAAGCGTGAACAGCCGCCAACTTCATCTCCTCATTGATGGCAGTCGCATGAGTATCCAACGCACCACGGAAAATGTAAGGGAATCCCAACACATTATTGATCTGATTTGGATAATCCGAACGTCCTGTTCCGAAAATGATGTCCGGACGAGCCTCATGAGCATCATCGAAAGAGATCTCTGGAGTAGGGTTAGCCAATGCGAACACGATTGGATCTTTCGCCATAGACTTAACCATATCCTTGCTCAAAACATTTCCTTTTGACAATCCCAAGAAAACGTCTGCTCCCTTAACAGCCTCTTCCAATGTCGTGATGTCTCGAGTCGTAGCAAAAGGTTTCTTACGATCATTCAAATCTGTACGCTTAACATTGATGACACCCTTAGAATCGCACATAACGATGTTCTCAAGTCTTGCACCCAAAGCCATATAAAGTTTTGTACATGAATTAGCAGCGGCTCCTGCTCCATTCACGACAATTTTCACATCTTCGATCTTCTTTCCTACAAGCTGCAAAGCATTTACGAGTGCAGCAGATGAGATAATGGCAGTTCCATGCTGGTCGTCGTGCATCAATGGAATATCCAATTCAGCCTTCAATCGATCCTCTATCTCAAAACATTCAGGAGCTTTGATGTCCTCCAAGTTGATACCTCCGAAAGTTGGAGCAATCGCCTTGACGGTCTGACAGAATTTGTCAATATCTTTTTCATCAACCTCGATGTCGAACACGTCAATATCTGCAAAAATTTTGAAAAGGAGTCCTTTTCCTTCCATAACTGGCTTTCCAGCCTGAGCACCGATATCTCCCAATCCAAGCACAGCAGTACCATTGGAAATCACAGCCACCAAGTTTCCCTTAGCAGTGTAATCGTATGCTTTTTGTTCGTCTTTTTGAATTTCCAAACATGGCTCAGCCACACCCGGAGAATACGCCAATGCCAAATCTCTTTGGGTTGCTGTTGGTTTGGTTGGAACTACTTGTACCTTTCCCGGTCTACCTTCTGCGTGATACCTCAACGCATCTGATTGTTTTTTTTCGTCACTCATAAACTCTCTGTTTTTTTATGTTCTTCAACATACAATTTTCGATGCAAAGATAAAACTTTTTTACAAGATACCAAACTAAACTGGTGAATATAAGAGACAAAAAGACAAAAAAAAGGGAGATTTTCTTACACACAAAAAAAATCTCCCTTAAAACGATTGACAAATTGACAATTTAACGACTATTTCTTCTTATCCCTAATCACCTTTTTTATATGATTAATATTCAAATCTTCCAAACTCGCTCTCTATCACCAATTCAGTCTTGTCAGATTTCTCCACGAACCCTACAACTTGTGCATCAATTCCAAATGACTTTGAAATCTCAATCACCTTCTCTGCGTCTTCTTTAGGTAAATATATTTCAAAACGATGTCCCATGTTAAAGACTTTGTACATCTCTGACCAATCCGTACCAGACTGCTCTTGGATGGTCTTAAACAATGGAGGAACTGGGAAAAGATTGTTTTTCGTCACTTTTACATTTTCCACAAAGTGCAACACTTTTGTTTGTGCGCCACCTGAGCAATGCACCATTCCGTGAATCTTCGGACGAAGTTCATCTAATATCTTTTTAATGACCGGAGCATAGGTTCTGGTTGGCGAAAGCACCATCTTACCAGCATTGACTGGACAATCTGCCACTGCATCGGTAAGCTTCAAACCTCCAGAATAGACCAACTCGTTTGGCACTGCCGCATCGTAACTCTCAGGGTACTTCTCCGCCAAATATTTTGAGAAGACATCATGACGTGCAGAGGTAAGTCCGTTACTTCCCATACCTCCATTATACTCTTTTTCGTAGGTTGCTTGCCCGTAAGAGGCCAAACCAACAATCACATCACCAGCCTGAATATTGGCGTTATCAATCACATCTGAGCGTTTCATTCGGCAAGTGACAGTACTATCAACGATGATGGTACGAACTAAATCACCCACATCGGCAGTTTCTCCTCCTGTCGCATAGACCCCAACACCCATCTCACGCAACTCGGAAAGTAATTCGTCAGTCCCATTGATAATGGCAGAAATCACCTCTCCGGGAACCAACAACTTATTTCTTCCTATGGTAGAAGAGACCAATATATTGTCAGTCGCACCCACACACAAAAGGTCGTCAATGTTCATAATCAACGCATCTTGCGCAATTCCTTTCCATACTGATAAATCTCCAGTCTCTTTCCAATAAAGATATGCCAAAGAAGACTTCGTCCCTGCTCCATCTGCATGCATGATGTTACAATATTCAGGATCTCCTCCTAAAATGTCTGGAATAATTTTACAAAATGCCTTAGGGAATATTCCTTTATCAATATTCTTGATCGCATTATGGACATCTTCCTTGCTGGCTGACACGCCTCTAAGATTGTAACGTTGATCGCTCATGATTCTATTTTTTTATTCTGAAAAAAGAAATATTGTTTACTACTTAACTATTCACGACGATGGAGATATTTTTCAATTCTCCCTTGTCGACGCATTTGTCAATCTCCTTCAAATCTTTCTTCAACGATTTTTTTATTTGAAAGACGTAAAGCGTTTGATCTGAAATCTTATTTAAGACAAAAGCATCGGAAGCTTCGGCTATCGGACGAGAGTCAAACATGACAAAATCATATTTCCCCCTCAACTTTTTTACTATTTGCGCAAACTGGTCTGAAGAGATGAAATCCCCCCATCTTGCATCATCCCAATCTACCGGCAAGAGAGAGACCCCCTCGTCTTGGGTATCTATTATTGCCTTAGAGAGGTTCTCAAAAGAGTTCATATTTTCTAAAGGGGTTTTCTTTTCTGACTTTGGAAAGTCCGCGCCAATTATTAGCGTAGATTTTCCTATCGCCGCCATTGCCTTTGCTGTAGATTGTGCAGTATGGGTAGAACCCTCTCCGGGACGATAGCTGACAAACGAAATCACTTTTCCTCCTTCTTTCTGTTCCTCTTCTTCTTGCATCATCGAAAGTAAATTGGCACGCAGACGACGAATCGCCTCTTCTGTTTGCCTTCCTCCACCTTTTAGGGTCGGGATAACAGACAAGAGAGGTTGTTGTGTCGCCTCAATCCGTTCATATTCCTCCACACTCTCGATGGTCTTCGTTCTCGCTTTTTTTGTGAATAAGAGGGAAGCCGACAAAATACCGGCAAAAAAGAAACACACTGTGAATATCAGCACAGCCTTTGGTTCAACTGGTGCTGCAGATGCGTGACACTCCTCCACCACCTTCGCCTTGTTGACGGTCGCCGCCAAAGCCAAAGCGTTCTCTTCTCTTTTCCGCAACAGTAGAATGAACAATTCTTGTTGGATATGACGTTGACGTTCAATCACAATCGACATTCTCTCCTGTGTCGGTATATTATAGACGAGACTGCGGTACTTATCATACTGCTTGCGCAAATCTTGTTGCGTGATTTGTAAACCATTTTCAACAGACTCCAATAATAATTTGATATTATCATACAGAGCCTCCATCTGGGTGGTCAACGACGAGACAACAGGATTGGTCTCTGAGGTTGAGCTCATCAAGCGATTTCGGGACAACAGTATCTCATTATACTTGTTAATCTGTGTAACCAGTCCTTGGTCACTCAAACCAACGTTAGAAGGTATCACCACCCCTTTTTTTGTATCATCCATCAAATACTCCTTCAGGTAACGCACCAAATTCAACTGCGTCTCGTTTTCAGCTCGCTGATGTTCATACTCCGCACTTTGTTGGAAAAACATCTCCGCATTGGCACTCAAATCGGTCAAACCCTCCTTTTTCTTGTATCGCTCAAGACTCTTCTCGGTCGCCCCCAACTCCTTGGAGAGCATCTCCAAACGTTGAGCAATAAACTCTTCCGTCTTTTTTGAGACCTCATTTTTCTCATCCATAGCAGACTTGTTGTAAAGTTCCACTAAGTTATTAAGGAATTTTGTGCCTCGTTCTATGCTGGTCGTCTTCAACGATAGTTTTAAGATAGAGGAGTTGCGGCGCATTGGCTGAACAATCAAATTCCGCTGATAAACCTTTGTCAAAGAAGCGGTCGGAGCAATTGCGACCTCATATTCTGAGAACTCTTTCAATTTTTCAAAATCTGCACAAACCAACTCCAACGGACCTTCCGGTGTGATAATCTCTATAGGGAAAGAGGACTTCTTCGCTTCAAACATGACAGTATCGTCATTCAGCACCTGCAAATCTACCAGTCCCTCTTCATCCACTTCCAACTCGACCAAATAAGTAGAGTGTTGTTTGTCGTAATCAAACAAAGAATCGACCATGACAATCGGGGAATTTCCATACAGATCGGTTGATTTGAAAAAAGACTTCCCCTTATAGGAAAGATTGATCTGACTCGCTGCCACAACTTTTTTTATCAATGACAAAGAGGAGATGACATCCAGCTCATTATCAGTACTCACATCGTCCAAAGTACTGATTTCATCAAAAACGAACATTTCGGAAAGAATGTTACCCCCTTTTTTCAAGTCCTTCACCATGATGGAGGTGGAGACGTGATAGACGGGCATCTTGCAAAGGATATAAATACCCCCTAACAAAAAAGTGATGGCAAAAATCGAAACAACAAGCTTCCAATTTTTTGCAATATATGATAGGACAAGCTTCAGACCATCCAACCAATCGTCCTCTTCCTCGACTCTTGTCCTTTTTACTCCTTTATCCATTTCTTGTCTCATGTTCTTTTCTATAACTTTTCCTCTGCTTACCTCAACAAGGAGACGATCAAACTCACCACGGAAACCACAACCGATACTCCAGACAAAATTTGACCGGTAAGCGCACTATATTTACTATTCCTCTTCCTTGTCTTATTCGGCTCCACATACAAAACATCATTTTGTTGCAGATAAAAATATGGGGAATAAATCAAATTCTCGTCCGTTAAATCAATCGTAACCACTTCACGCTCTCCGGTTGCCGACTCTCTCATCAACTTCACATTGTCTCGTTTTCCATAAATCGTCAAATCGCCTGCCAATGCTAATGCCTCTAAGATATTCACCTTTTCATTGGTGATGGTGTAACTGTTTGGGCGGTTTACCTCCCCTAACACTGAAATTTTATAATTCACCATCCGCACATTGACCACAGGACTCTCCTTTAAGAACGGTTTCAACTTCTCCTTTAATATCACCTCCAACTCATTCTTCGTCTTGCCCAAAACATTAATCTTTCCCAACACAGGAAAATCTATATATCCTTCATTATCAACCAAATATCTTTGCAACGCACTCTCCGTTGTAGAGGAGCTATAAGTGGAGGCATTACCAGCCGGGAACACCAGATTGAACGGCACAGAAACCTCCCTGTCAAAAGTATTCACTGTGATAGTTAGCAAATCCTTCGGCTTTATCCTCGCATCGTACAAAGAGGTGTCGACAAGAGAAGGTGTAGTGTTCAAATTTTGCAAATAAGCAATATTCTTAGTAGAAGAACACGAAGCGAGCAAAACTACTCCTGTAAACAGAAGCAATTTCACCCATTTCGTAGAAATACGACTCGTCAGTCTATGGTTCATAAAAAAATTCAGCGGTTTTTCAACCAATTTAAAGTTTATACTATTGGTGTTCTGGTCTTAACAAATCCGTCACAACCTTCACCGGAGTAAATGTCTCGATAGGCACCTCTACAAATACCGTATTCCAGTCTGCCATCGCCCCATTCCACAATCCGGGTCTTTCTAACGCTTTCAACTCCCGACCATCTTTCGACTTCTGAGAGATGAACCCTGTATTTGGGTCTACAAAGTTAAGCAAATTATATTTAACTCCTTTATAATTTTTCACCGCACATACTAAATCTACTGGATTAAAGTGCGTAGAGTTCTTCATAATTGCCACCTGAGAAGCATCATTCATGTCAAATTGAGAACTTTCCAGAATCTGAGAAGACACCGTACCATTCTGATTTTGACACAGATAAGGTCCTCCTCCGGGTTCTCCTTCATTTTTCACCATACCACATACACGCAACGGACGATGATAAATTTTTTTCAAATATTCAATTTTGTCAATCACTGAAAAAATTTCATTCGACCTGTTTTCAACACCTAAAACCTTCTCCGCATAGGCGAACATCTTCTGAACGGACTCCTCTGAGACTTTCTCTTTATCCAACAAAGCTTGATATTCGAAAATCTTTTTCTGAAGGTTTACCAACACACCTGCCAAAAGCATCTTGTTGGAAACAGTAGGTTGCTTGTATGTATCAGGCGATACATTATCAATATTTTTGATAAAGATGACATCTGCGTCGATTGAATTAAGATTCTCAATCAACGAACCATGTCCGCCGGGACGGAACAACATCTCTCCATTAACTCTGAAAGGTCTGTTTTCCATATCCACAGCCACAGTATCAGTAGACGATTTCTGGACAGAGAATGTCACATCATAATTAGCCCCATACTTATAGGAGTACTCTTCACGACGAGCCTCCAAAAGCTTCTGAAAATAGTCCATGTGTTCCGGAGAGACTGTAAAATGCAGTGTCACATTACCTCTGTTATTCTTCGCATACAACGCACCCTCCACCAAATGTTCCTCAAATGGGGTACGTGAACGGTTCGGATATCTATGAAACAATAAAAGTCCTTTTGGCAAAAAACCATAATTGAGTCCTTTCTCCTTCAATAGATTCTCCACAATCAGCAGGTACTTCTTATCTTGCAAAAGATGCGGTATGTCCCATCCCTCATTTCTTTTACAACGGAAATTCAACTCATCATAAAAGGCGAACTGATTGATATTTTCAAAAAATTCTATTTCAGATTTTTTTTCAAGCTCATTCTTCCCAGCAGACAAAAACTCAAATAGGGATTTGAACATCCGACTGGCAGCTCCTGATGCAGGAACAAACTTTACAACGGAATGGCTGTCTTTCAAATACTCCTGCCACTCCGATAAATATGCGGACTTCTTGTCATCTTCTATCCTCATGATTCCGTCTCCAACAACTGCGGCACGTTCCACCTTCATAAAAGGGAAACCTGTTTCAAAACACTCCAACTGTTGCTTCAACTCCTCTTCCGTAATTCCTTTACGCTCCAAGGTCTTTTTATCCTGCTCTGTAATCATACCTCAACACTTTTAAAATCCTGCTAAAATCCGACGTTTCAGCCACATCCGCCAAACGTACTCTCCAAAGGTAAACGAAAAAAACATAAAGACAAAATATGCAGGAAGAAATTTTCCATTAAATCTGGATATGGCGATTTGTCCATTTCACTTTATCAATGTATTTTTGTAAAGGGAAATTCCCATGAAAAAGGGAATGAAAATTGAACTAACTTGAATATGTAACAAATAACTTTTTACAAAATGAAAAAACTGGTATTATCGGCTATTGTGCTGATGTCGGCGACCACAATCGCTTTTTCTAAAAATGAGAGAAAGCACAACCGTTCGGAGAGAGAGCTTATGGAAGTGCAAGACACTTTAGCTTCGGAGAATGATGGCTATGTCGTAGGCCCAACTGATTCGTTGCAAGTTTTGTTGGATGAAAACATTTTAGACGAAGGAGGCACTCTCAACACCGACTCCCTGACGAATAGTGAGGAGCGTCCGGAAGAGACCTACACTTATCGTGAATATAAGCCGAAATTATCATCGCTTCACATCCCCATAACCATCAATGTATCCCTTATTGAAAAGAAACTGAATGAACAATTCAGCGACTTAATCTACGAGGATGCCGTAATCGAGGATGACAGCCTGATGATTCGTGCATGGAAGGCGAACGACTTTAAAATCAACTATGAAAACAATGTCCTCCAATACTCGATTCCGGTAAAAATCTGGATAAAAAAGCGGTTCGGCTTAGGGTTCACCCACACCGACCAAGAGATTGAGGGGGCTATCAATCTGGATCTTAAAACCATCATCAACTTTTCTAAAGATTGGGGGTTGCTGACAAAGACTGAGTTGCTGAAATATACTTGGATTACGAAGCCTGTGCTGAAATTTGGAATTGTGGAGATTCCCATCACTCCTATTGTTGATAAAATATTGGACAAAAACAGGACAATGTTGAGTTCGACGATCGACAAGACTGTCAAGGAGTACGTCCCGATGGCTCAATACATTCAGGAAGTGTGGTCGATGGTGCAAGACCCCTTAGATCTTTCTGCCACCGGCATGAAAGCTTGGCTGAAAATCACCCCTAAAAACCTTTACACCACACCTATTTCGGGTACGAATGGGCAAATAAAAACTACCATAGGAATACAATGTCTTTCTGAAATCTACATGGATCACCTGCCGGCAGAAAAGGAGAAGGAGCTTTCAATGCCTCAACTGAAAATGTACTCCAATACGGACGAAAAGGCTTGCGTCAATATTTTGGCGGACATCCCCTACTCCACAATCGACACAATTGCCAACTCTATGATGAAGGGAGAATCTTTTGGCGAGGGCAGGCACACGATCTTCCTCGACAGCATGGAATTTTACGGGCAAGAAGACAAGCTTGTCATCGGAGTACACGTCCATGGTTTCATCAACGGCGCGGTCTATCTGAGTGGGACACCCTACTACGAGAAAGAGACCTCCTCTATCCGCATCAAAGAGGTAGACTACAAATTGCAAACTAAAAACGTGTTGGCGAAGATTGTTAATCTTTTCTATAAAAAAGGGTTAAAAAGCATGATAGAAGAGAAGGTGGTCATCTCCATAAAAGAGAATTTGGATTGGGCGAAAGAGATGAGCCGCAGCGAATTATTCAACAAAGAATTAATGGAGAATGTCTATCTCAACGGTATGTTGAACCAATTGGACGTGGACGGCATCTACCTCACTCCTTCTGGTTTAAAGGCGAGCATCAACTTGTCAGGAAAATTCAGTTTACGAATTGAATAATCCTTAAAATCAAGAAATATTCAAAATGGCAGATTTCCCCGTCTGCCATTTTGTCGGTTTGCAATTTTTTTTCTTGCACTTACCAAGCCGACCACACGCTAAAATCTGAAACAATGTTAAAATTAAGAACGCAACGGTTAAAACATTTTAAAATCAGTTGTAAAAAAAAAATTTTGCACACCATTTGATGAAACATAATCGTTAAAGCAAAAAAGAACTATATTTTATTAACCAAAAAAATACTGTGACATGAAAAGTTTGAAATTTTTAGGACTTCTGATTGTAGCAGCGTTGGTAGGCGGGGGTGTCTCCTACCTCTACAACAATCATTTTGGAAACAAGACAGAAGTAATCATCAAAGAGGCTCCACAGACACCCATACAATATTCAGCCATGACGCATGGTGGCGAACCGGTTGATTTCACCTACGCAGCCGACCAGACGGTCAATGCAGTCGTACACGTCATGACCACCTATCAGGTACAACAATCGTCTCAACTGAGAGATCCATTTTTGGAATATTTCTTCGGAGAGAGAAATTACCAACAATCACCAAAGACGAAACAAGCTTCGGGGTCTGGAGTGATCCTTTCCAAAGACGGATATATCGTGACCAATAATCATGTGATCGAAGGCTCGACACAAGTGAGTGTGGTATTGAACGACAAAAGGCAGTTCCCAGCTAAAATTGTCGGAACAGACCCGACAACCGATTTAGCACTATTGAAAGTGGAAGCAGACGACCTCCCAACAATTCCCATCGGAAACTCGGACGACCTAAAAATCGGACAGTGGGTTTTGGCTGTAGGAAACCCATTCAACCTCACCTCTACAGTGACAGCAGGCATCGTCAGTGCCAAAGCCCGCAACATCAACATCCTTTCGGGTGACATGAAGATTGAGTCGTTCATCCAAACTGATGCGGCGGTGAATCCGGGCAACAGCGGAGGCGCACTGGTCAACACGAAAGGTGAATTGGTAGGTATCAATGCTGCCATCGCTTCTCAGACAGGCTCCTACACCGGATACGCCTTTGCTATTCCGACCACCATCATGAGCAAGATCGTCGCCGACCTCAAAGAGTTTGGAAAGGTTCAACGTGCCCTATTGGGTGTGCAGATACAAGATATTGACGCAGATTTCGCAAAAGCGAAAAACCTTCAGACCATGGAAGGGGCGTATGTCGCTGCAATCGGAGAGAACAGTGCGGCAAAAGAGGCAGGCATGAAAGTGGGTGACATCATCACTCATGTGAATGGCAAGAAGGTCAAATCGGTTTCCGAACTACAGGAAAAAATCAGCCGTTTCCGTCCGGGCGACCAAGTTGAACTAATCCTCGACAGAAATCATGTCGATGTAAAAGTTTCCGTAACACTAAAAAATGTGCAGGGCAACACCCAAATCATCAAAAACTATGATGCTTCGACATTGGGTGCGACATTAGAACCGCTCTCTGATAAGAAGAAGAACAATTTGGGCATTAGTCATGGATTGGAAGTAAAGAACGTGGAGAGAGGCGGAAAGTTCCACCAGACAGGCATTCCAGAAGGTTACATCATACTACGAATCAACAATCAGAAAGTGAGTACCACTGCGGATGTAGAACAAATCATCAGCCAATTGAAGGATAGCCAAGAAAAAGCATTGTTCATTTCAGGTTGCCTTCCTAACGGCAAAGTGGTTTACTATGCTGTAGACATGAACGATGAGGAGAAATAGAAGTTTCAGGTAATATACATAGTAATGATACGAGAAAAATGGGATGCGCATGGTGATGTACATCCCATTTTTATTTGTTAATTGGAAAACACAAGTGTGCCATTACGCTTGTCCTCATAATACTTCGCCGTCAGCTCGCCTTTCTTGACGTATTTCAGACATACCAATTCGTCATAAATATCTCGTGCCTGTGCAAGGTCGAAACGTCCATTAGTGCCGTCAGCTTTTGTAATTGGCTATAGAACGAGCTGCCTCTGTTTGGAATCGCTGATGTTTGTATCTTATCTGCATAGCTTATTTACCCTCCTTTCCCATTTTCTCAATCTGCTTTATAGCGTTCAGATAGTCATTTTCCGCCTCACTGATGCTACGTTGCTTGTATTTGCAATATTCGGTGGTGGCGTGTTTCATCGCCTCATCATGAGATATGTTTCCTGCTCCTTCGAGCAATTCTTCGCCAGCCATCGTAAGGATGCGGTCAAGATATTTTGCCCAATCATCCATTGTCATTGGAATCTCACGTTCTGCCTGACGTTCTGCAAAGTCAAGATAACCAGACACCAACTGACCCATTGACCGCAGCTCCTTATCATCAAGATAATTTTTTGCTGTACGCGCCTCTGCAAGTGTCGGCTGTTTACCTTTGAACGTGAGCAATCCCATAAAATCCTTCTCGGCATCGGCACGTTCCACAATCAGTTCGGCTGCCGTGTGTCCATGAATAGCGTAATGTATCTTGTTCTGTACCTTCTTGAAGAACTCTTGCGACACCGAAGCTCGAGGGTCGTAGTCTATGCTCGTTGCATATATTTCCAATATCTGACGATAAAACACCTTTTCGGTGGCTCGGATGTCGCGAATGCGCTCCAGTAATTCTTTCCAATAACCGCCACCGCCCAACTTTTTCAGCCGTTCGTCATCCAGTACGAACCCCTTCTTAATATATTCCTTCAAGCGCAGAGTGGCCCATTGTCTGAAGCGAGTAGCGATAATGCTCCTTACTCTGTAGCCCAGAGCAATAATCATATCAAGATTGTAGAAGTTGGTCATGTACATTTTGCCATCAGTCGCAGTTGTTCGGAATTTCCGAACAACTTCTTCTTCCTGCAATTCACCATCTTCAAAAATATGCTTTATATGTTCGCTGACATTCGATTTGCTTGTCTGATACAGTTCACACATTTGAGCTTGGGTGAGCCATAAGGTTTCATCCTCCAGAACTACATCTATGCGAGTTAAGCCATCGTTGTCGGTATATATCAGAATTTTATTTTGTTCTTCCATCTTTGCACCTAAATCACTCTTATATTCTTTTCAACATCCTTATCGCTCCAATCTAACAACTGCTTGAATGTCTCTTAGATGTTTATCTTGTCTGCATCCTGCTCGAAGCAACTGTCACGGAAGATGACACGCAAAGGTTGCTTGTCTGCCATTGCCTTTACTACGCTGTCCGTCACCTTATCAGCAAAACATGCCACAAGATCGCCATCATTGACCATATAAATCAGATTCCATTTAAGGTTTCAGCCCTTTTAAGTTAAAAGAGAGTTACTGAATAAATTATTACTATTTCTTCATTCCTTCCTTTTTACGAAGTAATGCAGCCTCATAGTTTTTCTTGGAGGAGAGAACCTCTATTGCCTTCATATAAATATCATTCTCCGTATTCATAATCTGGTAGTATTCTCCCGACTCCCACATATCACGTGCGATATTCGCCTTAATCTGTTTTTTTATCAAATTCTTAGATTTGCCATACTGGATGGAATCCAATTTCACGCCCTCTTTCTCTCCTGCCTCAACCAACTCTTTCAAATCACTCTCCGACACCTCAAATTCTTCTTTGAATTTCTCGAAGAGATTTTTATCTGATTTATATTTTTTGTTCAGTTCATCTCTATTCTTCTCCATATACTGCAAGATGAACTTGTTCAAAACTCCCTTACCCACAAGGTTTCGATGATATTGGGTGTACTTCATCGTATCCAATGGGACGAAGAGATCTGGCATGATACCTCCGCCACCATAGATTGTCCGTTTTAGGTTCAACGTCTGATGTTTCAAAGAGTCCGGGAAAGATATACTATCCTCATGCATCAGTTCTCCATGGTTGTAACGCTCTATCAAATCGTTTCGGTAATTTTTGATATTATCCTTATATGGTCGTTGAATGCAACGTCCTGTCGGGGTATGATAACGAGCGGTCGTCAATCGAATTTGTGAACCATCTGGCAAATCCATCATCTTCTGAACGAGTCCTTTTCCAAACGTCCTTCTTCCGATAATCACTCCTCTGTCCCAATCCTGAATCGCACCCGAAACAATCTCACTGGCTGAGGCAGAACCCTCATCAACCAATACGACAAGGTTGCCGTTAAAAATTTCATCTTTGCCTGATGCTACGTAATTCTCCCTTGGCTGTGCTTTTCCCTCTTGATAGACAATCAACTGGTCTTTTTGAAGGAAATTATCTACCATTCCGATGGCCGCTGACATATAACCTCCTCCATTGTCCTGCAAATCTATTATCAAATTCTTCATTTTCTGAGATTTGAGTTTTTTTAGGGCGGTGTTAAACTCCTCTAAAGTAGTACTGGAGAACCTGTCAACTTTTATATATCCGGTCTCATCATTAATCATATAGGCAGCATCTACACTATACAAAGGAATTTTGTCGCGAGTGATTCGGAACTCGATCAAATCTGGCACACCTCTTCTCAACACCTTGATTGAAACGACCGTACCTTTAGGGCCTCTGATGCGCTTCATGATGTCGATATTTTGCATATTGACACCTGCGATGATTGTATCATTCACGTAGATGAATCGGTCTCCTGCCATGATACCAACCTTTTCTGATGGGCCACCGGAAATGGTTTGGATGACTAACAAAGTATCTTCCATCATCTGGAAAGTTACACCAATTCCATCAAAACTACCCTCCAACGGCTCACTCTCCCGTTGCAGATTTTCCTTAGAAATATAGGAGGAGTGCGGATCGAGATTGGTCAAAATTCCTCGAATGGCATCTTCCGCCATTTTATCTGTGGAGGTCGTATCGACATAATACTTATTAATCATGTAAGTTACAAAACCCAATTTTTGGATTCCGGGATCTGAAAACTGGGCTAATACCGCTAACGGACACAAAGCCGAAAGCAACAACGCAAGCGTAAATTTTCCGTATCTTTTCATATTTTTATTCTCTTTAGGCGGTTTCTATACCCACCCTTATATTAACACTGAAAAAAAAATTTTTACCTACACAAATTTATAAATAAATCCGCATAGGTAAAAATTATATCGACACAATCGTATATTTTCAACACTGATTAGATCAACGGGATATTATTCTCCGCACAAGTCCTACGCATATCCTCCGGCCAAATACTTGCCTGAATCTCTCCGACATGCGCCTTTCTCAAGAAAAACATACAAAGGCGAGACTGACCGATACCTCCACCGATACAAAGAGGGAGTTCTCCACTCAGCAATTTTTTATGGAAATAAAGTTCTTTTCGGTCTTCACAACCACACATTTCCAACTGACGCAGAAGTGCGGTCTTATCCACACGGATACCCATGGAAGAGAGTTCCATAGATTGCTCCAACAAACTATTCCACACCAATATATCTCCATTCAAACCGGGTAGTCCATCTTCTCCAATCGTACTCCAGTCATCGTAATCAGGCGCACGACCATCATGCTTTTCGCCATCACCCAACGGGCCTCCAACGCCCATAATAAAGACTGCCCCATATTTTTTTGTAATCTCATGCTCCCTCTCCTTTGCAGGAAGGTTCGGATAGAGTTTGCGTAGTTCCTCAGCATGAATAAAGAAGATGTCACGAGGCAAAACTGGTTTCAACTGAGGATAATTTTCATACACAACATATTCAGTCGCCACCATCGCCGCATATATTCTTCTGACCGTTTTCTTCAAAAAATCCGTTGTGCGGTCTTCTGCTGTTATAGTGCGCTCCCAATCCCACTGGTCAACATACAACGAATGCAGATTTCCCAAACTCTCATCTGAGCGAATCGCATTCATATCGGTATAGATGCCAAAACCCGGCTCAATCTTATACTCAGCCAACATCAGTCTTTTCCATTTTGCAAGAGAGTGAACTACCTCTGCACGCTCGTCACCCAAATCTTTGATCGGGAAAGTAACCGCACGTTCTACTCCATTCAAATCATCATTAATTCCCTGCCCCCTCAAGACAAAAAGAGGAGCGGTAACACGGCGCAAACGCAACTCAGCCGAAAGACTCGATTGAAAAAAATCTTTCACTTTTTTAATTCCTAACTCAGTCTCCCGAGCATCCAACAACGGCTTGTAATTTTTCGGAATCTTTAAGTAACTCATATCTGATTTTATTCTTTATTTTTCGTTTCGCAAAGATAAAAATTATATCGGTTAGATTTACTTTTTGACACCATTTTTTTTATTCTTTTATCAAAAAGTTTTTTCTTTGCCATGTTCACCGCCCTGATTTATACTTTCTTTATTAGAAATGGTAAATTTACAGAACACACCTCAACATGAGAGATAGAAAACTTTATCGTTTCTGGTTAAACAATCTTCTCTAATTTTCAACAAAATAAAATGATAAAATCATAACTTTGCAAAAAAAAGAGAAAATGATTGTATCAGTTCTTTCGGAAAATACAAGCAGTAGACATCTACCTGTGGAACACGGGCTGAGTTTGCACATCCAGTCTCAATTGGGGGAGCAAATCCTTTTCGACATGGGGCAAAGCTCTCTTTTCATCGAGAATGCAGAAAGAATGGGAATCGACCTCCGAACTTGCGACTTCGCCATCGTCTCTCATGGTCATTATGATCATGGGGGTGGATTGGAGCATTTTTTCCGAATCAACGATCATGCGGAGGTTTTCCTTCACCCGAGGGCTTTTGATGCCCACTATTCTCTGAGGGAGGAGGGGTTGAAGTATATCGGGCTGTCTCCTTCGATGAAATCGGGAAAAAGGGTTCGTTTTTCAAGCGACCTGCTACATGTTGATGTCAACAAAACGCTGTTTGCCAATGTGACGGGGAAGATTCTTGTGCCACCGGGCAACCGACTTCTTTTCGGTGCAGATCAAAAAAGCGTAGACACATTTCCTGATGAACAAAATTTCATTCTGCAAGAGGATGATAAAACCGTTCTTTTCGCTGGATGCGCCCACAACGGAATCATCAACATCCTAAACAGAGCGGAAGAGATAGCAGGGAGACCTATCACCCACCTTTTCGGAGGTATGCATTTAGTGAAAAATGGTCTGACAGAAATCGAGGAGACTCATTTCATCGAATGTTTGGCTAACGAACTGAAGCGTTTCGACCATTGCCACTTCTTCACGATGCACTGCACTGGAGAAAGGGCGTTTCTAAAACTGAAAAATTTATTGGGAGAGCAAATCTCTTACCTCTCCTGTGGTGAAAAAATTAATATTTAGCTTATGACTACACAAGTATGGATAGCGGCGGCAGGCTTATGTGCCTCAAACATTTTAGGTTCGCTCATCGGTTTTTTCTTTCGGGATCTTCCTCATAAATGGAATGATACCATATTGGGATTTTGTGCGGGGGTGATGTTGGCTGCCTCAACCATCGGACTGATTGTACCTGCGTTTGAGGGTAGCGAATCCTCCATGTGGTGGATGGTCGTACTCGGTGTGCTTGCGGGGGCGTTCATACTGAATTTACTGGACTTCGTCACCCCTCATCTCCATTCGATTACCGGATTAGATGCAGAGACTCATAAGAACAACCAGTCTCTCAACAAAATCCTTCTTTTCGTCATGGCCATCGCCATCCACAAACTGCCGGAGGGAATGGCAGCAGGGGTAAGCATGAACGGCACAGAAAGTGCCTCTTGGACGGTCTCTCTGGGTATCGCTCTACAAAATATCCCAGAAGGAATGGTAATCATCGCACCTCTGTTATTGGCAGGAGTCTCTCGCCTCCGCACTCTGTTCATCGCCATCGCCATCGGACTATTGGAAATCGTTGGTGTGTGGATTGGCTTCGCTTTGGGTTCACTATCTGCCACGCTTCTGCCGGTGATGCTTGGTTTTGCTGGAGGAGCAATGCTTTACGTCACATCCGACGAGATGATTCCTGAGACTCATGCCCACGGCTACCAAAAACAGGCGACCTATGCTCTACTTTTGGGCTTTATGACTTTGGTAATCATCGAAAAACTATTCCATTAAAAAATTACTCCTTAGGCAACTATTTGTCAAGCATGGGGTTATACATCATTATGGCATTGTTCTCAGAGACCAACTCTTCCCTCTCCTCCCCCGTCTCCGTATTGATGACCTTACGCCAAATGCGGTTATGACGGGTATATCCGCCCCACCATTGGTGCTGAATATGATGGTCTCGCTCAAAAACCTCATAGCGATAGACGGATGCGGTATCTGAAGAAATTGAACCATGCAAAAATTCATCATCCATCCACAAATTGATTTTAAAACATTGGTCGGTCTCGTTTAGCAACTGCAAATCAATGTAATTATAGGCAAGCGTCGCACCGCAAGCGAACGGAATGGTTCGGTTGACATCTGGAAAGACATCATAACTATGCCGCCAACGCTCACTAACAGTCAGCGGAGTATGCAGAGCCATCCAATAAAGAAGATTTCCCAACTGACACAAACCTCCTCCCACGCCAGTCTGCACCTTTCCGTTATGGATCATCATCCCCTCTTTATACCCCTTCCGGGCAGTCGTCCGTCCCACCAATTTCCAAATTGAGAAAGTCTCCCCCGGCATGATTACAACCCCGTCTAAAGGCTTAATCGCCAATTTTAAATTGGTAACTTTATTGTGTTGTAGGTACATATCCACATCTTTCAGTTTACGCAACAGCGTTGATTGATGGCTTATCAGTCGATAAGGACACACCACCGACCTCACCTTCGCATAGCGGGTCGAAGAAAAATACCATTGAAATTTTCTTTTCAAAATGTAAAATTCTCTTCCACAAAAACGCCTGAATTTACTCCTCTCCACGGGTTTTTCCACCATTCCGTTAGGAACACACTTTTTTTCACTCATAATATTTCATTCCTTAGTATCCGCAACACTACATTAACAAAAAATCCATGTCAACCTAAAGCCTGCAATAATTCTCCGCGTCAGAAAATTCGCTCATCGTAGTGTTGCTAAAAACAAACAAACTTTCCAATAACACGACATCAGACAAGACAAAAGTACAAATAAAATTCCGTTTTACAAAAACTAAGGTTTTGTGTTGTTACTGGTTATGGGGGTACATTGAAACCGCCTAAAAAAACAGATCGTTTTTTTACATATCGCTAATAAAACGAGGAAGGTTGTAAAATTTATAGTACTTTTGCAAAAAATATTTCGGTATGTCTTTTTCTCAAAACAAAAAAATATCATTTCACACGTTAGGATGCAAACTGAATTTTGCAGAGAGTTCCACCTTAGAGAAGCAACTGCTTGAAAACGGATTTGAGAAGGCAGTCAAAGGGGAAACGCCGGATGTTTGTATCATCAACACCTGCTCCGTCACGGAGGCAGCGGACAGAAAAGACAGACAAGCCATTAAGCAAATCATAACAAAATACCCAGACGCTTTCATCGTAGTAATCGGTTGCTATGCGCAACTACAGCCGGAAGTGATTGGCACAATTGACGGTGTCGACCTAATCTTGGGGACGCAAAATAAATTTGACCTGCCTCTCTATCTCCATGATTTCAAAAAAATTGGAGAGACGCGCATCGTCCACACGCCTCGAAGCAGCATCGACCGCTTCTTCCCTTCTTGTACAAAGGGAGACCGTACCCGTTTTTGGCTGAAGGTGCAAGACGGATGCGACAACTTCTGCTCCTACTGTACCGTCCCTATCGCTCGTGGAAAAAGCCGTAACGACTCAGTAGCCAATACCGTCGCACAGGCGCAAGCAGCAGTAAACGAAGGTGCTAAGGAGATTGTCATTTCGGGAGTGAACATCGGAGACTTTGGAAAATCCACTGGAGAGAACTTTTTCCAACTGGTTCAGGCTTTGGAAAAAATCGAGGGAGAATTTCGTTACAGAATCTCCTCCATCGAACCCGACCTCCTCACAGAAGAGATCATAAAATTCACCGCCCAATCCAAACATTTCGTACCACATTTCCACGTCCCCCTACAATCAGGTTGCGACGAGGTGCTTACTCTCATGAAGAGGCATTACGACACGCACTTGTTCAAAGAGAGAATCGAGTGGATTAAACGGGAGATGCCTGACGCTTTCATAGGAATTGATGTAATCGTTGGGACGAACGGAGAGAGCGAGGAGTATTTCAACCGCACCTACGACTTCCTGAAAAATCTGGACTTTGCCCAATTGCACGTCTTTTCTTACTCCGAACGTGCCAACACCCAAGCATTGAAGATTGGAAACAGAGTTGATGCAAAAGAGAAAAAAAGAAGAAGCGAAATTCTCCTACAACTCTCAGAAGAGAAAAGAATCGCTTTCTACCAATCTCAAATCGGCAAGGAGGCTCCTGTCCTTTGGGAAACGCAAAGAAAAGGTGAGATAATGACAGGGTTCACCCACAACTACATCTCCGTGGAGTGTGCGTTGGATAAAAGTAAGGTGAACACCATCGAAATCGTCAAATTAGGAGACTTCAACGAGAGCAGAGAAGCCCTCATTGTTCGTCCATGATTTTTCAAGTTAATAAGGAATCAGCAAAACGGAATTCCTCCCATAAAACTTTGACTTTGTAAAGTTTCTGAAAAACATTTTTTAACATATTACAAATAATAGACTATTTTATAGTTTATAAGACTATTTTTTTCTATATTTGCAAAAAAATTAACAACCTAAATTTTAAAAAATTATGTTACAACATTCTGTAGGAGAAAACGCTGGAAAAATATGGCGTTTGTTGGATGAGAAAGGAGAATTATCTTTTGCTCAGATAAAAAAAGAATTAAAAGCCAAAAATGAGGATCTTTACATGGCTATCGGATGGTTGCTTAGAGAAAATCAAATCAACTGCAACGAAGAAGATGACAAGGTTCTCTATTCTGTAAACTAATGGCTTGAACATTTTCATGGTAAAAAAAGGAGAGGTTTCAAAAACTTCTCCTTTTTTATTTTTCCTTTTTTATGAACTTTTTAAAAGGTAGTTTCTCTAAAGATGAATTTATCGAAACCGCCTTCAATTTCTAAATCTAAAACTATCTTCTCCGAAGTTCTGCCAAATAGAGGTAGTGGTCGTCCTCATAGAGTTTCTCACATGAGAACCCGTTTTGGGCAGCATAGTCGGAGAGCGTGTCAAAATCGACGAACAACCATTTGAAAGGAGCCCCCTTTCTTCCTCCGAAACTCATCACGTACTCCAACTCGCCGTAATAAGGCGCATTCAAATCTATGTAAGTCTCGCCGTCTTCTTCCTCATACAAATAGATCAAATCGGAAGAGTCAAGCAAAATCTTCCCTCCGGGCTTCAGCAACTTCTCCGCCCTCTTGAAAAAGTTGGGTAATCCCTCTAAACCACCCACTATACCAATGCCGTTCATCATCAACAGCAAAGTGTCAAACTGCTCACCCTCCATCTCAAAAAAATCCTGTACGAAGGCTCGCTTCACACCGCGTTTTCGCATCACCTCCACCGCACCAGCAGAAATGTCAATCGCTGTCACCTCCGCCACTCGTCTTTGCAGATATAGCGCATGGCTTCCTGCCCCTGCTCCCACATCTAAAACAGCCCCTTCAACATGCTCCAAGGCAATACGCTCCACTTCGGGCATATCATCGTAAGAGCGGAAGAAGGTGGCGACTGGCCACTCCTCCGTCTCTGCCATATCACACTCCACCACAAATGTGGCCTCCTCGTCTCCTGCTAAATAAGCGAGTAACCCATTTCCATATACATCTGCCATAAATAGTTTTTTTGAGTGGATTCTATAAGAACTCTCCTTAAAATTTATTTGAATAAGTCTCTCTTAAAGTTCATAACTTACGAAAGCGAACCTTTTGCTATCGGGCGACCAAGAATTGACATTGATAGTTCCTTGTCCTCCAAAAAGTTCCACAATGGTCTTCGGTTCTCCGCCATCTGCCGGCATGACACGCAAAAGGACATTTTTATTAGGCAAATGTTCGTCGGGCAGCAAATCACCTTTATGATAAGCGATGTAGACCACCGTCTTACCATCCGGAGAAGGATGCGGAAACCAAGCGTTCAAATCCTCATCAAAAGTCATTTGAGTCTGCTCACTACCATCCTTTTTCATTCTCCACACCTGCATCAATCCGGTTTTGACCCAATTAAACCAGATGTATTGTCCACACGGACTGTATTCTGGCCCATCACTCAAACCATCTTTTTCCTCAGTCAATGGGGTCTCTACTCCTGTCGCCAAATTGATTGTGTGTACCACATGAGCAGTTCCACGGAAGGCACAATATGCCATCTCCTTCATGTCCGGACTCCAACCATGCAGATAGCTCGGTCCCTTCGGTGTAACCAACACCGCCTCACCCCCCTCGAACGGGAACGTGTAGATTCTGGAGTTTCCATCCTCTGCTGTGTGGTGACTCACGGCAATCATCTTGCCATCTGAAGAAATCACATGATCATTGTTACAACGGCGAGCGACACCCGATTCAATTCTAATCGGCTCACCCGAACCATCTGCCGCAACCTTATAAAGCAAGCCGTCTGAATTATAAACCAGCCAACGACCGTCTGGCGACCAATTAGGGGCTTCAATCAAAAACGGAAACTCTCGGACGACGCGGCGCGTCCCACTCTCCATGTCATAAACTTCAAGTTTACTTATAATCTTACTCATAAACAATATAGTATAAAATTCAAATTCAATATAAGAACAGACACTACGACAAACCCTCAAAAAGCAGGTGGGTTCTATATATACTTTTTAATTCAAAACAGTGAATAGAACTCACCTGTAGTGTTAATCCACCACCTCTCCCAATAACGTCGCAGAGGTGCTTCCGGTGATGCGCACCTTCACAAGGTCGCCCACCTTCTGACCAGTCTTCGGGAAGACCACCATTTTATTTTGCTGAGAACGTCCGCACAGTTGGTCTACCGAACGTTTGGAACGACCTTCCACCAAAACCTCGAAAACCTTCCCCTTGTCCCGCTCGTTAGAAAGTGCGGACAACTCATTTTGCAGAGCAATCATTTCATTCAAACGAGCAATCTTCACCTCTTCCGAAATATCGTCAGGCAACTTCTTAGAGGCGAAAGTACCGGGACGTTCCGAATATTTGAACATGAAAGCAGAATCGAAGACCACCTCCCTCATCAACGACAAGGTCTCCTGATGCTCCTCCTCCGTTTCACTATGGAAACCGCAAAACATATCGGTCGAGATTCCGCAATCTGGAATGATCCGACGAATCGCCGCAATGCGGTCGAGATACCACTCCCTCGTATATTTTCGGTTCATCAACTGCAATATGCGGTTGCTACCCGACTGCACAGGCAAGTGGATATGCTTACAGATATTATCAAATGAAGCAATCACATGAAGGATGTCATCACTCATATCCTTCGGATGGGAAGTTGTGAAACGGATGCGCATATCAGGGAAGCTCGTCGCCACCCTCTTCAACAACTCGGCAAACGACACCACTTCACCACCTTCATCGAAAGCGTACGAATTGACATTCTGCCCAATCAACACCACCTCCTTGAAACCTCTCTTCTGCAAATCCTCTATTTCATTCAATATGCTCCCCACCTCACGACTACGCTCCCGTCCGCGGGTGTAAGGGACGATACAGTATGAGCAAAAATTATTACAGCCTCTCATGATGGAGACAAAACCAGAAATCAATCCGCCTCCGATTCGTGCCGGAATCACATCCTTATAAGTCTCCGTCGTAGACAACTCCACATTGAGGGCAGGCAACCCCTTCTCTGCCATAGAAACGAGGTTAGGCAAATCCAAATAGGCATCCGGGCCAACCACTATCTGCACAAGTTTTTTTTCTAACAACTCATCCTTCGTGCGCTCCGCCATACAACCGAGCAACCCCACCCACAGCGATTTTTTCTTCTTTTTTAAATTTTGGAAAAACTGCAGACGGGACAAAATCTTCTGTTCCGCATTGTCACGAATTGAGCAAGTGTTCAAAAAAACGACATCCGCCTCCTCCAAACGGTCTGTCATCTCATACCCGATCGTCTGCATGACAGCCGCAACCACTTCACTATCTGCCACATTCATCTGGCAGCCATAAGTCTCTATGAATAATTTTTTCATCATCCGTCTAAATGAATTTAAGTGAATCACAGATGAATCTGCGATAATATTGGCAAAGATAATTCATTTCAAACAATAAATAAATTGTCCAGTCGTTCAAAAATTATATTTTTGCAGAAAAATTATAGCGTAATAACAAAAATGAGCAGTATAACTAATAATATAACCAAATATGCGGCCGAGGAGGTAAAAGCAACCCCTAAAAGCATGGTGCTACGCACTGACGGACTGGTGAAACAATATGGAGAGAGAATTGTTGCCAATAATGTCTCTATCTATGTAAGACAGGGAGAAATCGTTGGATTGCTCGGCCCGAACGGGGCTGGAAAGACCACCACTTTTTACATGACCACCGGACTCGTCGTACCGAACGCAGGAAGAATATTCTTAAACGATGTGGACATCACTAAAGAACCTATGTATGTCCGTTCAAAAAAAGGAATCGGATACCTCGCCCAAGAGGCCTCCGTCTTCAGAAAAATGACTGTAGAAGACAACATCATGTCTGTCCTCGAGATGACAGACTTCCCGAAAGATTACCAAGAGAAGAAATTAGAAAGCCTCATCGAGGAGTTCAGCCTCGGTCATGTACGCTATAATTTGGGAGACCGCCTCTCCGGAGGAGAACGCCGTCGTACTGAAATCGCACGTTGCTTGGCTACCGAACCCAAATTCATCATGCTCGACGAACCTTTCGCTGGTGTCGACCCTATCGCCGTGCAAGACATCCAAGACATCGTCTGGAAATTGAAAGAGAAAAACATCGGAATCCTCATCACCGACCACAACGTGGACGAAACCCTCTCCATCACAGACAGAGCCTACCTACTCTTCGATGGAAAAATCCTTTTCCAAGGAACTTCCGAACAGCTGGCAGAGAACCCTATCGTACGCGAAAAATATCTTGGTAGAGACTTTGAACTGAAACGCAGAAAAAAAATATGAAATCTTTCTTTTTGATTTTCAAAAAGATAACTTAAAATACAAAAAATTAAAGAAAAATAACCGCAAAATAATTTGCCAATTCAAAATAAAACCGTACCTTTGCATCGCAATTGAGAAACAAACGAGTTACTCAACGATTGCAGAAGGATGCCCAGATGGCGGAATCGGTAGACGCGCTGGTCTCAAACACCAGTGGATTCACTTCCATCCCGGTTCGACCCCGGGTCTGGGTACAAAGAGGAAAGTTGATGACTTTCCTCTTTTTTTGTTGAGATGCATACCATAACTTTGACATCAATACAACTTTTGTGAATTTTACGGTGATACATTTTATTAAAGAATATAATAAATGAGAAAAGAACTTTTTATTATAACTTTTATATTTTTATTCTGTCCGACAATGTTTGGTTCAATTAGAATTGAATTATACAATATGGGGTTAACCTCAGTAACTTGTTTTCGCATCACAACGCAAACTGCAGATAGGTTAATCTGCAACTCTGAATCAGACAAATACAGAATAACAGATTCTAATTTCACAGACTCTTTGTTTATCATAATGGATAATTTGGATGAAGATTATCATACTACAAGCCCAGACATAAGAGCAGTAATGAGAATATATCACGATTCATATTTACATGAAACAATATATTTTAATGCCAATAATGTCATAAGGGGAAACTGTATATACATGATGAGTGAAGAATTTCTCAATATGCTATATAGAAAATTAGGCAATTTGGATTAACAAAGAAAACTTCCTCAAACTAAACATTTGCAAACCAGACAAATAAGTCATATATTTGTAAAAAAAGAAAGAAACGACCTACTTATCGTCAAAAAAATGCAGGTCGTCATCCTTTAGCCCCTGTATTAATATTCAAAGTTATGTTTGTACAACGGCTGTATGGATTGAGTAACAAACAAGCTGAATATCAAACAAATGAATTTATAGAACCTTCCATAAGAATGTTATGATTATGAGTACAAATAATTTCATTAGTCGGATGGGTATTGTCATTTCTTTAGTGACAATGGTAGCATGTTCATCGTCCGACGAGATTCAAGAAAAGGTGGTGGAGGTCTTTTCCTGTGAAAAACCTTACACCTTAGAGATATTGAAAGAGAGAAGTTATTATCAGGCAGACAAAGTGGTGAATCGCTTATCTTCCAAGAATATAGATTCATATATTCTCAAAACGGAAGATGAAGAGGGGGATAGTTGGTACAGTGTGGTGAGCGGCGCGTTTGAGAACGATAGTTGTTTGGAGGCTTTTCGGCTCTATTTGGATACCGCATTGCAAATAAAAGCCGGTGATGTTTTTCTCTATTCGGAGATGGACTCGCTGGATAGAATCCCTGTTAAAGAGGAGGCCGTAAAAGAACAAAAGCGCATTGATGCCAACAAGCCTGATGTGCCGAAAGATATTGCTTTGCTCATTTCTCAATATCCCAAAACGGATATTTTTTATCTGAAAAATGTGAGTCTTTTGTCTTTGACCGACAAGGGTATTAAGTCGGCAAAGGGGAAACATGTGGATATGCCTCGCGGTGTGACGTTGAAGAAGCTTAAAGAGTTGGGGTGTGTCTCTTTTGCCTCGGTGATTTATAAGGATAATTTATACAAAGATGAGGTTACTTTACAGGTGGCAAAGCTGAAAGATCGTCCGGTTTTAAATCAGGCTTCTGTTGTGCCTCTTTTTAATCTGAACAATGAAGAGGCGGCAGAAATTTGTTCGCTTTTGGCGGATTTGGTTTTGGCAACAGGAAAGTATAAAGAGGAGAAAAAAGAGGAATTTCAACATCCAGCCCAGAAAAGTATTGTCGGGTATAAAGTTTCTTTTCTAACTAAAGAGGGGAATCTTAGAAAGTATTATTTCTTGACCACAGAAACGGGAGGGTTTGTCTATATGCTCCAAAGCACCAAGGAGGATGATGCCGAATTGATGGATTTCCTTGCTAATATTGGCAAATCGGATGGCGGTTTGGAAGAGTTTGACGAGTTTTATAATTCGTTCTATACAGTTGCCGACAAAATGGCAGATTTGGATATTCTTATTGGCTACTATTCCGACAGGTTGGATTATCGTTATGCAAAGGAGCGCGGTTATGCTAAATGGGCGAATCGCATGGTGGGGCATTGGTTCACCAACTTCTTTTTCTATAACGATGTTAAAGGTTCTTGGGAATACTCTATTTTTGACTTGTTGACAAAAAACAAGAGTCATCAGGTTTATAGAAAGTTCTATCGTCCAGAGCAGACAAAAGAGTCGGAACGAAAAATCTATGGAACAGTGGGCACGGCGTTATATGGGATCAGAATCAACCTCATGCGTTGTTGGGAGCTTATCAAATATTTGGAAGAGGTCAGTTTTTCATACGACCGATATATTGTTGCCAGCTCTGGTGATGATGGTTTTTCAGAAGAGGAGTTGATTGAACGGGTAGAAAAACTGCAATTTGAAAGAGGTGGGTATGACAAGCCATCCGGACAATCGGATGCTACATCGGCTCAGGATAGTACAACCCCAAAGAGCGAGTAGAAGACCGCAAGCCATTGCAGACAACCTCGACACCAAGTATTCCGAAGCAGATTCGTTAATAGCCATCAAGCTGCAGGGAACAGAGTGGCTCAAGGAGCATAAGAAGTCTGTTATTTATGAATACGAGAAGAGGAAACGTGAGGTGTAGGGGCGAATCGCATTCGCTCTGTTGTATGTCCGCAATATTTACCCTTGTAAAAAAACGCATCGTTCCAGTCGAAAAACCTGTCACACTGTGACAGGTTTTTCGACTGGGAGGCAAAGAATATCTGGCAGAGGAAGTAGGCATCAGCAGAAAACTTGTAAAAACTTGAAGATCTTTAAAGAATCTACAAGAATTTACATACCTTTGTAAAAAAACTCCTAAAAGGGTGATTTTAGGATTATTTTTTTTCATACTAAATTCCGTGCCAATAGAAAATTTGTTTGTTTTCTATAGCAACACAAAAACGAGCGAATTTTCAAACACGGGAAAAAAACTGAGCAAACTTTACCGCTCAGGATTCTAAAAAAGTTTTCATCAATGTAGTGTTGCGGAAATTAGGAGAAAGATGAATTTAAGTGCAAAATTTAAAAGAAGTTTAACATTTCTTCTGTTTGTGTCATGTTTTAACATCGCCATGGCTCAAATAGAGTCTTCTGTATATTATCAGAAACCAAATGGAATCTATGAACCTTATTACAATGGGAATAGGATATTTCTTGTTGATGGGTTCAAATTGGGTGATTGTCTCTCTTCAAAGGAGCAATTTTGTGACTCTGCAGCCAACCATTTCCCAAAGGTGCTGTATGATTTTTATTACGAGAGTCTTTTGAAACAGATAGTAGAAGGACCGACAGATGAAATCAGGAGCTTTAATACTATTGGTAATGACTCTTTAAAGGCTAATATAATGTACATCTACACAAAAAAAAGCAACGATGGATTCTGCAGAGTGAACGACAGCCTTTCATTGGTTATCCCAGCTGATTCCATCAGAAATGTTTCTTACTATATCAACGATGTATTGGTGAAAGATTCTTTCGAAGTGGCTCGTTTGATGAATTTGAGCAATGATGAGCTCGAGACTTTTCATTACGACAAAAACATCAATTCAATATTTATCAGAACGTCAAAGAAATTGGCAGATTAAGCGACCCCAACATTTCACAGGGGAAAGAGTTTGCAATGTCTCTAAAATAAAAAAGTCCCGAAATTTATCACTTCGGGACTTTTCTTTCATCAGTACAAACTTAATACCAAGTTCCGTACACTGTAAACTCCAAATCAGAAACTTTCAAGGTAAAAGTATTCTGTCCCCAAAATTCGTAAAAAAAGGACGTATAAAGCCCCGATATATAATCCGAACCAGAAGAATAGCCTGTATCATAATCATAAAGGTCGAATTCTATTTTAGAATAGATGCGGTCAATCACAATATTCAAATCGAAAAAAGTGCATGACTTTCCATTTCCGACATCAGACAAATAATCTGTTCGGTAAGCATCCACGCCATCAATTTTCACTTTAAACCATGGGTCTGGTGAATCAAAAAGATTGTCTGAGTTCCACTTTGTCAACACAATCTTATTTATCACAAACACCGGATCTGTAAATTCCTCAACGAAACCGACACCTTCACTCACTTTTTTAGATGCAAGCACCACCCCATCTGCGGTCTTCACCTCAACGAACGCCGACTCTTGGTTAAAGATTTCATAAGGGCCTCTCAACGCCTTCTGCGGAGATATTGTCTCCTTCAGTTCTCCATCGACAAATACGTAAATTGGTTTACTACTCAAATTAGACAAATCGACAGTAAACATCCACGACTTTATCTCATCAGAGACATCTGGACCGGTATTCTCTTTATTCACAACAAGTTTATAAATATCTCCATTCCAAACTGTTTTCTGGTCAAGAACCTCACCATTTGCCAACTTCACCCCGACGGCTACATGATCAATTTCCCTTTCACATACCACTTCCCATGTAAAAACATGACCTGCCTGAATGCTTTTGGTAGTTCCATCATCCATAAAAAAATACACCGTTTCATCTCTGAGGTTCGTAACATCCACATGAAAACTTATGGTCTGCTTTTGATCCTCTTCCTCCTTCTTACAAGAAGTAACCATTAGCCCCATAAAGGAAGCTAAGATTAAAAACTTTGATAGCACGTTAAATAACTTCATAATTTTCTTTTTTTAAATTCTTACTGATCTTTTTTTATGAAAAAAGAGATAGTTACTTGATAACAAGTAGAGATCAGAAGATTAGGTTCTTTAATCTTCATAATGCTTATCAGCGAAGCCCCTTTGTCTTTAGCATCTGAACGAGCTTGATTTATGATGGCTTCCAGTGTACAATCTTTCGATTTTGTCAACCCCTTCTCGCCATAAGAACCAGTTCCAATCATCTTATACCCATCAGGAACTTGCTGCCCCATAGGAATAACAACTATCTCTCCATAATACGGTTGCCTTGTCTCATACATCGACACCGTCCTTTTTAAACCACATCCCGAAAATAAGAACAGAGATGCTAACAAAATAAAAATCTTTTTACGCATAAATAATAAATCATTCGTTAAAAACAGCACATAAAAAAAGCGTGAAACTTAACTTGTTTCCCGCTTCCCTAAGGTATTTGGCGTGACCTGTATCTGCAAGATAAAGTTAAGCCCACGCCAATGCGTGAGCAACTTTAACTATTTTTCTCCAGACACTGATAAATCGCCAAATTTAAAGGGAAGAAGAAAAAAGCTAAAATGCTTTTATTATGTATGACTTAAAATTCTTTTTTCTTTTTTGCTACTACTTTTTTTTTTAGTTATACATCATTTTTTAATGCGTTGCAACAGCATTCGCTACAAAAGTAGCACGTTTTCACTAAAAATCCTAATAATTTTCTTTTTTTCCAACACGCTAAGAAAAAGCCCATCCACAATGCCAAATCAAAAACCTTTTTTTACTTTTGCATAATCATTCTTAAAACATCAATATGAATACAAAAACAGGTTTGGTATTAGAAGGAGGGGGAATGCGCGGCACATTCACAGCCGGCGCATTAGACTATTTCATGGACAATAACATATCATTCCCTTACACCATAGGAGTTTCGGCAGGAGCCTGCAATGGCGTCTCTTACAGTGCCAGACAGCGAGGTAGAGCGCGTGCCTGCAACATCGACCTATACGACAAATACAAGTATATCAGTGTAAAGAACCTGATTCTGAAACAAAATCTGATAGACTACAAACTATTGTTCAACGACTTCCCCGAGAAAATTATCCCGCTGGACTACGAAGCATTTTTCAGCAACAAAAACCGTACCATCTTCGTTGCAAGCAATTGCGAAACAGGAGAAGCTGAATATCTGGAAGAACATGAAAATCCGCAAAGGCTGAACAAAATCGTCCAAGCCTCCAGCAGTCTGCCGTTCGTGGCAGACATCACCGAACTCGATGGCAAACCAATGCTCGACGGAGGAATCTGTGATGCCATCCCTGTCGAAAAAGCACTCTCTGACGGATACGAAAAATTGGTAATCATCCTCACCCGCAACAAAAATTACAGAAAATCCAACAAGGAGATGTGGTTCCCCTCTTTTTTCTACAAGAAATACCCGAAAATACAAAAACGTCTGAAAAACAAAAACTTCGACTACAACAAAGTTTTGGACTTCATAGACGAACAAGAAAAAAAAGGTCAATTCCTCGTCATACGTCCAATTGAAAAGATTAAAGTCTCCCGACTCGAAAAAGACATCGAGAAATTGGAAGAACTCTACCAACAAGGCTACGAATGCGCACGTATGATGGTGGAGGCACACCCCGACTTTTTCCCAAAACAAGAATAATTTCTATTGTGATTTTGTGAAGATAATTATATATTTGCAGATAATTTTCAAAAAAGAAAAATTTTAATCAATATGCCACAAACATCGAAACGTGGACAGCTAATGCCGCAATCACCCATCAGGAAGCTTGTACCCCTTGCCGACAAAGCAAAAGAGCGAGGAGTAAAAGTTTTCCACCTCAACATCGGTCAGCCCGACCTAAAGACACCCAAGGTGGCTTTAGATGCGCTAAAAAAAATAGACCGACAAATCTTGGAATATAGTCCAAGTGATGGTATCAAGAGTTTGAGAGAGAAACTTGCAAGTTACTACCAAAGGTTCAATATAGATGTAACCGCCAAGGACATCATCATCACCAGCGGAGGTTCGGAGGCAGTGAACTTCGCATTCATGGCGTGTCTCGACCCCGGAGATGAAATCATCGTACCAGAGCCAGCATACGCCAATTACACCGCATTCGCGATCGCTGCAGGTGCGACCATCAAACCTGTTCTATCAACCATAGAAGAGGGCTTCGCACTTCCACACATCGAGAAGTTTGAAGAGATGATCACCCCTCGCACAAAGGGAATCCTCATCTGCAACCCTAATAATCCGACTGGTTACCTATACAACCAAAAGGAGATGAACAAAATCCGTGACCTCGTCAAGAAATACGACTTATACCTTTTCTCAGACGAGGTGTACCGCGAATTTTGCTACACTGGCGCACCATATATTTCGGCCTTTCACTTGGAGGGCATCGAAGAGAATGTGATTTTGTTCGATTCCGTCTCTAAACGTTATAGCGAATGTGGCATCCGCGTGGGGGCGTTGGTGACAAAAAATGAAGAGGTTCGCAAAAGCGTGATGAAGTTCTGCCAAGCTCGTCTCAGTCCGCCACTCCTCGGACAAATTGTGGCAGAAGCCTCCTTCGACACCCCCGAAGAATATATGCTTGAAATGTACAATGAATATGTAGAGAGAAGGAAATACCTGATTGACGGACTCAACCGCATTCCGGGAGTCTACTCTCCTATTCCAATGGGGGCGTTCTACACCGTAGCGCGACTACCAATCGACGATTCAGACAAGTTCTGCGCATGGTTGTTGGAAGAGTTCCAATACGAGGGACAGACCGTCATGATGGCTCCTGCATCCGGATTCTACACCGGGAAAGAGGTCGGAAAGAACGAAGTGCGTGTAGCCTACGTCTTAGAAAAAGAAGAACTCGCCAAAGCGTTGTTCGTTCTGAAAAAAGCCTTGGAGGTTTATCCGGGACGCACGATATAAAACACAAACAAAGGAGTGCGAAAATGCGCTCCTTTTTCATTATAAAATCATAAAAATTCATCATTGTGAGTTACGAACTATTCATCGCTAAAAAAATCTTCATGGGGAAGGAGGCTAAACAAAAGATCTCCGGCTCCATTGTTCGCTTGGCGACCGGAGGCATCGCACTCAGTCTGATGATAATGATTATAGCGGTAGGGATTGTTGTCGGCTTCAAAAAGGAGGTGCGCAACAAACTAATCGGGTTCGGTTCTGACGTGCAGGTCTCCGCCTCATTCAGCAACCAGACATACGAGACAGTCCCTATCCAATTTGACACTCTACTCATCAACAAACTAAAACAACAACCAAGCGTCCTCCATGTGCAACCATTCGCCACACTACCCGGCATCATGAAGGTAGGCGACGATTTCCATGGAATGGTATTCAAAGGGGTCGATGCCCAATACGACTGGAGTTTCTTCCAAAAAAACCTTAAAGAGGGAGAGATTTGCCCCATATCAGACAGTAGCGGCAATCAAACGCTCATTTCAAAAAAGATCGCAGATCTACTACACCTGAAGGTTGGAGACAAATTCCACACCTACTTCGTGATAAACGGGAAGGTGCGGGTGCGCCCCCTCTCCGTCTCCGGCATCTACTCTACCGGTTTTTCAGACTATGACAACCTGTTCGTCGTAGGAGACATCCGCCACATCCGAAAACTCAACCAATGGGAAGACGACCAATGTAGCGGCATCGAAATTGACATACACGATTTCAACCAATTGGAAGAAGCAAAAAAAGAAATCTACTCAGTCGTCGGCAACCGCTTCGACAACAAGGGCAACTACTACATGATGAAAGACATCACAGAAATCAACCCGCAGATATTCGGCTGGCTAGACTTGCTGGACACCAATGTCGTGATCATCTTCATTCTCATGATAGCCGTAGCAGGATTCACTATGATTTCAGGACTACTTATCCTCATACTGGATCGCACCAATATGATTGGCGTACTGAAAGCAATGGGGGCGAACAACACAAGCATCCAAAAACTATTTCTCTACATCGCCCTCTTCATCGTCGGAAAAGGAATGCTCATCGGCAACATCCTCGCACTGACATTCTGCTTTCTGCAAAAAAAATTCGGGATCATACAATTAGACCCCGAAGTTTACTATGTGGAGAGCGTCCCTGTCGAATTATCTTGGTTAAACATCCTTTGGATCAACATAGGAGTCTTCCTACTCTCAACCATCATTCTAAGACTATCCACCTACATTATCACAAAAATATCCCCCATCCGCTCTATTCGGTTCGAGTAATATACCCTTCACTCCCTCAAACAATCCGATAGCGATGGGAAACGTACTTACGTAATGATTTTACGCTTTTCTCGCATTCTGAAAATAAACTACTTCAAAACGTAACGAGCTAAAATGCGCTCCACTTCTTTAATATCCACACCTCTACCAAATTTCTGCACGAACGGATCGGAATGCCCCTTTACCCACACCTTCAAATCAGAATCAAGATCTAAAGTGCCAGCGGTCTCAACCGAGAAAACCTCCACCGAGTGGTAAGGAACCGAAAGATACTCCCTCTTCTTTCCAGTCATCCCCTGCACATCCAACATAATCATCCGTTTATTCGTGAAAACCAACTTATCTCGAATCAACTTGTAGGCATGTTCTATCATCTCACCCTCTATCAACAACGGACCATACTCCTTTTCCAAAGATGCTGCATCCACCTCAGAAGCATTTTGCAGCAAAGAATCCAAAATTCCCATGACAGTAATTTTTTTTAAATTAATACTAAAATATTCTTTTTTATGGCACGAATCTAATAAAAATTTATCTTCTTTTCTTACATTTGCCATATAAAAATTCCCAACATATAAAAAACAACTAAAATTAGATATATCATGACGAATAGAGACTTTGAAATCCTCTACAAAAAAATCTGCCGAAGTGTACACGAAAAAGAGATGAGCAACGCCCTTGTCTATTTAAAAACTCTGGCTTCAGAATTGGGCAACCCCTATTTCTCTGACCAGAGAGAAGAACTCGAGACAACCTACAAAAATTTGTTGGGTTATACCATCAACAATATCGTAGACCCTGAACGAGACAAAATATACAACCAGATACAAATCAAGACGATGGAGTTGGCTGACACCATCAGGGACGCTTTTTTTTCAAAGAATTCCGACAACATCGTCTACCAACTGAAAAGATTTAATTCAGACCAATTCTTCATCCCCAATGCCTCTCAATACGAAACGTCAGAGCATTTCAGCAAAACATTCAAAAGACTCTGGCTTTCAGACAAATACGAAACAGAACTGCAACAAGCCCTAAAAGAGTTGTACGCCTCTCAAAAAATATCCTCTACGGAAAAGGCGGCTTGGATCTCTGCATCCACCCTCTCGCTACTCCGCACATTCGACGAGGCCAAATTCAATTTCCTGTTAGACCTCCTCGACAATTGCGACAAGAGAGTGCGACAAAGAGCCCTCGTCGGACTCATATTCTGCGCACAAACCCACCACAACAGAATCTCCATCTACCATAAATTGGAGAGCCGGTTTGATTACACCTTCCAAAATGAGTCTCTCGCCGAAAACCTGCAAAAAACAATCATTCTGATACTGCTCAGCAACGAAACCGAGAAGATTTCCAAAAAGATGAAAGAGGCAATTCCTGACATCATAAAACAGAACCAAACGCAACGCCAACAACTGACACAAAAGGATTTGGAAGAACTGTTGGACGAAGATGGAGGAATGGATGCCACCAACCCGAAATGGAAATCACTCCTCGAAAATAGCGCGCTTTCAGAAAAAGCGAGGGAGATCAGCGAATTTCAGTTAGAAGGAGGAGACATCTTTATGGGGACTTTCTCTCAAATGAAAAAACACCCTTTCTTCAACAACATCGAAAATTGGTTCCTGCCGTTTTTCAACCATGACATATACCGTCAGTTCTCGTCACAAGAGGTGATAAACAACAACAGCGGACTAATTCAGATCGTAGAACAAAGCCAATTCCTTTGCGACTCTGACAAATACTCGATGCTCAACTCCATTGCCGACATACCAGCTCAATACAAAGAGATGCTCACCAACACCTTGAAAATAGAGAGAGAACATATCAAGGAGAGTGTGGATACAACAACCAACGCTTCGCAAGAGGCAATCGCCCTATCAAAAAACTACATCCAAGACCTCTTCCGATTCTATAATCTCTACGGCTATAAGGGAGATTTCTCCAACCCGTTCCTTCAACTCAAGGAATTACACGCCAACCGTATCCTACAAAGCAACCCACAGTCGGATAGCATCCTGCGCGCGGTATGCGACTACTACATAAAAAAAGAGCATTACCAACTTGCCAACCATCTGCTCAAGACACTGATGGAGAAAAACCCAGCCGATGCAGAACTGATGCAAAAAGCGGCCTACTGCCATCAACAACAAAAAGAGTACACCGAGGCTCTGCAACTCTATGAAAAGGCGGAGACCCTACTGCCAGACACGACATGGAACGCAGAACGCATAGCATTCTGTCAAAAAAGGCTTGGCAACTACGAAGCAAGTCTTGAAGCATACCGACAATGCGAAAGAATGCAACCCGACAATCTGAACATCCAATCCAACATCGGACATTGCCTCATTCATTTGGGAAGACACGAAGAAGCACTGAAAGTGTTCTACAAAATCGACTACCTATCGCCCGACAACCCCAAGTCAGCAAAGGCTATCGGTTGGTGTTCTTTCGTTTGTCAAAAATTAGAAACAGCGGAAAAATACTACAAAAAGAGTCTCCCCGAAAAACGAAACGCAAACGATTGGATGAACATAGGACATATCCTCTTTTGCCAAAACAAAAAAGAAGAAGCGATTCCTTATTACAAAAAAGCGTTTGAAAAATTGGAGCATAATCCTCAAAAATTCATCGAACTCTTCCTTGAAGATACGGAAACCCTTCGAGTGAACGGAGTCCCGACAGAAGATTTACCTCTGATTCGAGACTATCTGATTTTTCAATGTCAATAGTCGGACAAGGTTCGTGCGACATGAAATAAAATGGCAATTGTTAATAACGTTCAATTTGATTTTACAACCCTAATTAAACTATCACTTTGAAACAAATAAAATACAATCCAAAACAAAAAGAAATTGATTTCACTTAATTTTAGTTAAATTTAACATTTCAACTTTCAAACTGTCAAAAAATAAAGTGGAAATTTAAGTTTGTTTTATTTGGCGAAGTCAAATAACTTTTTCAATTTTGCATAAGAGAAATTAAATTAAAACAAGATAAAACAGAGCGAAAGTAATGAAGTCGAATAAAGTTTTCATTGAGATGCAGGAGAGCCGCAACGCCCTTCAGCATATTTCTTTTGCTTGTGTCGTATTAGTCTTCATAAAATCGTTGTTGCATATTGAGGCATCATAATTGGCAAACTGTATTTCGCAAGAAGTACAGTTTTTTTTCTGTCAAAACTGATAATCAACATATTACACAACGAAACGAATAATTAAAATTTGAGTGATAATAAAAAAATAATAAATAAATTAAATAACCAACAGTAATGAGTTCAGGTGAGATTTTTATCGTAGTGTTGGTCACTGCCATCATCATGGTGACGGCGGCGGTGCTGATTGGGTGGCTGTTGTCGCCACACTCAACCAACGCACAGAAAGGAGAACCGTACGAGTGTGGTATTCCGACGAGGGGTACTTCATGGATGCAGTTCAATGTAGGCTACTACCTATTCGCCATCTTGTTTCTGATGTTTGATGTGGAGACTGTATTGCTCTTTCCTTGGGCAACCATCTCTAAATCACTCGGATGGATGGGTATAGCAAGTGTACTGTTCTTCCTCTTCATTCTTGTTCTTGGATTAGCTTACGCATGGAAGAAAGGAGCTTTGGAATGGAAGTAAAAGACATCAAAATCAAAAACATGAAGACGGAGGACTTCAACGACAATGCCTACTTGGAGAAGTACGTTGAAGAGCTTCGCAAAGGTGGTGTGAACGTTGTAGTCGGCAAATTGGACGACATCATCAATTGGGGACGTTCCAACTCTGTTTGGCCGTTGACCTTTGCCACAAGTTGCTGTGGAATTGAGTTTATGTGCGTGGGTGCTGCCCGCACCGATTTCGCACGTTTCGGATGGGAGGTTACCCGTAACTCTCCTCGTCAGGCAGACGTGGTGTTCGTGGCAGGAACCATCGTCCACAAGATGGCTCCGGTATTGAAGCGTCTCTACGACCAGATGGCAGAACCCAAATATGTAATTGCAGTCGGAGGTTGCGCCATCGGTGGAGGTCCATTCCAAGACTCATATCATGTCGTGAAAGGTGTGGATGAAATCATACCTGTGGATGTGTACGTTCCCGGATGCCCTCCGCGACCAGACGCTATGCTTTACGGCATGATGCAACTACAAAGAAAAATCAAAGTGGAAAACTTCTTCAAACTGCCAAACAAACCAGTGGTAGAAGAGGACAACTCCAATAACCCAACAGCAGAAACCAAGTAGGTCATGAAAAAATTAAAAGATATTATTTCGTCGATTGACTCCTCTATCACCATAGAAGAGAAACAATATCCTACCATCTGCGTATCCTGCAAGCAATTGCAAAAGGTTGCCAAAGGACTAAAAGATGGAGGGTTCGATGTTCTCCTCAACCTTACAGGTGTTGACAAAGAGGCGAACATGGAAGTCATTTACCACCTGACTTCAACTCAAGACAAGCAAGCTTTCTTGATCGTCAAGGTGTCCACAGAAAACCGTGAAGAACCGCTCGTACCAACAGTAAGCGACATTTGGGAGTCTGCCCTCCTATTTGAAAGAGAGGCATACGACTTCTTTGGCATTCGTTTTATTGGTCACCCAGACCTCCGTCGTCTCTTCTTGCGTGCAGATTGGAACGGATTCCCTTTCAGAAAAGACTACGATGCGAATCCGGAACTCAACCCAGTTCCGTTGGAGAACCAAACCATCGAGGCAATGGAGGATTGTCCATCCATCACATTCGATAAAGACGGTAAATTGGTCACTAAAACGTCTCAACTTTTCGGTAAGAACGAGTATGTCGTAAACATAGGTCCACAACACCCTGCAACCCATGGTGTGCTTCACTTGCGCGTCTCTCTCGACGGAGAGATCGTAAAGAAGGTGGATCCAAACTTCGGATATATCCACAGAGGTATCGAGAAAATGTGTGAGACACGCACTTACCCTCAAATACTTCATTTGACAGAGCGTCTCGACTACCTTTCTGGTGCAATCAACCGTCACGCCTTCTGCCTTTGCGTGGAGAAAGCGGCGGGCATTGAAGTGCCAAAACGTGCGCAAGCCATTCGCGTCATCTTTGACGAGTTGACTCGTATCGCTTCCCACTTGTTGGGCTGGGGATGTATGTGTATGGACATGGGTTCCATCACCGCCTTCATCTACGGAATGCGTGACCGTGAAAAGATCATGGACATTTTCGAAGAGACTGGAGGAGGTCGTTTGATGGTTGGCTATAACGTCATCGGAGGTGTCGCTGCAGACGTGAGCGATAAATTCGTAGATCAAGTAAAAGAGTTCATCCCATATATGCGAAAAATGTTGAAGGAGTACCACACCCTCTTCACCCACAACCCGATAGCAAAGGGTCGTATGAAGGACATCGGATTCCTCACAAAAGAGAAAGCCGCTGCATTGGGCGTGACAGGTCCTACGGGAAGAGCCTCAGGATGGTCTTGCGATGTTCGTAAAATTGAGCCATACGCAGGGTATGAGAACATCAAATTTGAGGAGGTAATCCGTCAAGACGGAGGGACATTCGACCGTTACCTCATCAGATTGGATGAGATAGAACAATCGCTTCGCATCATCGAACAGTTGATAGACAACCTTCCAAATGATGGATATTTAGCGAAAGTTCCGGCTATCATCAAATTACCAGAGGGAGAATATTATCAACGAGTAGAGAACGCCAGAGGAGAATTCGGTGTGTACATCAACAGCACCGGAGGCAAAAACCCTTATCGTGTGAAATTCCGCTCTCCATGTATGACGCTCATCTCCGCATTAGATCCATTATGTAAGGACGAGAAGATCGCCGACCTCATCATGATTGGTGCGTCCCTCGACTACGTAATCCCTTGCGCAGACAGATAACAGGGCTGAATTCAATATAACATGAATTGTAAAGAAATATTTTTAATATGTTAGAATTAGGAAAATTAGTAACGATGGTGCATGATGGACTTTCCGCCGCCCTACCCGGCTGGTTGGTAAGTACGATTGAATATGTGCTAATCGGAGTATTACTGCTTGCGATGTATTGCGTGTTGGCATTGGTACTCATCTACTTGGAGCGAAAAATCTGTGCTCGCTTCCAATGTCGTTTAGGTCCTAACCGTGTTGGACCTTGGGGTATATTCCAAAGTATCGCCGACATGGTTAAAATTTTGTTGAAGGAGATTATCCGCATCGACAACGTAGACCAATTATTGTTCAAGACCGCAATGTTCTTAGCGATTGCAGGTTCGTTCTGCACATTCGGAGCGTTGCAATTCGGAGAAGGGTTGGCGTGCATCGATTTCAATGTCGGAGTCTTCTACCTATTGGCAATCTCTTCATTAGGAGTGATTGGTATTTTGATGGCCGGATGGTCAAGTAACAACAAATACACCCTCATCGGTGCGATGAGAAGTGGAGCGCAGTTGGTTAGTTACGAATTATCTGCTGGACTCTCTCTTATGACCATGGTGATATTGGCTGGTTCTATGAACCTTACCGACATCATCAACGGACAGGAGAATGCTTGGTACATCTTCCAAGCCCCACTTCCTGCATTTGTGGCGTTCGTCATCTATTTGATCGCCGGACACGCAGAGACCAACCGTGGTCCTTTCGACCTTCCAGAGGCGGAATCTGAGCTTACAGCAGGTTACCATACGGAGTACTCTGGTATCCAGTTCGGATTCTTCTATTTGGCAGAGTACCTTAACATGTTCATCATTGCGGGAATTGCGGCGACAGTCTTCTTAGGAGGATGGCAAGCGTTCCACATCAATGCGGAGTGGGCAGCCGGATTCAACGCCGCTATGGATATGATTCCATCATGGTTGTGGTTCATGGGCAAAGTCTTCGCCCTCATTTTGCTTAGCTTGTGGGTTAGATGGACATTCCCACGACTCAGAATCGACCAACTACTCCACCTCGAATGGAAGATTTTAATGCCAATCAGTTTGATTAACCTCTTGGTTATGGCAGTTTGGGTGATAATTTTTTAATAATTAGAGAGAGATGATAAAGTATATAAAAGAACTATTTTCCGATATATGGAATCTGCTGCAGGGTATGCGCATCTCGATGCTCAACTTCTGCCGTAAGCCGATCACGGAAGAATATCCAGAAAACAGAGGGACCAAACAATATGCGGAACGTTTCCGCGGAGAGTTGGTGATGCCGCACAACGAAAACAATGAACATAAATGTATCGCTTGCGGTCTCTGCATGATGAATTGTCCGAACGGTTCCATTCAGATCATTAAAAAGGATGAAACAACAGAAGATGGAAAAACGAAGAAGGTATTGGCACAATACCTCTACAACATCGGAAGTTGTACCTTCTGCGGGCTCTGCACCACCAACTGCAAACCGCAGGCTATCGAATGGAGCAACAATTTTGAACACTCCACCTTTACCAAGAACGCTCTGATCAAGCAATTGAACAAAGAGGGTTCTAAGTTGGAGGAAAAGAAAGAAAAAACTCAACAATAAAACGCCATGGAGTATTTAACAGCAAGCAATATCATTTTTGCCCTACTCTCATTCACCATCTTGTTTTTTGGTGTGCTGACGGTGACTGCAACGAAAATCCTTCGTGCCGCAACTTATCTGTTCTTCGTATTGTTCGGAATCGCCGGACTATACTTGCAGATGAACTATGAATTTCTTGCGGCAGTCCAACTGTCAGTCTATGCAGGGGGTATCGTCATCTTGTTCATCTTTGCCATCCTCATGATCAAGAGTCTTGGTGAAGAGAAGGAGACAATGTCGAAATCAAAAGTCATCATGGGAATGATTGCATCCATTTCCGGTTTGGCAGTTAGTTTGATAACAATTTTCAAGTACAAATTTGTCACTACCGATTTCTCTCGTGCGAATGAGATCGCCGCAGAATTGGACATGAATAAAGTAGGAAATGTCTTAATGGGAACAGAGAAATTCCAGTACCTGCTACCTTTTGAGGCATCCAGTATCTTACTATTGGCATGTATCGTCGGAAGTTTGGTTGTGGCACAAATCAATAAGGAGGAGAAGAAATGAGTATGCCTTTAGAATGTTATTTGATAGTCAGCACACTCTTGTTCTTCATCGGAGTGTACGGATTTATCGTCCGCAAAAACCTCATCAGTATTCTGATGTCCATAGAACTAATCCTCAATGCGGCAAACATCAACTTCGTGGTGTTCAACCGTTTTCTGTTTCCAGATCAATTGGAGGGTTTTATCTATAGTCTGTTCGTCATCGTCATCGCAGCCGCAGAGACTGCCGTGGCAATTTCAATCATCATCAATGTTTATCGAAAGAAGAAAAACATCGATGCTAAGAGTATTAACGAATTAAAGCACTAATGGCATGGAATTCAACAGTTTGTCATATTTAATTTTGGCCTTGCCATTCGCTATGTTCCTAATCATAGGATTGTTAGGCTATAAGATGAGTCCGAAAGTTGCCGGACTGCTCGGTACTACGGTCTTTGGCGTGACCTCCATCATCTGCTATGGAGTTGCGATTCAATATTTTTCTCAGTATTATGGAGGAGAATACCCCAAAGAGGTACTTTTCAACCTTGAATGGCTGAGGATGTCTGATAATTTGTGCATCAGCATCGGATTCCTTTTGGATCCTATTTCTGCAATGATGCTTGTGGTGATTTCAACAGTCTCTTTGATGGTCCATGTATATAGTATGGGCTATATGCACGGAGAAGAAGGTTTCCAACGTTACTACGCTGTTCTTTCTCTCTTCTCTTTCGCCATGTTGGGATTGGTTGTCGCAACCAACATCTTCCAAATGTACATCTTCTGGGAGTTGGTGGGTGTCTCATCATTCTTGCTCATCAGTTTCTACTTTAAAAAACCAGAGGCAGTTCGTGCAGCGAAAAAGGCGTTCATCGTCACTCGTTTTGCCGACATGTTCTTCTTAATCGGTATCTTGATCCTCTCTTACTACACGCAGACATTTGACTTCTTGCCACTCACAGAAGTGTCAAACAATCACGTGGCGATAGTACAATCAACAATGGGAGGCGTTACCTTGTGCGGTTTTTCTGTTATTTCAATCGCAGTATTCCTCATCTTCTTAGGAGGAGCGGGAAAATCTGCCATGTTCCCATTCCACATCTGGTTGCCAGATGCGATGGAAGGTCCGACACCAGCGTCTGCATTGATCCACGCCGCTACAATGGTGGTTGCCGGAGTGTACTTGGTTGCGAGATTGTTCCCAATCTACGTTTTTGAAGCTCCTGAGGTACTGGAAATCATCACATACATTGGTGCGTTCACCAGTTTGTTCGCCGCTGTAATCGCTTGCACACAAACAGACATCAAGAGGGTGCTCGCCTTCTCTACTATCTCTCAAATCGCCTACATGTTGGTTTCCTTGGGAGTTTCTGGTTATGGAGCAGAAGAAGGTTTGGGTTATACCGCATCAATGTGGCACTTGTTCACACACGCGATGTTCAAAGCAACCCTCTTCTTGGCTGCAGGTTGCATTATCCACGCAGTTCACAGCAACGAAATGGATGCGATGGGTGGACTCCGAAAATATTTGAAGATTACTCACATCACATTCCTCTTCGCATGTCTTGCTATCGCTGGAATTTGGCCGTTCTCAGGATTCTTCTCTAAAGATGAGATTTTGGTTGCAGCCCACGAAGCAGCTCCGGTAATTTACTGGTGTCAGACATTCGTAGCCGGTCTGACTGCGTTCTACATGTTCCGTCTATACTTCAGAATCTTCTGGTATGACGAGCCTGCTTACGAACATCACAAACCACATGAGGCACCAAGTAACATGACAATTCCTTTGATTATCTTGTCTGTTTACCTATTGAGCGGATTCATTCCTTTCAGCGAACTTATCTCTCCTGATTATGTAGGATATGAGATCCATACTCATTGGAATGTCGCAATCCCAAGCCTCTTGGTCGCATTGGTCGGAATAGGCATCGCATACTTCTTATACTTCAAGAAGAATGAAAAGCCTGATATGATCGCGAATAAAGTCAAAGGACTTTACACCGCAGCATCACACAGGTTCTATATCGACGAGGTTTATTTGTTCATAACGAACAATATCATATTCAAAAAGATTTGTCAGCCAATCGCATGGTTCGACCGTCATGTCATCGACGGATTCATGGACTCACTTGCATGGGTAACAAACATAACTTCAGAGGAGACCAAGGAGATACAAAGCGGAAATGTTCAAAACTACGCATGGTTCTTTATCATGGGTGTTATCGTCATAACCTTCTTAGCGTTGTATCTATAATAGTAAACTCTAAAATAAAGTACGACAATGAATATATTATCATTATTTGTAATCATTCCTCTCGTCATGATGGCGATATTGTTCTGCATCCCCGGCGAGAAGAAGAGTTTGATTCGAACGGTTATGGCTATCGGTGGATTGGCACTGTTGGCAGTATCCGCCTACTTAACGGTCGACTACCTCTCCCTGAGAGCTGGAGGCGACACTCAAGAGTTTCTTTATGCGGCATCGACTACATGGTACGAGACTTTAAACATTCAATATTCAGTTGGAGTAGATGGAGTATCAGTTGCTATGCTTCTGCTCTCCTCTATCGTGGTCATCACCGGAGTCTTCGTATCTTATGCAATTGAAGAGAAGGTCAAAGAATACTTCCTATGGTTCTTGATGCTCTCTATCGGAGTTTACGGGTTCTTCATCTCACTTGATTTGTTCACCATGTTCCTTTTCTACGAGGTTGCGTTGATTCCAATGTACCTACTGATCGGACTTTGGGGAAGTGGAAGAAAAGAGTACTCTGCAATGAAACTGACCCTCATGTTGATGGGAGGTTCTGCATTCTTGATGGTGGGTATCTTAGGTATCTACTACTACTCTGCCCCAGAGGGTTCTATCTTAACATTCAACATTCAGGAGATTGCAAAGAACGTGCAAGCATCAATGGCAGCAGGAGGAGACCAAAATTGGCAATACATCTTTTTCCCACTCACATTCATCGGTTTCGGTGTGTTGGGTGCGATGTTCCCATTCCACACTTGGTCGCCTGACGGTCACGCATCTGCACCAACCGCAGTATCAATGCTCCACGCAGGAGTTTTGATGAAATTGGGAGGATATGGTTGCTTCCGTGTGGCAATGTACCTCATGCCTCAAGCTGCCAACGATTTGGCTTGGATCTTCATCATCCTCACCGGTATCAGCGTTGTCTACGGAGCATTCAGCGCATGCGTACAAAACGACCTGAAGTATATCAACGCATACTCTTCCGTGAGCCACTGTGGATTGGTGTTGTTCGCATTGTTGATGATGAACAAAACGGCCATGACGGGTGCTATTCTCCAAATGGTTTCCCATGGTTTGATGACAGCCTTGTTCTTTGCACTTATCGGTATGATCTACGGAAGAACCCACACTCGTGACATTCGTGAGATGGGTGGTTTGATGCAGATTATGCCTCGTGTGGCGGAGCAGTTCAATGTACCGCAAGAGGAGGCTTTCGACCCCGAAACCAATATTCGTTTGGCGTCGAAATTGTTGAATAAGATTGACCGTTCGTTACGACTATCGTCGTCGGCCACCGAAGAGGATCGCTTGTGCCTGATGTTGGCCAGCTATGTGTGTGGTATCGGTCACGTGCGCGATGCGCAGCGCTTGGCTGCCAAGCACGACGAAGATCCCGAGAAGTGGGAAGTCGTATCGCGCTATCTCGAACTGAAAGGTCAGCCCGAGTATTATCAGGATCCGGTCGTACGTTGCGGCCGTTTTACGGGCATCAAACAGACCTTGGCCTATGTGCGCAATGTAAAGTCGCACTACAACAAATACTGCGAATTGGCAGCTCTCTAATCGATTGAGAGGTTGTTTAGGCCTATTCTATTCAGAATTAAGAGCCACCTGCGGGTGGCTCTTTTTTTTGTTCAGTCGCAATGTTGACGCACTAGTTCTTCTACTATCTATAACGGAATAAATCCACAATACTAAAAATGCTCGGAGTACAAATTACGTCTATTTCAATTCATTGAGGAATCCGACGAGCGTCGGCACAAGCGTCGGAGCAAGCGCAGTCGAACTGTTGATGTAGGTCATCATCTGCGCCTGCTGATCGAGCGATGCGCAGGGTTTCAGCACGTGGTTCATATCCTTGATAATCGCCAACTTAGCCATAAAATTCGAGGTCGAGAGTTTTATCGCATCGTTCAGGTTGATCTGGATGTCGGTCGTGCCCTGCACAACCAGCAACGGCACCTTCAACGCGCGAGCCTCCGCCGCAGGCTCATAACGCATCTGCGAGATCAGGAAGGGTTGCACACTCTCTCGAAACAACACCGCCAGCTCGGGCTTCACATCGGCCACCTTGCGCCCCACTTTCAACTCGTCGAGAATGCGATAGCACTCGCTCTTGTAGGGTTCGGGTTGCGTCGCAAGTTGACGTCGCAGCGTAGCATCGATCGCCTCGCCAACACCCGCCAATGTAATCACTGCCGCCACCTGCTCGGTGCGTTTTGCCGCCACAAGCGCAATCAGGCCACCCTCACTATGTCCTGCGAGCACCACGCGGTCGAACCGCTCGTCGGCAACCAACAGATCGACCCAAGCCGCTGCATCGTCGATATAGGCATCGAAAGTCAGTTGCGACTCGTCAGTTCCCGCCGCTGCACTCGACGCAATACCGCGCTTGTCGTAGCGCAACGAGGCGTAGCCGTGCGCCGCAAGCGAGTCGGCCAGCATCTTATAGGCGTTGGTCGATATGCCTGCCACACTATTGCCGTTGCGGTCGGTCGGACCCGAGCCCGCAATGATCAGCACCGCCGTGCGCGAGGCATTCTCGGGGGCAGCCAACGTGCCATAGATCTCGCCCGAGGGGGTTTGCAGGGTTATCGGCGTTTCGGCCGACGCCGCGAGAGTCGCGAAAGCCATTAATACTGCTATTAAGATTCGTTTCATACCGTAGGTTTTACACATTCACGCAACATTCTGTACATATGGGTATCGACCGACGAGATGACATACTTCTGTTTGTCGGTTTCGATCAGCAGCAGCTCGCGCATATCGGTCGCAAAGAGCTTATAGTTACCGATTTGGCGATGATAGTGACTACCCGTGTAGGCCCACATTCCGCCATTGCCCATCGTGCGCATCGAGCGACGAACAACCTTCGATTCGACACGCTCGACACGTCGGATATCGCTGAGCGAGATTACGACGGGTTGCACTCGGCGACCAATCGTCAACGTATTGCGGTCGATCATCAGCGTCTGAGGCGAATGGAGCCACGTCAGAATATACATCGGCACCAGCACCACGAGCATTACCACCATCGGCAACCAGCCCAACCCCTCGCAATAACTGATTACACCCATAACAAATGGCAACAGCAGAGTGAAGGCAGTTGTCAACTTGACACCCAACGAACGGTGCATCTTGATGATATACATATTGTTAGCCATAGTATTAGAGGTTTTTCATTTTGTTACGACGCACCTGAGCGCGGTAATTCTGGATCTCATACGCCGAGCGGTTGCGCACCCTGCGCCACAAGTAGTGGAAGAAGAACATCAACGCAAACGATATACCCGCAAAGGCCAGCAGCTGGTACTGCGCCGTCGGATCATCGGTGCCAATTATCAGTTTGGCGACAGGAAAGATCACCCAAACCACACCTAATGTAAAGCACGCTCCGACAGCCACCTCGTAGCGACGACGCGGAGCACGACGCCACCAACGCCACGCGGCACGACCGATAATGAGAATGATAACCGTCCAATTCCAGATAGCTTCAAATCGCTCTGATCGCACATAAAATTCGGGTGCAAAATGCTCAACAACGTATGGCGCGAAAAGCAATATCAATGCGCAAAACTCTACCCACGGGAAGGGCGTGCGGCTCTTCCAGATATTCTTGGGATTCATATCCGCACCCAAATCTCGACGAACATCAGCTGCCGCGCGACTCTTGCGATAAGAGCGCATACAACTTCTCAACGACAGGCTCTCCTCGTTCGTAGTACGAGCGCTATAATCAGTTTTAATCTTCTTACTCATAGTCTCGGGTATTAGTCATTGGTCTCTTCGTTCTCAACCGAAGCCTTTTTGCGTTTTGCAGGACGCGGTTTGCGGCCGCTGCGACGCAAAGCCTCAGCTATGATCCATTGCAACTGGCCGTTTGTGCTACGGAACTCGTCCGCCGCCCAACGCTCGATGGCATCCATCGTCTCGGCGTCGATACGCAGCACGAAACTGCGAGTTGATGACTCTTTAACCGCCATAATCCCTCAAACGATTAATGATTCAAAGTACCGGTATTGAGCACGGGCTGCGCCGACTCGTCCGAGCAGAGAACTACAAGCAGATTGCTGACCATAGCCGCCTTGCGCTCCTCGTCCAACTCGACAACATTCTCATCATCAAGACGATCCAACGCCATCTTAACCATCGAAACAGCGCCCTCGACGATCTTCTCGCGAGCTGCGATGATCGCATCAGCCTGCTGGCGACGCAACATAACTGCCGCAATCTCGGGAGCATATGCCAGGTAGTTCAAGCGAGCCTCAACAACCTCGATACCTGCCATAGCCAGACGCTCGGTCAACTGTTCGGTCAGCTGGTCGTTGATCTCCTCACCACCCGAACGGAGCGTGATCTCCTCATTAGCGGTAGTATTCTCGTCGTAAGCGTACAAACCTGCCACGTGGCGCAGAGCTGCATCGCTCTGAACAGCCACGAAGTTTTCCAATACGTTCATACGTGCCGACGACTGCACGCCCGCATCGGTCGGAGCGTCGATCTCGAATACAGCCTTATAGATACCATCGCGTTTGATACGCCATACGAGCACCAGACCAATCAGGATTGGGTTACCAGCCTTGTCGTTCACCTTGATAGGATCGACATTGAGGTTACGGGCGCGCATCGAGATACTCTTCTTCGACATAAAGGGATTAACCCACCAGAAGCCCGTTTCATAGAACGTACCGCGATACTTACCAAAGAACAACAACACACGAGCCTCGTTGGGTTCGAGCATCATAAAGCCGATCAGCATAATAATCGACGTGATGATCAGCAAGACACCCGCAACAGCAGCGATCACCTCGCCTGCCGAACCTGCGGGGAAGAAGTTAACCGACGCAACGATCGATGCAATAGCCACCGCGAGAGTTGCGAGAATCATAAACAACGCTGCAAAACCATTCATTTTCCAGCCTGAGTAAGTGTAGTTTTCAGTAGTCATAATTGAAAAGTTTTTAAATTTTAAAGTAATATCATTTTGATATCACAAAGATACAACCAAACTTTTCGATTTTCCAAATTTTTCGATCATTTTTTTTAGATTATTTTTTGTGTTTCGGGCGAAGTTTAGCTATTTACGAAATCAAAGATTTCGTAAAATTTTCGGAATAATTGCACAAAAAAGCCGCACTCGAAAAACGAGCGCGGCAAGTCCGAAAACGGACAACGAAACAAAAGCGAATCGGGGGAGCGATTATTTCTTCTGTTTTTCGCTGGTTTCGGGCTTCTTGGTCGTGGTTTCAGCCTTAGGTTTCTCGCTACCCTTCGAGGTCGAGCCGCAGCCGCAACCGCAACCATTTTTGTTGTTTTTGTCCATCACTGTTACTTAAATTTTATCATCACGCGTAGCCGCAATTCTACTCCAAAAAAGCAGCCACACAGCAGAGCAATAGCACTGCCAACTCCATACCTCTTCACAAAATATGCCAAGTCTTGTGGTCAAAATGTCGAAAGAGTTGTAATACCTTAATTTATTTAGGAAAATTTATATAACTTTGTCCGATATTATCGACCCAAACGCAAAACCCAACTGCGAAAGATCGGTTTTAACCCCCGAAAAAGAAATATTGAATTATGATTGATCTGGCAACATACAACACATTCCTGTGGATAATGGGCGCTACGGCTGCCGTTGTCTTTGTCGCGCTCTACTTCGTCGAGGCGGGCTACGGAATGTTATTCGACCGCCGTTTCGGCCCTCCCGTGCCAAACCGCATCGGCTGGGTGCTAATGGAGGCGCCCGTATTCGTGGCAATGACCGCACTCTGGTGGGCCTCGGATCGCACGTGGGAGGCGGCACCGCTGGCTCTCTTTGCGCTGTTCCAGACACACTACTTCCAGCGTTCGTTCATCTTCCCCTTCCTGATTCGCGGCAAGTCGAAAATGCCCCTCGGAATTATGTTGATGGGGGCAACGTTCAACACCCTCAACGCACTGATGCAGGGGTGCTGGATCTTCTATCTCGCACCTGCTGATCGCTACACCGCCGCTTGGCTCTACTCACCGCAGTTCATCATCGGCACGATCATATTTATCGCGGGTATGGCGATCAATCTTCACT
>CALFTM010000062.1 GCA_937916355.1 uncultured Bacteroidales bacterium
ATGTTGTCACCATGATTTCGGGCGACAGTGTGGAGGTGGATGTCGGCTCGTTCCTAAACACGTTGGACAAGTTTGAGTCGAAGGATGATGTGTTCACCTACCTGATTCACTTGGGTTATCTGAACTATAATTTTGAAGAACAAACTTGCTGCATACCCAACGAGGAGGTTCGTCAGGAGTGGGTGCGTTCTGTCAAATTGAGTCCAGACTACAAGAAACTGATGGAGATTATCAACGCCTCCAAAAAACTTCTCGACGCAACCGTCGAAGGCAACGAGGAGGCAGTGGCAAAGGCTCTCGACGCAGCCCACACAGAGGTGACCAGCCCGTTGACTTACAACGACGAGCATTGCTTCCAAAGCGCAATATGCTTGGCTTACTTCTACGCCAACACGCGTTACACACTTTTCAAGGAACTGCCAACCGGCAAAGGTTACGCAGACTTGGTTTTGATACCTTATTTGCCCAACATCCCGGCTATGGTGATAGAGTTGAAACACAACAAAAGCGCAGGAAGTGCATTGCAACAAATAAAGGACAAAAACTATTGTCAAGCTCTCAACAACTACAAAGGCGACCTGCTTTTCGTAGGCGTGAATTACGACGAGAAGACTAAGGAGCATAGCTGCAAGATTGAGCGGCTGGTGAATGAGTAAGAATTTATTATCCTTCTTGCATTATCAAGCTGGATTCCTCCACTTTTCTATAAGCATTAAAAAAATCTCCTCCACTTTCCAGTTATTCGAGATTCTTTCATTCGCAATATCCGCCCCGCTTCAAAAAATCAATGATGAAATCGACCACTCCCTCATCACCCAACGATGCAACATTGACAGACAAGTGGTAAGTTGATGCCATTCCCCATGTCTTATTGGAGTAGAAATTATAATAGGAGGCTCTTCGCTTATCCTCCACCTCCATGAGTTTCAACGCCTGCTCTCTCGTCATATCAGATCGTTCCACGATACGATTTGCACGGTCTTCCTCCGTAGAATGCAAAAAGACACTCACACAATTGGGGTTGTCCCGCAAAACATAGTCCGAGCAGCGCCCCAAAATGACGCAAGACTTTTCTGAGGCAATTTTTCGGATTGTATTAGCCTGCATTTCAAAAAGGGAGTCTTGCGATAAAAAATTACGACTATACGCATTCCCCATCCAATCACTCATCCACTGTAAAACATTCCCAGAAATAGTAGAAGACGAGGATTTTTCATCCATTTCCTCAAAAAACTCAGGTGCGAATCCGAACTCTTTCGCTGCCTCTATGATCAGCTCTTTATCGTAATAGGCGACACCTAACCTATCCGCAAGCATACGTCCCACAGAACGCCCGCCTGCACCAAATTCTCTTCCTAAACTGACAATTAAATTTCCTTTTCTCTCCATATAACTCTTTTGTTGGGTTATTCTTTTTTTACTTCCATGGGGTGATCTTCCAATTTAGAGAAAGTTTTCATCTCCCTCCTCAACAGGACGAATGCGATAATCGATGCGAGCGAATCTGCCAACGGCATACTTGCAAAGACTCCCATCATACCGAAATAATTGGGCAATATAAGCAGTAACGGTATCAACAACAACAACTGACGAGAAGAGGACAACACTACCGCCATCTGCGCTTTTCCGACCGACTGGAAAAAATTGGAAGTTACCATTTGGAATCCCACAATCGGCATTGCAAGACAACACACTCTCAACCCTATAATCGTCAAATCGATCAACTCCGTATCGGTCGTAAACATTCTCGCCAAAAAACCGGGAATCGTCTGGGCTATCACAAAAGCGAGACAAGTTATCACGGTTGCAAATACGATTGTCAGTTTGAGAACCTTCCTGACCCTCGAATAAAGTCGCGCTCCAAAATTGTAACCCGCAATGGGCTGCATACCCTGATTCACTCCCATCACCAACATCATGAAAATCATCAATACGCTATTGACAATTCCGTACGCACCAATCGCCAAATCGCCTCCATGTTTGAACAATGCCTTATTGATGATGATAACCACCAAACAAGCGCACGCATTCAGTACAAACGGAGCCATGCCAATCGAAAGGATGGATTTACAAATCCTCAAATCAAACGTCAATGCGCTCCACTTAAATTGCAAAAACGAATCACATTTGCAGAAGTGGTGCAAAACAACCATCAGCGCAATAAATTGTGCGATAATTGTAGAGAAAGCCGCACCTCTGATTCCCCATTTGAAAACGAAAATAAACATTGGGGCTAACACCAAATTAATCAAAACAGTCATGATGGTAATCTTCATTGCCTTACGAGGATTTCCAGAAGAGCGCATCACACTGTTCAGTCCCAAATAGAGATGCGTGATGACATTACCTGCTAATATGACCTGCATGAAGTCTCGCGCGTAAGGAATCGTTTTTTCACTTGCTCCAAAAAAGTAAAGTATTTCATCAATATAAACCAAACCTACAATCATGAATATGATACCCAAAACGATATTCATGAGCGTCACATTCCCCAGCACCTTTTGTGTGCTGTCATAATCCTGTTGTCCCATTTTGATAGAGGTGAGCGTTGCACCTCCTGCTCCGATCATCGCACCAAATGCCGCAGACAAGTTCATTACCGGCATCGTCACTCCCAAACCTGAAATCGCATAAGCAGAAACGCCCTGTCCGATAAAAATACGGTCAATTATATTATACAAGGCAGATGCCATCATCGCCACTATCGCCGGCCCTGAATATTCGATAAGAAGTTTCCTAATATCTGCCGTCCCTAAAACTGTAGGGGTGGAATTTTTATTTTGCATTTTTTACAATGTTCAATTTATGTAGAAGGCTGAACCCAACCCTCTCATGAGCTTTTTTTGTTATCTACACAAAAAAAGAAAACTGCTATAAAACCATACATAAGAAAAAATAAAATACGATTATAATAGCAGTCTTCTTGTTTGATTAATATCTATCGAAAGATTATAGGAGTCCGCAAAACATTTTTTTTGAACCCTCCTATATTACTTCACCAAATCCATGGTATCGGAAGCAATCATAAACTCTTCATCAGTCGGAATGACAACAATCTTCACTTTAGAGTCGTTCGCACTGATAATCGCCTCTTCACCTCTGATTTTGTCGTTCAACGCTTCGTCCAATTTTATACCAAGAAACTCCATGTTCTCACAAACGCCTTTGCGTACCACCTCTACATTCTCCCCGATTCCACCAGTGAAAACGATAGTGTCAACTCCACCCATTGCAGCGATATAAGAACCGACATATTTCTTAATACGATAGATGAACATATCCAATGCCAATTTCGCACGCTCGTTACCTGCCGCAATAGCCGCACGCACTTCTCGCATATCAGAAGAGACTCCTGACACACCCAAAAGTCCACTCTGTTTGTTCAGAACATCCGACATTTTCTTTGCGTTATATCCCTCTCTCTCCATCAAGAAAGTAACTGCCCCAGTGTCAATGTCACCCGAACGAGTACCCATCATCAAGCCCTCCAACGGTGTCATACCCATTGAAGTGTCAAATGACTTACCATCCTTCACAGCAGCAATCGAACCTCCATTTCCGATGTGGCAAGTGATGATTTTAGAACCTTCTGCCTTCTCGCCTAAAAACTCCAAAACACGTTTTGAGACATAACGGTGGCTCGTTCCGTGGAAACCATATCTACGAACAGAATGCTTCTCATACAATTCATAAGGGATTGCATACAAGAAAGACTCCTTAGGCATTGATTGATGGAAAGCAGTGTCAAACACTGCCACTTGCGGACATTTCGGCAAAAGAGCCTCAACAGCCATGATACCCTTCAAATTGGCAGGATTGTGTAATGGACCCAATGGGAAACAAGCCTCGATCTGAGCCTTTACCTGATCATTTACGACGCTGCTCTCAGTGAACTTGTCTCCTCCATGAAGTACACGATGTCCGACTGCATCAACCTCATCGAGCGACTTAATGCAACCCTCCTGAGGGTCTGTCAACATATCAAATATCCATTGAACACCCACAGAGTGGTCTGGCACATCCTTTTCGACAATCGCCTTCTCTCCGTTGTTGCGGGTATATTTCAAGAAAGAACCGGGAATTCCAATTTTCTCAACACCACCCTGTGCCATCACAGAACTGTTCGTCATATCGAACAACTTATATTTGATGGAAGAACTTCCACAGTTGATTACCAATATTTTCATTTTTCCTTCAATTTAAATTTTATATTTCGCCTTTTGCTGCCATAGCCTGATTCGCTGTGATTGCGACCATCTTAACGATGTCATCGACCGAACATCCACGAGACAAGTCGTTGATTGGAGCTGCCAATCCTTGCAACAACGGACCGATTGCCTCGCAACCAGAAAGTCTTTGCACCAACTTGTAACCGATATTACCAGCATCCAACGATGGGAATACCAAAACATTAGCAGAACCAGCCACTTTGCTGCCCGGAGCTTTCTTCTCAGCCACTGAAGGGACGAGTGCCGCATCAGCCTGCAACTCACCATCAATCATCATATTAGGAGCCAACTCTTGAGCCAACTGGGTTGCCTCGATCACCTTGTCGACCATCTCATTTTTTGCACTTCCTTTTGTTGAGAAAGAGAGGATGGCAACATGAGGTTCTGTGAACCCATAAATCTCCTTGGCAGTCTCACCACTGCAGACAGCGATGTGCGCCAACTCTTCTGCTGAAGGGTTTGGAGTAGCGGCACAATCTGCAAAAAGCAGAAGCCCCTCATGACCAATGTTCTTATCTTTGAACACCATCAAGAAAGAACCAGAAACCACGCCTACGCCCGGTTTGGTCTTTACGATTTGGAAAGCCGGACGAAGCACGTCTCCTGTATAATTCTTCGCACCAGCCACCTCTCCATCAATGTCTCCGTTTTTAATCATCAAACAAGCCAAATAGAGAGGGTCTTTCACCTTTTCTGCAGCTTGCTCTGCGGTCATACCTTTTTTCTGACGAAGTTTGAAGAGAAGGTCAGCGTATTTTTGACTATCAGGATTATTCTGAGGGTCGATAACCGTTGCCTTTGAAATGTTCTTTAACCCATATTGATTAGCCAAGTTTTCAATCTCTTGCTTATCACCCAAAAGAGTAACGGCAGCAATTCCTTGTTCCAATATGATGTCGGCTGCTTTGATTGTACGCTCTTCCGTTCCTTCAGGAAGCACGATACGCTGAGGGTTAGCCTGAGCCCTCTTAATGATTCCTTCTAACAATTCCATCTGAACTATTTTTTAGCTATTTTATTTCTGATACTTTTCGTAAGGGAATGAAGCAAGCGCACGAGCCAACTTACTAAGCATCGGTTCGACCATCGGTTCAATCAGCTGCTTTATCATGAAGTTCATTTCCGCCTTCATCGTCACCTTGATTCTCGTGTCATTTTCAGACATTTTCTTCAACTGTATCCACAAATCGAAATCAACTGGAGAATTGTCCGAACCATACTTCACGGTCTTATAAGGTTCTCTGCTGACAACCTTCATTCCCACTTTACCCAATATGGCGATATTGAAATGACAAGAATCCTTGTCGAATGACAAATCAGAGATTTTATCAGCCGGCACTTTATGCTTCACATATTCCAAATTACGCAAATCGGATATAAACCGGAAGATATCCTCGTCGTTGCACGACGCTTTTACCACTTCGCTTTCAAATGTTGACATCTTTCGTTCTTCTTTTAATTTAAATCCAAAGAATTAAACTCCCCACACCTCTGGAGCTTCACGCCATTTCTTCAAAGTCTCGATCTCGTCCTCTCCAATTTGCTTGGTAGCGAGCAAATGCTCCAATACCGCATTATAATTAGAGAGAGTAGAAAGCTCAACTCCTGCCTCTTCAAACTTCTGCGCCGCCACAGGGAATCCATAGGTGAAAATAGCCACCATACCCAACACTTCTGCTCCTGCATTGCGAAGAGCAGCAACCGCCTTCAAACTACTGCCTCCTGTTGAGATGAGGTCTTCTATCACAACCACTTTTTGCCCTGCCTTCAAATCGCCCTCGATAAGGTTCTCCAATCCATGATCCTTCGGAGACGAACGAACATAAACGAACGGCTTGCCGAGAACCTCTGCTACCAATGCGCCTTGCGCGATTGCACCAGTTGCCACACCAGCGACTACATCCACATCTGAATATTTCGCACGAACGATGTTTGCTAACTCCTCTTTGACGAGAGAACGAATCTCCGGATAAGACAATGTCTTACGATTGTCACAATAGATCGGTGATTTCCAACCAGATGCCCACGTGAACGGATTCTTTGGTTGCACCTTTACTGCTTTAATACTAAGCAACTTTTCAGCTACCTTACTTTCTACTTGGCTCATTTTTATCGTATTTTTACCTTAAACTTACACTATCAAATACATATCCTCCAAAGTTAGCAGTTTTTTTTAGCATTCTAAACCATTTTTTAGTTTATTTTTCAATTTAACGACCACTTCCAATTAAAAAAGGTGTAAAGCCCGATGTTCATAATGTTTCTAAGGAAGTTTTTTCAGTCCAAAACTGCTGAAAAGTCAATAACAAGCACAAAAAAAGTTGTGCCATAAAATAGACAAAATCAAATTAAGAAAGACCCAAAAAGAAAAAGCGCAAGGTAAGATCCCCACGCTTTTCCAACAACAAAAAAATAAAAATTATGAAAACAAAATTATTCAAAGAATTCACCATCAGTAGAAATCGTCGCAGTCTTCTTTCTTGCGATAGAATAAGAAACGATAAACTCATGAGAAGTTGCCGCTATGTCATTCACTTTACCCAATCCGAGGTCGAAAGTGTAGCCCAAACGGAAACGTTTGTACTCTGCACCGATAGTGATTGCCAAAGGATTTGATTTCAAACCAGAAGTCACATCAGGGTGCCAAGTGATTCCTCCCCAAATGAAACGTTGATAGAACGCCATCAAGTTCACCTCCAAAATATTCACCTTTTTGTGGTGCATATAGGTCAACATCGGTGCCAAATCCCACTTTTCATTCAAATTGAAAAGGTAGCGACCGTAGAGATAGAAGTGCTGACCCGGCAAATAGGTTGTCGGTTCTCCACTAATCAAGTGGGTAACTGACGCACCGAGCAACAATTTATCCTTTAGCGAGAATTCCACACCAAAGTCCATGTCAGGTCTTGCCTGATTACCGTCAACGTCGGCATACTCATTCTCAAGCTCAGTCACATCCTCCACGATATATTTGTCGAGGTCGATAGAAGAGACCAGCACTCCGAAACCGAGACCGAGAGACAATAACATATCATCATTGAAGCGCAATCCGTAAGAATAAGCAGCCTTCACATTCACGAAATTTCTGGTGATACCCAAATTATCGATAGAAGCAGACAATCCGAATCCAGAGTTGATTTTATCCACGAATGTATGTCCGTTAAGCACAAATGACTTAGGGGCATCCTCCATTCCAGCATATTGGAAATGACCAAGGAAGAACAAGTCTATATCTTCAACGTTACCAATACCCGCAGGGTTTTTATTGATACGTGAGAAAAACTGTTGCGAAAGGGTCAGCTCCTGCTGAGCATTCAACATAAATCCTAATGAAAGGAAACTAATCAATACTAATAATTTTTTCATCTTCAGTTCCTCCCTATATTTTATTCTTCATCTTCAATTATACTTAACTCTACTCGACGGTTTTGCTCATGTTGCTCTTCCGTCTCAGCATTAGCGATAATCGGTTCAAGTTCTCCCTTTCCGACAGCCACCAATGAGTTGGCATCCACACCTCTCTTGATCAACAGGCTGCGAACGAACTCCGCACGTTTCTGAGACAATTTTTGGTTATATTTATCATCTCCACGAGAGTCTGTGTGTCCACTGATTTCAAATTTCGCACCGGGGTATTCCGACATTGCTGCAATCACCTCATCCAACTGCACCTCATATTCTGGCTTCATATCAAACTTGTTCAAGTCGAAGAAGAAGAACACCCAATTGAATCCTCTTGGCTCGTCCAACATCTGGTCTGCCACAAGTTCGACATCCGGAGAGACATGCAACGCAAGTGCTGCATAAATATCGTCCATACCATGACCTCCTTCGCGGTTGGAAATGAACGCCGCAGTTCCTGCCTCCTTACCGAACACCACATTATAATCCTCTGCAGAAGAGTTGATGTATTCACAAGCCGGCACTGCCTCACCCCACACAGTATCCTTTGCTGATTTCTTAGCGTAGTAGATATCCATTCCACCTGCACCACCCGGACGGTTGGATGCAAAGAAAAGAATCGTATCACCTACCACCAATGGATAATCCTCATTCACCTCGGAACTATTATTCTCCGAAACCAACTTAGGACGAGACCACAAGCCATCATCTTCAAGATCAGTGTACCAAATATCACGACCACCCTTTCCTGCTTTAAACTCGCCCGAAAAATAGACACGCTTTCCATTTTTTCCTAATGAAGGATTGTAGAAACCAGAAGCTCCACGCCCCGTCTGCACGTAACGAGAAATCACAAGGGAAGAGTTCTTATAAGACTGACGTTGTTTCATTACGCCACGAATCTGCATCTGTTCAACATCAGTCCACGCATTATCTTTCCAAGTCGCCTCAAACAAATCATTCTTCTCACTGTCACCTAACTTAGAAAAATAGATTTTGTTGTTTTTGGCATCATAAGCAAATGTCCCATCAATTCCCAAGCCCATCAATTCCGGACAAGGAGTTATCTTCTCTATTCTATTTTCTGCATTCAACACAAAAGAGTAAGCAGAATCATTTCTAAAGAAAACAATAGAACCATTTTTGTAGGATGACATAGGCAACTCCTTTACGGATGTATTTATATCCGCCGACTCGAAATAGGATCTCGCTCCCGAAACTCTCTCTTCAACAGAAAAAGCAGATAAAGCAAACCCTATAGCCATTGTCGTTATTATAATTCTTTTCATACTCATAACTATAAACTTATCAACTGTTAATTACTTTTTAAACTTAGCCACTTCAAGGGTTCCTTTACGTTGTTCTCCATTCTTGAACGTAATGATGTAGTAGTAAGTTCCCGGTTCTGCCACCTCCTCTTTAAAGGTAGCATCCCATCCATCATTACCCTCATAAATGAGAGCAGAGTAACGGTTGAAGATCTGAACACTAATTCCGGTACCTTTCAAGAAGGCATCATTCTTTCCATTTCCATCGCTTGGAGTGATCAGGTTAGGAACAACCAAGTCGGTCTCCACACAGATAGTGTTGGAAGGATCTACACAAGCGCCCTCAGCAGAGATGAAATAGCAAACATCATACTCTACTGCATCTACGGTATGACTTTCTGAATTTTCTATCTCCTCAGGGTCTTTCGGAGTTCCCGCAAGTACGGTCTCATTCCAGATGAGTTTTTCAGTATAACCATCATTATCAATAATGAAATCTACGGACTCGCCAAAAGTAACTTTAGTTTCACCAGAAGCCAGCTCCAATCCAAGTTTTGTACGAGGTTCTACTTTAAATTCAGCCTTACTGCTATCCGAATTTTGGATACTCAAATCTTTCTGACACATATCATCCAAAGACCTCACTCTTAAGACATAAGAACCAACCTCATCGAACAATCCCTCCTTCTCCACAAGTGAATAAGAACTCTCCGTCGTCGAGTCAATCAATTCTTCCCCGATATACCAGAAATATCTTGTATTCAACATATCAGATTTTGCATTCTTGAAATCACTCTCATTGAAATCAACCGCAACAGCATTTGCCTCTGCAGAAACTGCACCCAAACAGAAGACCGAGTCAGAAAGAGTCAATTTCAAATCGTATGGTCTACTAAGGTTCAATTTTACTGCATCACTGATTGCATAGATTTTAGAACATGAAAGTTTAATATCAAATCCAGAAGCGATGCTATCCAACGTCTTATCGTTTCCTGCCACAATCACACGGAACTCCATCGGACCTTGCAAGCTGTCTCCCACTGTCACGTTCACATACCTTGCCAAAAAAGTCCTTTTCAAAGTATCAGAAAGGGTAGTGTCCAAGAGAGTAGGATCATTCTTTTTCAACATCTTTCCTAAATTCTTCCAACCCTCTGTTCCTACCTTCCTGTATTGGAACTGATAGAAAGGATTTTCAATGTAGTAGTCGATTCCACTTTCATTGTCAAAATTATAGGTAATCAACTTCGCCTGCTCTCCTTTACAAGCCACATCGGAATTTCCTCCCACTCGGATGTCAATTTTAGGATAACACAAATTCACACTGATGTCGTCCACCAAAATATCATTACCCCAGTTCGCACCACCAAGTGCATTGTTATACAATCTCAAAGTATAATTCTTAGATGTCGCTAAGAAGCGGAAAGAGACGGTCGCCCAATCCTTTCCATCCAACGATGCGGAACGACGATTCACATCACCTGAACATGAAGTGTAGACAACATTTCCTTTTTCATCCAACAACTCCCAGCGCACATCCACAGGAGTGTTAGAACCCTCCTTACATACCGCATTTGCAATATTAGAAGAGAAGTACATCCAGATTCCTGCACTGGAAACATCACAATCCAATTTAATTGGACGCTCATAGATGACCGCACCCGGATTAGAACCACAGTTCACAAAGAGCATCGCACCATTTGTATCCCCCGAAGTATGGTCTTCTGCATTCCAGTAATCGAAATCATTGCTCTTTCCATCACCCTTGCGCGGGTTGCTGGTAATGATGTAGTAACCATCTTCCAAACGCCAACCATCATGCCAGTCAGTAGGCGAACCATGTCCCGGCCATTTAGTCGCATATTGGTGTTCTTTTACATATCCATGTGGGTCAGAAGCCCAAAAATGGCTCACCACCTCGTCGTTGATTTGGTCTTTGTAGCTATTCCCCTCTCCATCAACATATTCTGTCGCAGAAAGGAACTTTCCAAAGTCGTCCGACCAAAGAGTTGTTACCTCATACTTTTCAAGATCTACAACATAAATCTTTCTTACACCAATAATGGTGTTAGCATTAACCGTTACCTCTCGACCGGAATAGATTGATGTTCCAGTCACTGACAAACGATACTCTGCACTGACAGAAGGAGCAACAGAATCCAACTTAACCGAAGGCAAATCCAACCACTCCTCACTCAAATGAGTACCCTCCAACGGACGATACTGCAACTTGTAGGTCGGAGTTCCACTGAAGCCCGTCACAGTAGGGATAAACTTCATCACCCCACCATCCGTCACTTCAAACTCGGTAGCGTTAAATGCCTTTCCTCTTCCGGCATTCACCAACGCTGCTGTAAAGTCCATTACCGGTTGCTTATATCTCATCGTCACAACATTAGAAGTAACCAAAGTATCAACAAGCACTCCTTCTGCATCTTCATACATCACCCTCGCCTCTGCCTTATAGTAAGTAACATCCTCCTCTTGCGTTACAGAAGGCATATTTGCCGTGGTCTGTCCCGGAATCTCTTCCCAGTCTGTTCCATTAGAACTCTTATACCAAGTGTACGCAAACACAGCATCTGGATTTGAAGAACAAGCAATACCTTCGATTGCAAATGGTTGACTTGGTTCTGTCAACTCACTTTCAGAAGGACTAATCTTCATTGCAGAAAAATCTCCAACTGGTTCTGATGTTAGAATCTGATAAGGATAAACTCTCGTATTGATATAGAATACTTCATCCCACCCTTCACTACTGATATTTGCAGTAATATTGAAACCTTCGGTCACTCCATCGTTTCCAATTCCGTGAAAACCGAACCTCGAATGAGAACTAAAATCCAAATCCTTGCGAGTCAAATTTTTGCCGTCTTCATAAATGGCAAATTGTCCGGGCGACCATTGCGTAAAATGACAGACCACCTTATGGACCATTTCACATTCATCGACAGTCTCAATCTCATAAGACCCTAACGAGTACCAATTCACCAACTCAAACTTTGCTGCCGCAACCTGAACTACTCCCAGCAGAAGCAGCACACAAAGCACCTTTTTGTAAAAATTTCGTCTCATAGCTATTTTATGTTTTCTAAAGTTCACGATACTAAAAATTTCATAGCAGAGAATACTCTCCACAATCAATTCTCAAAACTAATTAAAAAAATTTTTTTTAGGAAATTTTTACAATTGAAATTTGAAAAAAATTCTACTTCGTCTCTTTATTATTCCTATCAACCTGATTTTCCTCTGAAATAGTTGGCTAATTTCCTTTAAAACGATCTTCCAATCGGTCAAGGGGTAGGTGTAATTGACAAAGTACTGAAGTCAGCAAAATCACCTCTGCTGATTTTATTGGAATCGCTTATAATTATTTGATAAAAACTAAACTTCGTCTGAAATTATTTTACTATTTTTGCAACGCTTTAGAGAACTCTTTTAGCAACAAAAGTTTTTTTTATAAACCTATATACATGTATAAGTTATGAACATTTCAAAAAGGACGAAATATCTCTTTTTCCTCGCGTCTTTAATCTCATTGGCATCTATCTGTACATCATGTGATGATGAGGAGGAGGTACAAGAGACTGACTATAATCTGGAGGATCCACGCATCCGCATGGTGAAGTTTTTGAACTTCCCCACTTCTGTCGATTTTGTAACCAACGACGTGGAAAGTATCATCTTTAATTATGACTCGATTAGTTACGGTTCGGATGTCAGCAATATAAAAGCCTACTTTTATGGCTATACTTCTCAACCTACCATCAGTTACAAATCAGCGTCTGATTCGGAATGGAAACCGTTCAACAATGGTTCATACATGGATTTTTCGTCACCTCTGCAGATACGCTCATTGTCGCAAGACGGGAAAAATGCCAAAGAATATCGGTTCGACCTGCGCATCCATAAATATGATGTGGAAGCCTTCACATGGAAGAAATTTGCAGATTTAGACCTGAGTGCGGCAGTTGTTTCTCAAAAGGCTCTGACATACGATGGCGTATTCTACTGGTTCTGCAGCACAACGGCCGGAGAGAATTTCAAATTCACCTCTTCAGACGGCGTGAATTGGGTGCGTTCTAATGTTTCTTCTGATAGCGAACTGGTTTGGGAGTCGCTCACACTTTTTAAAGATTCTCTTTGGGTACAAAACAAGGGGGGAGAACTCTACTCCGCACCGATAGAGACGACCTCTTTTGCGTTAGCAGGAACAGGCAAGGTGGACAAACTGATGTTCAGTCTGGATAATAAATTGTGGGCAATCATTGGAGATTCTCTCTGTGCCCTCAAATCGGGTTCAAAATCATTCTCCGCAATCTCAGAACTACCGTCAGACTTCGCCAAAGAGAGTATTGTACCCTTCACTGCATCTTCTGGTTATACGGAAGTCGGATACATCTATGCGACAGAGGGTGATGGCGGTGTGATATGGTCTGTGGATTATAAAGGAACATTCAACCAATTGGTAGAATCTGGTGCCTCGATACCATACCTCACCCATCCAATGGTCTACATTTTCGGAAAAACTCTCGGTATCGTCGGTGGCAAGTTGAAAGATGGAAGTTTCTCTTCAAAATGTTACGCCTCCTACAATTCGGGTGTCTCTTGGCAAGAAGACTGGCATAAGAACCTCTCTGGCGATTTGCTGGGAATAGAAAATGCAGGAGTCTTCGTAAGTTCGTCTCATGGAGAGCTACTACTTGTCGGTGGCAACAAAGAGGGGGTATGTTCTCCAACTGTATGGAAGGGCGTACTCAACCAAATTATCGCAGACGAGAATAATTACGGCACAAAATAAAAAACTACTCTGTTAATTTAATTTCATAACAAAATGAGGAAAATCATCGGTATCGGAGAAACAGTCTTCGATATTATCTTCAAAAATAACCAACCTCTTAGCGCACGTCCGGGAGGTTCTGTCTATAACGCCTTAATATCGTTAGGCAGGTTGGGGACTCAACCTATCTTCATCAGCGAAATCGGAGATGACAAGATTGGCGGTATCATCAAGTCGTTTTTGTTGGAAAATAATGTGGAAACGCAATACATCTACTCGTATGATAGGGGGAAGACTCCCCTCGCTTTGGCGTTCCTCGATGAGCAACAGAATGCGGATTACCTTTTCTATAAGGACTACCCTAATGACCGCTTGGACTACATCATGCCACGCATCAACAAGGACGACATCATTGTAATCGGTTCTTATTTTGCCCTCAACCCGGTTTTGCGTGACAAACTCACATACTTACTCGACTTTGCCAAGGAGAGGAAGGCGATCATCTACTATGATGTGAATTTCAGGAAAACGCACATCAATAACATCAGGCATCTAATGCCTACCATTCTTGAGAATTTTGAATATGCGAATATTATAAAGGGGTCGGACGAGGATTTCATGAATATCTATGGAGAAAAAGACGCTGATAAAATTTTCCATGAACGCATCAAATTCTACTCCAAAAACTTTATCTACACCATGGGTGCAGATGGAGCAAAGGTATTCAACAACGAGTTCGCTAAAAGATACGAAGGAAAGAAAATCACCCCAGTCAGCACTGTGGGGGCTGGAGACAACTTCAACGCCGGTATCATATATGGTATGATCAAGGAGAACATCACCTTGGAAGATTTATCGGGTACAATTGAAGAGGAGCGTTGGAATAGAATCGTCAATTACGCCATCGAATTTTCTGCATTTGTATGCACCACTTTGGATAATTACATCTCACCAGAATTGGCAGAGCAGTTTAAATAGACTGCTTTGCTACTTTTTAAGCAATTACAATAAATCAGACAATTGCCTTAAAATTAAGAATCAGGCTAAAAGCAAAGAGGTCAAACTCCTTTCGTCAAGGGGTTGGTAGTAGGTTGTTGTCCTCCTTTACCACACCGTTCAGCAGTTGAGATATTTGTTGCGCCACCTTATTGGCTCTTCCTGTGAAATTGGAGACGAAGATGCAAAAAGCATATTTTTTACCATTCACAAAAATATACCCTGCGTAGTTCTTCACTCTCTCCATACTTCCACTCTTCAAGAACGTCTTGCCTGCCAAAGGAGAGCCTTTCATAAAAGAGGCCACCGTCCCGTGCTTCCCTGCAGTCGGCAGTGTCGACAAGAACGCTTGCGAGTAGGCACTCCGCTGGTGCATATAGGTCAACAGGTCGACAATAAAAATGGGCGAAATCGCATTTTTGGTAGACATACCAGAACCATCCACCTGAAAAATTCGCTCACTTGCCAAACCTCTCTTTTTCCAAAACCGCTCTACCGTCAATGCGGCAGACCATGCGGAACATGGCGAAACGCTATCCCGATTTAAAGACAATATCTGAAAGATGTTTTCTGCATACAAATTAAGACTCTTATAGTTTGTCACCCTACATATATCAACCAATGGTGCGGAAGCATGTCTATACAACTCCGTGAAGAGAGTGTCGGCCGACAAATCACAATCCGGCCAACGGGTGGTCGTTACCTCTTCTGGCACTATCAACCCATTCAGTATGAGTAGTTTTCTCAAAGAGTCTGCTAAAAAATAGGCTGGTTCAGACAATTCCGTCTTAAACGACTGGCAAGTTCCCAATGGCAAATTACCCCTCATCACAGGAGACCATGAAAAATCACTTTTTGAAAACCGCCAAGAGAGCGGCTGATCTGTCCTTTGCGACATCTGGAACTCCGGACGGAAAAGCGTCGTATAAGGTTTCATCCGACTAATGGAGAAACCAGAAGAATCTGACGTAACAGCAAAACTGAAAAGATTGTCATGAACAGACAATGCAGAAGGTGTCGGGGAATAGGAAGAACCGATGTCTTCCACCATCCAACTAAGCGGCGCACCATCTTCCTGAAAAAGAGAGGCATCTCCGATGATTTTCCCTCTAATTTCTTTTACACCCAAAGCTTTAAGTGTATCGGCGACAACCGAGTAGAACTTGTCTTTTTTGGGGTTATAGGAGGATTCGAGTGATGGGTCTCCTCCCCCCTCTATATATAAATTTCCCTGCAAAACCGAATCTACAATCTCTCCGCTCATCTTCACAACTGTGGAAAAACAGAATGAGTCTGTCAACAACTCCAAAGCGGTGGCTGTCGTAATCAATTTTGTAACAGAGGCTGGATTCCTACAAACCTCAGATTGATATTGTGCCACAACAGAATCATTATCAATATTCTTTATAATGAAACCGACACTTGCCTGTTTTAGGTTATCCGACCCCAAAAATTCTTCTAAAGCACCTGCATGACTTTTGGAAACCACCAAAAGCATGAAAACGAATAGCCCTACCACACGAAAGAAACTCTTCTTCATAAACAATCATTAAAAGTCTAAAATATAATCTTGGAAATGTTCTGCACTACCTAAATATACATCAATATCCACATACCCTTTGATGCCATACACCACACCCTCCTCTGTAAACTGCCAAAAGACACAATCGTTGATGGGCTTGTCGACTCCATAATGAGCAATCCAAAAGTGATAATCTTCAAACTCCTCAGTACAAAACACCTCATCATGAAACTTCGCATAGGTATATATCATTGGTTTTTTACCCAAAAGTTTCTCCACATGTCGCAACCATTTCAGCACATTCTCCCTCAACTCTCCTCTTGAAAAACGGTCTCGCACCTCCACATCCAAAACGGGTATTAAATTCCCTTTTTTTAGTTGGGCGGTTTTGAGGAAATTTTCAGCCTGAGCTATCGGGTCACTATTTTCAGAAAAAAAATGGTATGCACCAAAAAGGATGCCACGTTTTTCTGCCCCTTCCTTATTGCGGATATATTTAGGATCTCTTATCGTCACCCCTTCTGTTGCCTTTGCAACAACGAAATCAATGTTCCGAATAGGAGCATCAGAGGATTTTGTCAATGTCTTCGTCAGAGGATGAACCCTAAAACAAACACTATCCCACTCAATATCTTCCTGATAATAAGAAATGTCAATCCCAACAATTTTCTCTTTCGGGAAAGTGATAGAACTGTTCTGCGGATTGCGGACAATCATCTTTTCAATTCTACGGTAAGCATAACGGAAAGCGTATGGTTCAAAAAGGTAGACCATTCCTGCGGCAAACAACATGACGGCACACAAACCCACGAAAAAGGCTTTCCACGAAAAATTTTTCGCGAACCAACGGGAAATCTTCATCCCCTTTTTTTTCTTTTTCGCACTACTCTCTGCCATCACACTCTCATTCCCGTTCAACAATACACTTAAAAGAATTCCTGACGGATAGCCAACGCCGCATTCTCCTCTTGCTCCATTATTTCACGTTCGCCCTCTCCCTTGTCATTTATTCCACAAAGATGTAATATCCCGTGAATCACAACTCGATAAAACTCCTCCTCGTAGGGTGTCCCGAATTTTTCAGAATTACTTTTAACCGTATCAAGGCTAATAAACAAATCTCCATTGATTTTGTCCTCTTCCGTATAATCGAAAGTTATGATGTCGGTATAATAGTCGTGTTGTAAATATTCACGGTTCACCTCCAAAATTTTTTCATCATCACAAAAGATATAAGAAATCTCCCCCACACGAAAACCATGGCGGGAAGCCACCTCTTTAATCCATGCGGAAACCTTTCTTTTGGAGATTTTAGGCATAGAAATATTTTCAGCTTGATAGTATATCATTTCGTTTCTTTTTTTTGCAGGTCGGACAACAAATCCTCCATAGTCTTATTTAAAATTGGATGAACCAGATTCGGAGCTAATTCGGCTAAAGGTTTCAAAACAAACTCCCTGAGGTGCATCAGTGCATGTGGAATCTTCAAATCCTCATCGTCCACCACTTCGGAATCGTACATGAGAATATCGACATCAATGATCCGATCTTCATACCCACACTTCGTATAGGAGCGTCCCATCTCCCGTTCTATGGCCTTTGCCATCTTGAGGCAAACCTGAGGCGACAGCGTGGTATCTATCAGAACCACCGCATTTAAGAAACTATTGACCGACTCAAAGCCCCAAGGTTCTGTTTCGTAGAGAGAGGAGAGATTTTTCACATCCCCCATCAAAGAGCCTAAAAGGATTGTGGCATTGGTAATATTCTTTTTTTTATCACCCAAATTAGTTCCTAAGCCGATGTAAACATTCGCCATAAAAAAAATGGGGGAACGTAAAAACGCCCCCTATATTTTTAGTTAGTTTTAAACCTATACTTCACTTCTGCGAGCTCCTCGTTGGCCTTCACAATCTTATTTTTCAGTCCCGACTTGTAGTCCACCAATTTTGCAGCCAAATCTTTATCCGAAAGAGCCATCATTTCTGCTGCCAATATCGCCGCATTCAACGCCCCATTCACTCCGACCGTCGCCACAGGTATGCCCGGAGGCATCTGAATAATGGAAAGCATCGCATCCAAACCATCTAACATTCCTTTAATCGGAACTCCAATCACCGGCAATGTCGTACTGGCCGCAATGACACCGGGAAGTGCCGCCGCCATTCCCGCACCTGCGATTATCACCTTCACACCTCTATCTGACGCACCTTTAGCAAAAGCCTCCACCTCATCTGGTGTACGATGTGCAGAAAGGGCATTCATTTCAAAAGGAATCTCCATCTCATCAAGGAATTTTGCCGCCTTCTCCATAACTGGAAGATCCGACGTACTTCCCATTATAATACTCACCAAAGCATTCATAAGCGATTTTGCAACTATTATTTTTATCCTAAGAAACTCTTCAACAAGCTATTGGCAGAATTTTGACGTAATTTTACGATAGCCTTCTCCTTAATTTGGCGCACACGTTCACGAGTCAAATCAAAACGCAAGCCGATCTCGTCCAACGACAACTCCTGATGTTCTCCCAAACCAAAACTCATCTTCACCACCTCACGCTCTTTTTCAGTAAGGGTTGAAAGCGCACGGTCAATCTCACGACGAAGGGAATCTCTCATCACACTACTGTCCGCACGAGGGGAATCAGTGTTCTCCAAGACATCACCCAAACTTCCGTCACCATCTTCTCCGAAAGGTGCGTCGAGCGACTTGATCTGGTCTGGAATTTCCAAAACTTCTGCGATCTTCTCTTCTGGGACATCCATCTCCTCCGCCAACTCCTCGATTGAAGGGCGACGACCATACTCTTGCTCAAAAGCAGAGATGGAACGCTTAATCTTATTTTGCAAACCAACTTGGTTGAGAGGCACCCTCACAATACGAGATTGCTCAGACAATGCCTGCTGGATGGACTGACGCACCCACCACACTGCAAATGAGATGAATTTGAAACCTCTCGTTTCGTCAAAACGCTCAGCCGCCTTGATCAATCCAAGGTTTCCCTCGTTGATCAAGTCAGTCAGACTCATACCTTTGTTCTGATACTGTTTTGCAACCGACACAACAAAACGCAGATTCGCCCGAACTAATTTATCTTTCGCCCTCTCGTCCCCGTTACGAATACGTTGAGCAAGTTCAACTTCCTCTTCCGTTGTGATTAACGCCTCCTTTGAAATGTCCTGCAAATACTTCTCCAAGGAAGCATCGCGAACGGTGATGGAATTTGTTATTTTTAGTTGTCTCATCTCAATTAAAAATTTTAGCCTCGCAAAAATAATGAATTTTTCTTTATTTCTTCACTTTTTTCTCTTTTTTATTTTTTGAATATTTTCCAATCCGTAAAAACAAGTGAGAAAAAAGCGTGAATGATAAAGCAATAAAAGCACGCACAGACATAAAATCCATGCGTGCCTTTCATTAAATATTGTAAATCTTTTATCGGATATTAGCAATGCTGATTATATCTGCGAAGACTCCCGCTGCCGTCACCGCTGCTCCTGCTCCATATCCACGGATCATCATAGGGTCTTGGTAGCGTGCAGTGTTGATGATGATGAGATTGTTACTTCCTCTCAAATCATAGAACGGATGGGACGGTGCAACTGCCTGCAATCCGACACTGGTCTTGCCATTCTCCAATTTAGCGACAAAGCACCAATGTTTTCCTTCTGCCTCAACCACTTTACGTTTCTCTTCAAACTCTGCATCGAATGCCTCAACCTTCTTCCAGAAGTCATCCAACGAACCCTCAAAGAAATCGTTCGGAATGAAGAGGTTCTTCTCCACATCATCTTGTTCGACGCGGATACCAGACTCTCTCGCCAAGATGACCAACTTACGAATCACATCCTTTCCACTCAAGTCGATTCGAGGGTCTGGCTCAGCGAAACGCGCCTCCATCGCCATGCGGATGGCCTTACTCAAAGGTACATCTTTACTGATCGTATTGAAAATGAAGTTCAATGTTCCTGAAAGAACCGCCTCCAATTTCACGATTCTATCTCCACTGAAAATCAAGTCATTAATCGTATTGATAATTGGCAGACCCGCACCCACGTTGGTTTCATACAAATATTTGATGCCTCTCTGACGAGCAATGCTCTTCAACTCCATGTAGTTGTCGTAATCACCCGACGCAGCGATCTTGTTGGCTGCCACCACTGAAATGTTATGCAACAAAAGGTCTTTGTAGATATTGGCGATTGCCCCACTTGCGGTACAATCCACAAAGACACAATTGTATATGTTCAAATCAATCAACGCTTGCTTGATGATCTCCGGTGTAGATGTCTTGCCATCCTTTAATTGTTCGTTGTATGTGGTGAGATCCACTCCATCACGGTCTAAGATGTAGTGCGCCACGTCTGCGATACCAATCACCTTTACCATCAGATTGTTCTGCTTCATGAGCAACTCTTTTTGAGTGTGGAGTTGCTCCAACAAAGAACCACCAACCGTACCAGTACCTACCACAAAAAGATTCAACTGCTGATACTCTGAAAGGAAAAACGACTCATGGATAGAGTTCAAAGCCTTGCGCAAGTCCGCCTTCTTCACCACACAAGAGATATTGGTCTCAGAAGACCCCTGAGCCAACGCGATGATGTTGATGTTGTTCCGACCCAAAGCATTGAATAGTTTTCCTGCCGTACCTGTGGTTTGCTTCATGTTGTCACCCACAATGGCAATGGTCGACAAATCCTTTTCAGAAGTGATGGAATTGATTGCCCCTGCAGCCATCTCCTCTTCAAACTCTTCGCTCAAAAGCTCCATGACCAACTCGGCATCAACCGATTGCACACCGATGGAGATGGAACTGCCTGAAGATGCCTGAGAGACAAAGAAAGTGTGTATATCATTATAATCCAACTTCATGAAGATGCGACCATTCACATTATGGACATTCATCATGCCCATTCCCTGAATAGTCACCAAGGCAGTCTCTCCGATTGAGGAGATTCCTTTTATGGTCTTCTCATCTTTCAACGTACTTGAAATCAGAGTCCCTTTACACTCCGGTTTGCAGATATTCATGATTTGAATTGGAATATTCGCAACATACGCCGGGTAGATAGTAGGAGCGTAAAGCACAGAAGCACCGAAATTACAAAGTTCCATCGCCTCAGAGTAGCTCAAATGCTCAATTTTATATGCCTTACGGGTTACAGAAGGGTCGGCCGTCATAAAACCGTCATGGGTCTTCCAAATCTCAATCTGAGAAGCGCCCAACGCCGCACCTATCAACGCCGCAGTATAGTCTGAACCTCCCCGTCCCAATGTGGTTACATCGTTGGTCTCCGCATCTGAAGAGATAAATCCCGGAACGACCACCCTTGTGGAGGAAACCGATTCATATTGGTCTCTTGTAAGTTTATAAGTTAGCTCAAAATCGACATTCACATTTCCGACTGCATCGTTCGTCTTAATGAAACAACGGGAATCGAGCCACTTCGCCTCCAAAAAGCGAGCAGCAAAAACCGATGCGATTCGTTCTCCATACGCAAGTATGGCATCCTCTGTCTTTGGAGTTAAATCTCTGATGAGAAAAACCCCCTTCAATATGTTCTTCAACTCATCATGAAGATTCGACACTTCTTGAGCAATCTCCTTTTGCGCCACACCCTCCAAAGCTTCATTCACCAGCCCATCGTGTATCGCAATGATCTCATCCAATTTCTCGGTATAGGAAGCGTTTCCTTGTGCAGCCAACATCGTGGTTTCCACCAACATGTCTGTGACGTTCTCTACTGCTGAAATAACAATCACTACTGGCTCTTGTATGCCATCGACGATCTTCTTGACCTGCTGCAAATTTTTTATGGAACCTACGGACGCTCCACCAAATTTTAAAACTCTCATACCTTATTTTTTATTTATATAATATTTCTCCAATTCATATAGACTATCTACCGATAAATCTCTAACTGCAAATACCAAAAAAGCCACAAAATTTTCCGATGTCTCCCAACCTACGTTTTTCCTCTCGCACTCCATTTTGCAACTCTTCTGATAAAATCTCACAAAAGTACATAATTTTTTGTAATTAACACTTCAAATTTGGCATTTCAGTAGTTTTTTTCTACTCCTACGCACCCAACGCTCTTCCGTAATTTTATTTTCAACCCTCAATAGAATAGGGGCAGGTTAGGCAAAAACAGCCCGAACAAAATTCGGTGTAAAAACTCAATTGCATCCTTTATTGAAGTTGTTTCAAAAATTATTTAACAAATAAGTTGTTTTTGTTATTTTTAATTTCTACATTAGCCCCGTCAAGATTTTTTTTCTGAGAAACGAAGTTAACCTAAAAACCATTACTAACACACCAAACTTTTTCGCCTATGAGAAATTTTAGAGGATTTTTGGTTCTTGTTGTTAATTGTCTATTAGCAAATCAAGTGAACGCTGGCATTAAGATCAGCGAAGTGATGCCATGTAACATTTCAACCTACATGGACAAAGGGAGTGACGGTATTGACCCCGACAGAAGCTACAACTTCCCGGGCTGGGTCGAGTTCTACAACGACGGTGAAGAAACGTCATTCAAAGGCTACACGATCAGCCATTGTAAATTCAAAAAAAGTGATTCCAACAAGGAAGCTCCTGAACTAAAATGGCGATACACTATTGAAGAGGACATAAAAATCGGCGAGGAGGCTTTTCAAGTATTGTTCTTTGACGGAGATACGGAATTTTACAAGCACATGCCATACAAATTGGATTCTGATGGGGGAACCATCACCCTTTACAAAGGAGGTGAAAAGGTTGACTCATTTACTTACAAGGCGATGGAGACTCACATTTCATACGGTAGGGATGGTTCTTCGGAGGGATACATGAACCCTACTCCGAAAACGGAGAACAGCACCGCCTACAGCAAATATTCTGAAAGGGTGAAAAAACCGAAATTCGACGGCTGCACTCCGGGCGTGGTAAGTGGTACTGTCCTCATCAGTCTGAGCTGCGCGGAGGGTAAAACCTACTATACCATGGACGGCTCTGAACCCATACAAGATGAGAACATGCTATATAATGGCTCGATAGAAATTAACGAGACTACGGTCTTCAAGGCGAGAACCTTTAATGGAGACAAACCTGCCAGCGAAATATTGACTGGAACATTCCTCTACTTGGACAAATACCATAGTGAATGTGGCGGATTTACCGTACCCATCATCTGCGTGTCAACCAACGAGGAATATCTTTATGATGAAGAGATCGGATTTTTGCTGAAAGAGGGAAGTAAGAACGGAAGGGAATTTCCTGACTCCGACTGCCTAAGGGGGATGGGGAAAGTCAATGTCCTTCAAGAACACTGGAACAGACCGGTCGTGGTGGAATACATCGAGGATGGCAAAGTGACAATGGTACACGAAACAGAGGCTGGCATCATGGGTGGCTGCTCACGAGGCTGGAAAGTGGCATCTTTGAAACTCAAAGCCGGAAGCAAGGTTGGCTCTTCTAAAAAGGAATTCACATTCACTCACGGAACGAGTCCTTTTAAAGACAAGCCTAACAACAAGTACACAAGCCTCCACCTCCGCAATGGTGGTAATGCAGGAGATACCGGCAGCCCTGACCAAATTCGAGTCAGAGATGGCTTCATGCAGTCGCTGACAAAAAATATGGGTATCGACTACCAAGCGTTCCAAACCGTCGCATACTACCTCAACGGCAAATATCAGGGATTGATGGGCTTGAGAGAGAGAACCAACGAAGACTATGTGGAGGCGAACTACGGATTGGACGATGAAGAGACTGACGTCTTGAAGACCAACAACGACATCGGCGTGGAAGCTTCTAACGGAACGACCGACTGGTATGACGAACTGATCGATTATGTGAAAAACAACGATCCTAAATCGGAGACATTCTACAACACCGTATGTAGGTACATGGACATGGACGAATACATCGACTACCTCGTATTCGAACATTTCATCGTAAATACCGACTGGGTGGGCAACAACACCAAAATGTGGCGCGACCACAAAAACGGGAAGCTACGCTGGATTGTCTATGATACGGATTTCGGTTTAGGACTATATCCGCACAACAACTGCTACCCACACATAAACACCTTTGAATTTGCGACAGGAGGAGAACCTCACATGTGGTCGAACGATGAGGAGTGGAAAGTGATATTGTTTAAACAACTGACAAAGAACCCTCAATTCTGTGAAAAATTCGTAAACAATGCTCTCATTCACCTTGGCTCAACTTTCCAATATGATACGATTGAAAAAGTATGGGAGGAGATCGAAGAAGAGGCGGAGAATGAATATTGTGCTTTCAAAAAGAAATATGACACGGGAAGCACCGCCTTAGGTGAGATGTCGGGCGTAAAAAACATGCTAAATTTCGCTAAGGAACGCCCTGAATACATGTACGATCATATTGAAAGTTTCTTCGATGTGGATCTTGTAGACTTCGAACTGACATCAAACATAGACGATGCACAATTCAGAATCAACAACGACATATTGAATGCACCTTCAATGATCAGCAAACAAGTGAGCGGACAACAACTAAAGGTTGTGCCTATCGCTCCTGCAGGTTATAAATTCAAGGAGTGGGAGATACAAGACAATCCCGGAGATATGTACTTCGTTACCAAAGATGCTCAATGGAAATATTTCTACGAGAGAGAAAATCCAGAAGAGAATTGGGCTGGCATCGACTATGATGACTCCGAATGGTTGGACGGACAAGGTAAAATGGGTTACAAAGTGAAAGAAAATTCAGAAAGCTACAACACCGTACTCGACTTCGGAAAGGACACCCTCAACAAACCTGTCAGAGCATACTTCAGATCCACATTTAACGTGGAAAATCCGAGTGCTGTCGAAAACCTCGATTTCTCCGCAACCTACGACGACGGTTTCATCGTCTACATCAACGGCAAGGAGGTCTACAGAAAGAACATCAAGGATAGTTTGAACGCAGGAGAAGAGATTGCAAAAGAGCAAGAAAACGACCCTACTATCGACTTCTCTATCAAATCGTCTGAATTTAAGCTTGTCGCTGGAAAGAATGTTTTAGCCGTCCTCCTATGCCAAAACAGTTGCGAAAGTGGTGACATGACACTTCGCATGACAATGTCCGCAGAGAGGAAAACGGAAAATGGCATCAGAAAGCAAGAAGAGCCTGTCTACAGCAGTTTTGTGGGTGGCGGCGTAACCTTGAAGGCAATCTTTGAGGAGTGCGACTGCAACGAGACTTTCGCCCAATATTCTGAATTGGTGTTGAACGAAGTTGCACCAAGTAATGATGCCACCACGGACATCGTGGATGAGTATGGCATACATTCAGATTGGTTTGAAATCTACAATCCTACGGACAAGGCGATCGACTTGGCGGGTCTTTACCTCTCCGATGAAAATACCAATATCATCAAGAGCCTCATTCCATTCGGTCACCCAGACTCTACTGTAGTCGAACCGAAAGGGTTCGTCCGCTTCTGGGCTGACAATGCGACTTATAGAGGCCCACTTCATGCGGATTTCAAATTGTCGAATACCGGACGTAACGGAGTCTTCTTGAGTGCTAAATGTGGGGACAAAACTCAACTCATCTCTTACTTGACTTATAAGGATTTGCCTCAAAACGCATCCTTGGGATACTTGTGTAACGATGCAAGTGGAGAGCCTGTGATTTTCGATGGTTCTTCGTCGGAAATCAACGACTCGATTATCATTATGAATTCTACACCAGCTTCTTCTAATCCTCCTTGCGAGGATGCTTGTAATGTAATTTTCAGAGACTACAAGGATTTGAGTATCTATATATTGTATCCTAACAACGAAAATGCAGAAAGCAATTGGTATGGAATCAGAAACAATGGAATTAATCCAGTCGAATTAGAAAATCTTTACTTATCTGATGATCCATCAAATTTAGGCAAAAGTCCTATAAATTTCAGTGCTCTCAATCTTAAATCCACAACTCTTGACGTTTCAGATTCAGTTAAATGCATTTCAAATAAAACAGTGAATTTTGAAATCCCGAATAAAGATTCTGCAGTACTATACCTAAGTTACAAATGTGATGATGAGTACAAGCTGATTTATACATTTAGATATGATTTTGTTGAACAAAACGGTTCCACAACTGAAATTACAGAAGAGGTGATTTCTCAAAACAGAGTCCAGCTCTATCCAAACCCAACAGATGCGGCGATAAACATCACATCAGAAGGGGCTGATATTATTTCAGTAAATGTCCATGATGCGACCGGTAGAATGTTGATTTCAGCTGACATCAATGAAGCGGTCGGACAAGTAGACATGAGCGGCTTAGCGAAGGGAACCTATTACTTGCAAATCATCACCACTCAAGAGGTGTTGCAACATAAGGTTTTGAAGAAATAATGTTTGTGAAAAGCTACGCAAAAGATAAACTATTGCAGTAGCAATATCATTAAAAACCGGATGCCGGAGATTCGAGCGCAATCATTCGCCTCTATTCTCCGGCATTCTCTTTTATCTCCAATCTCTCAAAATCAAAAAAGCGAGTACCGCCCACGCAATACCCGCCATATTTTTGCAACTTCTATAATTTCTCACCTCTTCAACAAGTCGGGGCGTAGCAACTTTGTGCGTTCTACCGCCTGCTCGTGTTCCCACTCTTTAATTTTTCTTTCATTCCCCGACAACAAGATTTCAGGAACTTTCCAACCCTTGTAATCTGCGGGTCTGGAATAGACCGGAGGCGCAAGTAAATCGTCCTGAAAGCAGTCGGACAAGGCAGACTGCTCATCGCTCATCGCACCTGGAATCAATCGCACGACCGCATCCGTCATGATACAAGCAGCCAGTTCCCCTCCCGTCAAAACATAGTCGCCCACGGAAATCTCCCGTGTGATCAGATGCTCACGAATACGATGGTCGATTCCTTTGTAATGCCCACAAAGAATGATGACATTATTCAGAAGAGAAAGAGAATTTGCGGTCTTCTGATTGAACACCTCCCCATCAGGAGAAGTATAAATCACCTCATCATATTCCCTTTCCGATTTCAAATGAGAAATCAAACGATCAATTGGCTCGATCTGCATCACCATTCCGGAACTGAACCCGAACGCATAATCGTCAATCTTCTTATGTTTATCAAGGGTGTAGTCCCTTATGTTATGCACTACAATCTCCGCCAACCCCTTCGCTTGGGCACGCTTCAATATGGAGTGGTTCAACGGACTCTCCAAAAGTTCCGGCACTGCTGATAATATATCAATTCTCATCGCCTCTTCTGTTTTGTTTCCTATTGATTAGAACTCAGATGTGAAATGGAAGCGAATTTTCGGGAAATCACTTTGCGCCATCTGCAAAATATAACCTGAATCAGCAAGGAAGACATCACGATCATCTTTATCCTTTGCCATATATTGATACTTACGCTTTTTGAAATTCTCCAACGCCTCCACATCATCGCTCTCAATCCAACAAGCCTTATAGAGACTGATAGGTTCCCAACGGCACTTCGCATTATATTCGTGCAAGAGGCGGTATTGAATCACTTCAAACTGCAACTGACCTACCGTTCCGATGATTTTTCTTCCATTGAATTGGTTGGTGAAGACTTGCGCGACACCCTCGTCCATCAATTGTTCGATACCCTTCGCCAACTGCTTAGCCTTCATTGGATCATCGTTCTCGATATATTTGAACATTTCAGGAGAGAAACTTGGCAACCCCTTGAAATGGATGTTTTCACCAGCTGTCAACGTATCTCCGATTTTAAACGTCCCGCCATTGTCTGGCAAACCTACAATATCGCCCGGCCAAGCCTCGTCGACCGTCTCCTTCTTCTGAGCCATGAAACAGGTCGGACTGGAGAACTTCAACATTTTATTATGACGCACATGCTTATAATTCACATTACGTTCAAACTTGCCAGAGCATACCTTCACGAAAGCGATACAACTGCGGTGGTTAGGATCCATGTTGGCGTGGATTTTAAACACGAAACCAGAGAACGTCTCCTCTTCCGGACGCACCTCACGCTCCACCGTCTGGGTTGGTTGCGGAGTCGGAGCAATCTGACAAAAACAGTCCAACAACTCCTTCACACCAAAATTATTCAAAGCACTACCGAAGAAAACCGGAGCGACCTTACCTGCCAAATAATCATTGACATCCAATTCCGGATAGACCCCATCAATCAGTTCCAAATCAGTCCGCAACTGAGTAGCATCCTCCTCTCCCACTCTCTCGTCCAATTCAGGGCTATTGATGTCCTTAATCTCCACATTCTCCGTAATGACCTGTTTGTTCGGAGTGTACAAATTCAGTTTCTTTTCAAAAATGTTGTAGACACCCTTAAACTTATCCCCTTGGTTGATAGGCCAAGAGAGCGGACGGACAGCGATGTCCAACTCCTTCTCCAGCTCGTCCATCAAATCGAACGGGTTGTTACCATTGCGGTCCATTTTGTTCACAAAGACGATCACAGGAGTATTGCGCATACGGCAGACATTCATCAGTTTGCGGGTCTGAGCCTCAACACCCTTTGCGCAGTCCACCACGATGATTACACTATCGACAGCCGTCAGTGTACGGAACGTATCCTCCTGGAAATCTTGGTGACCCGGAGTATCCAAGATATTGATTTTAAAATCGTTGTAGTCAAATGCCATTACCGAAGTAGCGACGGAGATTCCGCGCTGTTTCTCAATCTCCATCCAGTCGGAAGTGGCAGTCTTCTTGATTTTATTTGATTTCACCGCTCCGGCGATGTGGATTGCACCACCAAAAAGCAAAAGTTTCTCGGTCAAAGTTGTTTTACCCGCATCGGGGTGACTGATAATGGCAAAGGTTCTCCTTCGCTTGATCTCTTCTGATAAGCCCATGTTTCGCAAATTTTCCGCAAAATTACGAAAAAAATTTCAGTTTTGTGCAAGATGTATTTCTTCCCTCTTATATAATTTGTGAATGGTTTAGGAAAAAGAACATACTAGCATTCTATCGTTTCTTTTTAATTGTTGATCAACTACAACAAAATCCCCCCACCTCCATCCCCAGCCAGATAAATTCATCAAGCCGGGGACATCAGTCGGAATATAACTCTCCGCCCTTGGCAACCTTGTCTTGCCAACGGTCTGTTTTCTTTACGCTATAATCGCCTGACGAATTCTCAATAACTTAACAAGTAAATCGTCCAACTTATCCAATTTCAGCATATTCGCGCCATCCGACTTGGCATTGGCAGGGTCGAAATGGGTCTCAAGGAATAATCCATCTGCACCAACGGCAATACCGGCCTTGGCTATCGTCTCAATCATTTCGGGGTCGCCTCCTGATACTCCCGACAACTGGTTGGGTTGCTGCAAAGAGTGGGTGCAATCTAAAATGACTGGACATCCGATCTTCTGCATGGTCGGAATTCCTCTATAGTCCACAATCAGATCCTGATAGCCGAAAGAGGTGCCACGGTCGGTCAACATCACATTTTCATTTCCGCAGTTACGAACCTTTTGTGCCGCAAACGACATCGATGCCGGCGAAAGGAACTGCCCCTTTTTTATGTTAATACATTTTCCCGTTTTGGCAGCAGCGACCAACAAATCGGTCTGACGACAGAGGAAGGCTGGTATCTGGAGAATGTCGACATACTCCGCAGCCAACTCCGCCTCTTCTGGCGCATGAATGTCCGTCACAACCGGAATCTGAAAGGTATCTCCAATTTTTCGTAACACCTTCAATGCCTTCAAATCTCCAATACCTGTGAATGAGTCGATTTTAGAACGATTGGCCTTGCGGTATGAACCTTTGAAAATGTAGGGTATCTCATACTTTTCAGTCAATGAAACAATCTGTTCGGCAATCTGAAACGCCATCTCTTCCCCTTCTATCACACATGGACCTGCCAATAGGAAGAAATTGCCAGAGTCTGTATATTTTAAATTCGGAATATTTGGATACATAATATCATTAATTAAAAGTTAGTACAAAAGATAATAAGAATGCGAATATCAACATGTTTCGAGAGGTCTCACCAATCAACGAGTTTAACGCTTTCCCCTCACGAATCTCACACATCTTCCCCCATGTGCGTATATGTGGGATTAAATAGAAGCAAATAAGCAATGCGAACACCAAAGGACACGCCACTGCCCGCAACGACCCCAAAGGGGCGAAAATTTCGGGGAATTTGCTTGGCAACACCCTGAACGAGAAAATCATGAAATACTCCAACACCAAAGCAAGGGCGACAATCCCCATGAATAGGTACAAAAATCTTCCGAATTTCTCACCTCGCATCACAATGATCGTTCTCTTTCCAGCCTTCTCGTCTTGCTCACGATCTCGATAATTATTCAAAACCAACAAGGAGTTCACCACCAGTCCGGTAGCCAATCCACACCTTGTGATTATATCATTCCAATCTAAAACCTGAACGTACGCAGTGAATCCGGTCGCCACTATTCCAAAAAACAGCACCACCGCAACATCCCCCAACCCATTATATGCCAACGGGAAAGGCCCTGAGGTATAAAAATAGGCAAATATCACACAAAACAATCCCACCAGAATCATCTCCCATCCGCCATAAAAGATTAACACAGAACCAATCAGACATCCCAAGACAACTACCGCCACTATTCCTTTTTTCATACAATCGGGCGTGATCCAACCCTGCGCTGTAGCACGCAACGGGCCCAACCGATCTTCTCCGTCGCTTCCTTTCTGAAAATCAACCAAGTCATTTATCAAGTTGGCAGCAATCTGCATCATCACAGCAAACAAAAGGCAACACAATGCCGCAACAGGCTTGAACTGCTCCATGCCGAATGCGATGGCACACCCCACGACCACCGGCGCAATGGCTGCCGCCCAAGTCTTCGGACGAGAGGCTAAAATCCACGCTTTTAGAGAATTTTGTTTTACATCAGAAGACTCTGCAACAAGGGTCTCCGAATTTTTCTTTTTAGATTCTTCCATTTTTTTATTTTTTCCCAAATATATAGGAATATTCACAAAAAAGCAACTATCTTCATTCTCGTTTTATGAAAAAAGAAAGTATTGAAAAGACCGCCGAGACAATCGTCCCGACGGTCTTATTCTATCGCTATTAGATTTTTACAGATTCAATGATTTTCTGATAGCCTCTACCTTAGCTTCTGCTGCGGCATTTGCTTTTGCATAGTCTGCAGCAGACTTCATTTCACCCTTCACTTCAATGTAGAACTTGATCTTAGGTTCTGTTCCGGAAGGACGCACACTCACCTTTGTGCCATCCTCTGTGAAGAATTGAAGAACATTGGCAGTATCCGGCATTTCAATATCTGAAATAGTTCCACACTTGATGCAAGTTTGCTTCAGACTCTTGAAATCCTTCATCTTCTTAACTGGAGAACCAGCCAACTCTTTTGGAGGGTTCTGACGGAAGTTCTCCATCATCGCCTTGATTTCATCCGCACCACTCTTACCCGGTTTCACAACACTGATGGCACTCTCCTTTTGGAATCCGTAATCTGTGTAGATCTTCATGAGAAGTTCGTACAACGACATACCATTATCTTTTGCCCATGCAGCGATTTCGCAGATCAAACAGATGGAAGCCGGAGCATCCTTGTCGCGAACCTTATCGTATGGCAAGAATCCGAAAGACTCCTCTCCACCACCGATATACTTCTCTTTTCCTTCCATTTCGCGGATTCTGTAGGCAATCCATTTGAAACCTGTATATTCATCATAAAGTTTCACATTGTTCTTCTCTGCAATCTCCTTGATCAACTCTGAAGTTACGATGGTCTTCACCAAGAATTCGTTTCCTTTCAATTTTCCGAGCTTCTTCATATTGGTGATGATGTAGTAGCAGAACATCATGCAAGTCTGGTTTCCATTGATGATCATCCACTCGCCCTTATCGTCGCGACATACAATCGCAAGACGGTCTGCATCAGGGTCTGAAGCAATCACCAAATCAGCACCCAACTTAGTACCGAGGTTCATACCCATTGTCATCGCCTCAGAGTTTTCAGGGTTAGGAGACTTCACTGTAGGGAAGTTTCCATCAATCACCATCTGCTCAGGCACGACATTGATATTTTGGAATCCCCAAGAACGGAGACACAAAGGAACGATCACACGACCTGTACCATGAAGCGGAGAATATACGATGTTCAAATCCTTCTGACGTAAAATCACATCTTGGTCTACCATCGCCTCCTTCACAGCCTTCATATATTCAAAATCCATCTCGCCACCGATGATGGAGATCAAATCCTTGTTTGGCTCAAACTTCACATCATCCAACTTCACCTTCAAGACCTCCTCGATGATTCCCTTATCATGTGGGGCAAGTACTTGCGCACCATCATCCCAATATGCCTTATAACCATTGTACTCTTTCGGATTGTGAGACGCTGTGATGTTCACACCGCTCTGGCAACCCAACTGACGAATGGCAAATGAGATCTCCGGAGTCGGACGAAGACTTTCAAACAAGAAAGCACGGATACCATTTGCAGAAAAAATATTCGCCACAATTTCAGCAAAAAGACGAGAGTTGTTACGACAATCATGTCCGACAACAACACTCAAGTCTGATTTACCTGCAAACGCCTTCTTAATGTAGTTGGCCATACCTTGTGTTGCCATACCCACCACATATTTATTCATGCGGTTGGTTCCAACTCCCATGATACCACGAAGACCTCCGGTTCCAAACTCTAAATCTCTATAAAAAGCATCGATTAGATCTGTTGGATCTTCTTTTTCCAACAATTTTTTTACTTCAGCTTTTGTCTCTGCATCATAATTACCTTCTAACCAAGAATTAGCTCTGGCGGTAACCTCTTGCAATAAAGCGTTATCCATAGATTATTTAGTTTATAAATTTCAAAAAAATTATTTTCTAATTCTCTGTGGCAAAGTTAAAAAATATTTTTCTTTTCGATGTCCTTAAAATAACGATAGGTTGAAACTTTAAGGTCAAAAGTGGATAATTCATCACATACGATAATTCCCTGAGGATGCAACTGCAAGGCACTGAGCGTACACATCTGGCTCACACCTCCTTCTATCGCCTGTTGCAACGCACGGGCTTTGTTGTACCCACTCACCAAAATCATCACCTCCTTGGCATCCATGATAGTACCTACACCCACTGTCAATGCAGATGTCGGAACCTTATTCATGTCATCATCAAAGAAACGGGAATTGGCGATGATGGTGTCTGTGGTAAGATACTTCAAACGGGTGCGGGAAGTCAAAGAAGACCCCGGCTCATTGAAGGCAATATGCCCATCAGGACCGATTCCTCCAACAAATAGCTGGATTCCTCCTGCCGCCTTGATACGAGCCTCATAATCTGCACATTCTTTCTCTAAATCAGCAGCATTACCATTCAAAATGTTCACCTGCTCTGCTGGAATGTCTATATGACTGAAAAAATTATTCCACATGAAAGAGTAGTAACTTTCCGGATGATCCTTGGGGAGATTCACATACTCATCCATATTGAAAGTGATTACATTCTTAAATGAAACCAATCCGTCTCGGTTCATTTGAATCAATTCTCTATACATTCCCAATGGCGAAGAACCAGTAGGAAGACCCAACACAAACTTACGTTCAGGAGTTGGCTGAAAATTGTTGATTGTCTGAGCAACATGTTGCGCCGCCCATTTAGACACAGCCTTGTAATCTGACTGAATTAAAACTCTCATAGAGGTAACATTTATATGATTAAACTTAAGTTATATAAACTTCAATATTCAATTCTCCTTTTTAAGGAGGGTTCTAACGATCAGCCAAACACCCCAAATAATCAGCGGAAGACTTAACAATTGTCCCATGTTGAAGAACATCGTCTCTTCAAACGACTCCTGATTATTTTTGATGAATTCCAAACAGAACCTTGTGAAGAAGACGCAAATCAAGAAAACCCCAAATATGAAACCTTCATGTTTCTTGACATCCGTTTTCCAATATAGGTAACTGACAATTCCAAAAGTTACAAGACAATATAACATCTCGTATATCTGCGTCGGATGACTCGGTGGCGAAAATATTGGTTCTGCGCCATTCATCCACCCATGAATGTTGGTGATGAACTGGAATGCCCATGGCACATCTGTGGCGTGCCCATAGATTTCATGATTCATCAAATTACCAAACCGGATGCATGCACCACAAATGGCAACAGGTAAAACGATGCGATCCATCACCCACAGAAAATTCTTTTTTACCACATTCTTACTGTAGTACCACAACACCAACAAGATACCACACGCTCCTCCGTGACTGGACAAACCTCCATTCCACACCTTTATCACATCAAAAGGATGGTCTTTATAATAATCCCAGTGATAAAAGAAGCAATCTCCGACTCTGGCTCCTACAACCGTTCCTACCAACATATACATAAATAGTTTTTCAGTATCTTCCTCGGAAATGCCTTCGTTTTTATACACTTTTGAAATGACGGAATAACCAATTAAGAATCCGATAGCCCACATCAACCCATACCAACGAACCGACAAAGGGCCAAATGAAAAAAGAACCGGATCAACCGTCCATGTAATATAATTTAACATGCGAATTACTTTTTGCTTTTTATTAACTATCTAAATTAAGTACGGTAAAGCACTAACATGCTTTACCGTAACAAATATCATTTACCGTGACAATGCTTGTATTTTTTTCCAGAACCACATGGGCATGGGTCGTTTCTACCAATCTTCGGCCCTGTGGTTATAGGACTCACCACCCTTCTCTGTTGCTGTGGTTGTGGTTGTCTTGTCACCTCAGTGCGGTTGGTTTGATACGAGGTGTTCTCCCTCTTTTCAGGAGCAGCCTCACGAACCTCCTCAGGAGATCTCTCCTGCATTGGAATCTGACCTCTCATCAATATGGCAATGGCCTCCTTGTTGATGTTTTCGACCATCTTCTTGAATAGTCCGTACGATTCACGTTTGTAGATCAACAACGGATCTTTCTGCTCATAGACCGCATTCTGAACTGAATTACGCAACTCATCCATCTCTCTCAAATGATCCTTCCAATTCTCATCAAAGACGTGCAAAAGTATCATCTTCTCAAACACCTTCACCACCTCTTTGCATTCAGACTCATAAGCAGCCTTGAAGTTGACCGGAATATTGTACATTCGTTTTCCGTCTGTAACAGGAACGATTATGCGCTCAATTCGATCTCCTTGCTCCTCATACACCTTTTTAATCACAGGGAACGCAACCTCTGCAATGCGATCCATCTTACGTTTGAAAGCATCCAATGCTGCACGGAACAGAATCTCTACCAACTCCTCTTCCTTCTTTTGCTTAAACTCCTCTTCCGTTATCGGAGTATCGATTGCGAACAACACCAAAACTTGCTCTTCCAAACTTTCAAAGTCTGATGTCATCTTACACTCCTCTACAATTGAAATACAAGCATCATAAAGCATGTTCATGATGTTGACACCCAAACGCTCTCCAAGCAAGGTCTGACGACGTTTCTTATAAATCACCTCACGTTGCGCATTCATCACATCATCATACTCCAACAAACGTTTACGGACACCGAAGTGGTTCTCCTCCACCCTCTTCTGCGCACGCTCTATGGCATTCGTAATCATCTTATCTTCTATCACCTCTCCCTCTTTGAAGATTCCGAGCTTGTCAACAACCTTGAACGCCTTCTCTGTAGCGAACAGACGCATCAAATTATCTTCCAATGAGACAAAGAAGACCGAAGAACCCGGATCTCCCTGACGACCAGCACGACCTCTCAACTGACGATCCACACGACGAGACTCATGTCTCTCTGTTCCGATGATCGCCAAACCTCCTGCAGCCTTCACCTCATCAGACAACTTAATGTCGGTTCCACGACCCGCCATATTCGTAGCGATTGTAACGGTTTTACCCAAACCGGCTTTTGCTACAATATCAGCCTCTTTTTGGTGCAACTTCGCATTCAATACGCTATGTTCTATTTTCCTCAAGCTCAACATCTTACTGAGCTTTTCTGAAATTTCCACAGAACTTGTACCCACCAAAACCGGACGACCTGCTTCAACCAATTCGCAAATCTCGTTGATTACCGCATTATACTTCTCCTTCATCGTCCTATAAACGCGGTCGTTCATGTCGATACGCTCCACCTTCTTATTGGTAGGGATAACAACCACATCCAACTTATAGATGTTCCAGAACTCTCCTGCTTCTGTCTCTGCCGTACCCGTCATACCTGCCAACTTGTGGTACATACGGAAATAGTTCTGAAGCGTAATGGTTGCGAATGTTTGGGTGGCAGCCTCAACTTTCACCCTCTCCTTCGCCTCAATTGCCTGATGCAATCCATCAGAATAACGACGACCCTCCATGATACGACCAGTCTGTTCGTCGACAATCTTAACTTTATTGTCAATGATCACATACTCTTGGTCTTTCTCGAAAAGTGCATACGCTTTCAACAATTGGGTTACGGTGTGCACACGCTCCATCTTAACGGAGTAATTTTGCATCAACTCATCTTTCTTCGCCTGATACTCCTCTTTCTCCATAGAGTCCTTGTCCAACTGAGATAGTTGTGTGGCAATATCTGGCAACACGAAAAATTCAGGATCATCCGATGCACCTGTCAAAGCCGCAACTCCCTTATCGGTCAACTCCACAGAACGGTTTTTCTCGTCAATGACGAAATACAACGGATCTGTCGCAATGTGCATATTACGATTTTGCTCTGCCATATAGTACTCTTCGGTAGCAACCAAAATCGCTTTGTTTCCTTGCTCACTCAAAAATTTAATCAACGGGGTGTTCTTTGGCAACGCCTTGTAAGAACGGAACAGAGCCAACGCTCCTGCCTCCTGATCTTTCTTATCGGCAGATTTCAACAACTCCTTCGCCTCAACGAGGTAGTTAGTCGCCATAGTACGTTGAAGAGAGACAAGTTTCTCAACTCTTGGACAGAATTGGTCAAACATCTGATCCTCCCCTTTCGGAATCGGACCAGAAATAATCAAAGGAGTACGGGCATCGTCAATCAAAACGGAGTCAACCTCATCGACAATCGCGAAATTGTGACGGCGTTGCACCAAATCCTGCGGATGGGTAGCCATGTTATCTCGCAAATAATCGAAACCGAACTCATTATTCGTACCAAATGTAATATCCGCCAAATAGGCTTTTCTTCTCTCAGGTGAATTAGGACGATGTTTGTCGATACAGTCCACTGTCAATCCATGGAACATGTATAAAGGTCCCATCCACTCCGAGTCACGTTTTGACAAGTAGTCATTCACAGTAATGACATGCACTCCATTTCCGGTCAAAGCGTTCAAAAATACTGGCAATGTCGCAACAAGGGTCTTACCCTCACCCGTCGCCATCTCCGCAATTTTTCCTTTATGAAGCACGACACCACCGAACACCTGCACATCATAATGCACCATGTTCCATGTCAAGTCATTTCCTCCCGCGATCCAATGGTTATGATAAATCGCCTTATCTCCATCAATTTCGACAAAATCATGAGAAGCCGCCAAATCGCGGTCCATCTCAGTTGCCGTCACCTCAACCGTCTCACTTGAGGAGAAACGACGAGCGGTATCACGCACGATGGCAAACACCTCAGGAAGAACCTCTTCAAGAACCTCTTCGTACTTCTCAATTACGACCTTATCCAAACGGTCAATCTCATCAAACGTACGCTCACGCTCCTCAATGTCCTGACCATCAATCATAGCCCGCAACTCTGCGATGCGAGCCACCTCAGTCGCAACATAATTACGTACCTTCTCACGGATTCCCGCAGATCTCGCACGCAACTCATCATTACTCAATTGCTCCATTTCCGAAGCAAACCCGCGTACCTTCTCAACGTACGGCTGGATTTCACGCATATCTCTTTGCGCCTTACTACCAAACAATTTGGCTAAAAAGCTACTTATGCCCATAAAATTTTAAATCAAAAATATAAACTTCGCAAAGTTATAAAAAAAAAACTTAGTATTACTTTTGAGAATAACAAAGTTCAACGTAAATTTGTAAAACATACCAATTTAATATTATCACATACGGAACATGCTGATTTTTAATTAGATAAATTCAGACAGGATTAAATAAAACTAAATTGAAGTGTGAAAACATGTGAAAAATTGGTGTGAAAATTCGCATATAATAGGTAAAAAACATTAAAATCGACGAAAACTCTGGCTTTATGAGGACGGAAAAACAGAGATATAATACACAAAACATCAAATTATTGGTGGCATTAGGAGATTTATTTTGGGGCAACCTCATATTCTTCCTGATGAACTACCTTTGCAATATCGGAACTGCAAACCCATTTGATTTTGTACACGCAGAAGGTTTCAAAACAACATTCGTCATGTTGAACATGGCTTACATGATTAGCCAATTTTACTGCGGAGTGATCTTAGATCAGCGAATAGTCTCCGCTGAAAAAATCTTGGAGCTTGTCGCCAACACGGTCACGTTATTCGCCGCTCTTTTCCTCGCAGCATGTTTCGTCACGGAAAACACCGTCTTTCCAACAAAATACTGGATACTATTCTTCACCTCTATTTTTGTAATCACCGCAATTTGGCGACTAACTTTCAGAGCCGCCCTCTCCGCCTATCGAAAAAAAGGAGGCAACAGCCGCAATGTGATAGTCTTAGGAGCAGGAAGGGTTGCAAACAAGGTCTACTCCACCAACCTTGTCAACGAGATGAATGGATATAGGTTTCTCGGTTTTTTCGATGATCGTACTCCTGGGGATTACAGGGTGGAACCTTCATTGGTCAAAGGAACTCTTTCTGATGTCGAGCAGTTTTCCATCAAGAATCATGTGGATGAGATTATATGCGCACTGCCGGCTGGTGACGACCGTAAGGCGGTGCCAATCATGAAATTCGCAGAAAACAACCTGATCAGATTTCTCATCGTCCCAGATTTCATGCGATTCGTCAACCGCTCCGTCAACTTGGGATTTTTGGAACAATCCATTCCGGTTGTCTCTCTAAGAGAAGAACCGCTCCAAAAAGGGTACAATAGACTGTTGAAACGCAGCTTCGACCTTTTTGTCTCACTGATATTCACCCTTACAATATTCCCGTTCCTATTCATTGTATTAGGAACAATCATCAAATGCACCTCTAAAGGACCTATTTTCTTCAAACAAAAAAGGACTGGGGAAAACGGCAGAGAATTCAATTGCCTCAAATTCAGAACCATGAAGGTAAATAAGGATGCCGATAAAGTGCAAGCGACCAAAGGAGACAGCAGAATCACAAAAATCGGGGCATTCATGAGAAAAACCAACCTCGACGAAATGCCTCAATTCCTAAATGTATTAATTGGGGATATGTCAATCGTAGGCCCTCGCCCTCACATGCTGAAACATACGGAGATGTATTCCAAGCTCATCGACAAATATATGGTGAGACACTATGCGAAACCCGGAATCACCGGCTGGGCGCAAGTTACAGGATACAGAGGGGAAACAAAAGAGCTGTCTGAAATGGAGGGAAGAATCAAACAAGATGTTTGGTACATAGAAAACTGGACATTCTGGTTGGACATCCGAATCATCTTTAAAACAGTAGTGAACATGATAAAAGGAGAGGAAAAGGCTTATTAATTTTTTTTAGAAAAAAAAAAATTGCATTTTTCTTTTCGCTTTAATTTTTTTCACTAAATTTGCACCGTAATTCAAGAGTCAAGAAAATGAAGAAAAACTTTTTTACATATTTTTTCTTTTACTTTTACTTCTGTAGGTAAAGGCGAGATTCTTGTTTTTTAAATCGAATGTGATTTTTCAAATATGGGTCTCGCAAATTGCGAGACCTTTTCTTTTGTAATAAATAAAATAACAAATGATAAAAAAAGAGTTCATATCCACAACGCAGAATGCAAGTTTTTTTAGCTTCTTCTATTTTTACTTCTTTATGATTTCATAAGGCGGGAAAATAAGCGTTTTTCTATACGAACTGAATCCCGCCCAAATGCGGGATTTTTTTTATCGCTCAAAAAAACAAAAATAATAATTTTTCTCATGAAAAAAATTGCAATTCAAGGTATTTCAGGAAGTTTCCACGACATCGCAGTCCGTGAGTATTTCAAAGGAGAAGAGATCGAAGTAATCGACTGTGAAACGTTCAAAGATGTATTTGAAACGATAAAGAACGACTCATCTGTCTTAGGTGCGATTGCGATAGAGAACACCATTGCAGGTAGCCTTTTAGGAAACCACAACTTGCTCAAACAAAGCGGTTTGAAAATCGCTGGAGAGCAAAAACTAAGAATCAAACATAACCTTGTAGCACTCCCCGGACAAAAAATAGAAGAGATCAGGGAAGTCCACTCCCACCCAATCGCCCTTATGCAATGCGGGGATTTCCTTCAAAAAAACAAACATATCAAAGCGATAGAGAGCGATGATACCGCATCAAGTGCCAAAAGGGTTGCACAAGAGGGGCAACCGGGCGTTGCCGCAATCTGCGGAGAAATGGCGGCAGAAATCTACGGCTTGGAGATATTAGAAAAAGGAATCGAAACCAACAAGCGAAATTTCACACGATTCCTCATCATCGGAGACCCATGGGTGGTTGAAGAAATCAACAAAGGGAAAACAAGAAACAAGGCTTCCATCATCTTCACCCTTCCTCACGAAGAGGGAAGTCTCGCCAAAGTCCTCTCGATTTTATCATACTACAACCTAAACCTCTCCAAAATCCAATCCATGCCACTCATCGGAAGGGAGTGGGAATACCAATTCTTCATCAGCCTCTCTTTCTCTCAATACGTGCGTTACGCTCAGGCAATAAATGCCATCATGCCATTGACAAAAGAGCTGCAAATTTTAGGAGAATACGAAGAGGGCAACCAAACCATGTAAGAGAATCAACTAACGAAACAATAATAAAAAAAACAATAAAAAATAATACGTATGAACTTGAATAGTTTAAACCTACAAGGTGTAGAAGAAAAGAGACCTTTGCTAATCGCAGGTCCTTGCAGTGCAGAGACAGAAGACCAAGTATTGGAAACCGCCAAACAATTAGCCAGCAACGGAGTGAAAGTGTTCCGCGCAGGCGTTTGGAAACCTCGTACAAAACCGGGAGGATTTGAAGGAAATGGAGTCACCGCACTTCCATGGTTGCAAAAAGTGAAAAAAGAGACCGGAATGCTGACAGCGACTGAAGTGGCAACCGCAAAACATGTGGAAGAGGCTCTGAAACATGATGTGGACTTGTTGTGGGTAGGGGCAAGGACTACCGCCGACCCTTTTGCTGTACAAGAAATCGCAGACACTTTGAAGGGTACTAACATTCCCGTATTGGTGAAAAATCCGGTTAATCCAGATTTGGAACTTTGGATCGGCGCACTGGAACGCCTCAACAACGCCGGTATCACACGTTTGGGCGCAATCCACCGAGGATTCAGCACCTACGACAAGAAATTGTACAGAAATCTTCCTCAATGGCACATTCCTATCGAATTACACCGCAGACATCCTGAACTTCCTATCATCTGCGACCCAAGTCATATCGCTGGAAGAAGAGACCTCATCGCAACGCTTTGCCAACAGGCGATGGACCTCCAGTTCGACGGTCTCATCGTAGAGTCTCATAACGACCCAGAACACGCATGGAGCGACGCTTCCCAACAAGTGACACCTGACGTACTCAGTCTGATCATCAACAACCTCGTCATCCGTGAGACAAGCCAAACGACTGAGAACCTCACAGAACTGAGAAAACAGATCGACGAGATTGATATGACCCTCATCGAGACATTGGCGAAGAGAATGAGAATCTCCCGTGAAATCGGAACTTACAAAAAAGAACACGAAATGCCAATTCTACAAACCAACCGTTACGATGAAATCATCAACAAAAGGGCGCAAGAGGGTGTGGAACTCGGCATGGGCAACGATTTCATGAAGATCGTCTTTGAAGCGATCCACTCTGAGTCTGTAAGACAACAGATGACAATCATGGAAGGTAAATAAAACGAGAAACCGCAGGCTCGAAACCTGCGGTTTTCTTTTTGCTACACAGAAACAATCGCAACCAAACTAAATTCGTTCAAAATCTACAAATGTATAGTCGTACTCATTCTTCTCATCGGCAGTGTGCGACTCCTCAAAAACCGACTTCCATTCAGATTCATTTATCGCTGGGAAATAGACATCCCCCTCTATCGAAACATGCACTTTCGTCAGATACAACTTTGAAGCATACGGCAAAAACTGCTTGTAAATCTCACCCCCTCCTATGATAAAAACTTCTTCATCGGCAGACAAGGTTCTTTCCAACGCCTCAACAGAAGAGAACACCTCCACTCCTTCGACAGCCCCATTCTCCATAGAAGAGGAAAGGACTATATTGCGTCGATTCGGCAAAGCCCTTCCGATAGACTCGAACGTCTTACGTCCCATCACGACAGTATGACCAGTCGTCAACGCCTTAAACCTCTTCAAATCGGCAGACAAACGCCATATCAGTTGGTTGTCCTTTCCAATGACACCATTTTCAGAAACCGCTACAATGATAAAATATTGCATAACTCATTTCAATTAAGGAGGGTTCTATGCCAACCCACGATTAATACTTTTTTAATTTAAAAACGGTGAATTTATAGAACTCACCTTAAATAAAACAAATAAGGGCGTACAGTCACGCACGCCCCCAAAAGTACAAAATATTTTTTAGATATTCTCTCCCTCTTCTTTATGATTAGCATAGTAAACACGAAGCGGCGTAGATGTAACCTTGATGAATCCTTTAGCATCCTCAGAAGTCCACCCTTTGTTCATTTCGCCATACTCACCAAACTTGCTCTTTACCAAATCATCTGCAGAATCAACACCCACAGTTGAGAATGAAAGAGGACGAAGTTCTAACGACACCTCTCCGTTCACATTCCGCTGAGAAGATTCCAACATTGCTTCGATGTCGCGCATCACAGGCTCCAAATACTGAGATTCATGAAGGAACATTCCATACCAGTTTGCCACTTGGTCTTTCCAATATTGTTGCCATTTTGACAACGTATATTTCTCCAAAAAGCGGTGCGCTCCGATAATCAACATTGGGGCAGCTGCCTCAAAACCGACACGACCCTTGATTCCGATGATTGTATCACCGACATGCATATCACGACCGATTCCGTAAGCCGCACCAATCTCTTCGATGGCTTGGATGCACTCTATCTTATCTGCGTATTCTTTACCATTCACTGAGCAGACCTCTCCGTTTTTGAAACCGATTTTCAATATCTCACTTCCCGTCTTCGTCACTTGCTTCAAGTAAGCAGACTCTGGCAATCCCTCTCTTGAATCCAAAATCTCACCACCACAAATAGAAGTACCCCAGATACCTACATTATATGAGTATTTCAATTTTGTCCAATCTGCAGAAAATCCATGCTCGTTCAAGTAGTCGATCTCATATTGGCGAGTAAGCGTCATATCACGAGTAAGCGTAATAATCTCCACACCCGGTGCCATCACCAAGAAGGTCATATCAAAACGCACTTGGTCATTTCCTGCTCCGGTAGAACCATGGGCGATAGCATCTGCGCCAATCTCCTTCGCATAACGTGCGATAGCCATACCTTGGAATATACGCTCAGAAGAGACAGAAATAGGATAAGTTCCGTTACGAAGCACATTTCCGTAAACCATGTACTTCAAGCTCTTCTCGTAGTACTCCTTTGTGACATCGAGAGTGACATATTTCACAGCTCCGAGCTTATAAGCATTCTCTTCGTTTTGCTTCAACTGCTCATCACTGAAACCACCTGTGTTAGCACACGCAGCATATACCTCATACCCCTTTTCTTTTGCTAAATACATCACAGTAAATGAAGTGTCCAAACCTCCACTGAATGCAACAACCACTTTTTTTGCCATATCCTAATTATAAATTATACACTTAGTTTACTCCAAATCGCGTTCTTTAATTGCCTTATCAACAATCTCTTTAACCTTTGTATCCTTCGACATCTCCCTTTCTGCCATTTCCAAGCACAATGGATCATGCGGATTGAACAACATACCTGTGCAGATGCAATAACGGCGGTCGGTTCTCTCCAAAACATCATAATTGACGCAACCCTTGCACCCTTTCCAGAAAGACTCGTCTTCGGTCAGGTCTGCGAATGTGACAGGCAGATACCCCAAGCGGGTATTCAACTTCATCACTGCCGCACCAGAAGTCAAACTGAATATCTTAGCCTCCGGCCAACGAGTACGAGCCAACGTGAAGGTCACATGCTTGATGCGCCTTGCCAATCCATGACCACGATATTTCTCTGGAACTATCAGACCAGAGGTCGTCACATACTTCCTTGATTCCCAAGTCTCTATATAACTAAAACCTGCGAAATCATCACCACAAAGGGCAATCACCGCTTTCCCTTCACGAATTTTTTGTTTCACATACTCAGGATCACGCTTTGCAATACCAGTTCCACGAACCTTGGCAGCAGCCGCAATCGTCTCTAAGATAGTGTCCACATAAGGGATATGTCGCTCATCGGCAACAAAAATCTCAATTTCCTGATCCATAACTCTTTTTATAAAGATACAGATGAATTAAATTTTGAAATTATATTTTTTTTATCGACGGGATAATTCGAGATAAAACCTCCTCTACATCCCGTTGATCCAACTCTTCTTTTTTCACCGCAAATATCGTATCATCACCTGCGACCGTTCCGATAATCACACTCCTCGCACGACCATCAATCTCCGAAGCCAAACTGCTCGCATACCCCGGACGCGTGTGAATCACAACAATATTGCCAGAAAATTCCACCGTCGTACCCAAACCTCCAGAGAACATCTCTCCGGAAACATACGAATCTTCTGTCCCTCCGCCTCTGTTGGGCATCTGATACACATAGTTCCCCCGCTCATTTATCATCCGCAACACCTTCATCTGCTTCAGATACCTCGAAAGGGAAGCCTGTGCAACAACAACTCCTCTCGCAGCCATCAGCCTCAACAATTCATCTTGATTGCCGACCTCACAAGAAGTTATTATATCCTCAATGATCGAGAATTTCTCAGCTTTGCTTTTTACACCGTTATTTTCCACAATCATTCAATTTTTACCTCATACATCCCGCATACTTCAACCTCTCTTGGGCTTTCTCGCCCCAAATCCTCCCTTGCAGAATATATTTTCATTACACAAGGCAAAAATATGAATAAATTTTCAAATATCAGCCAAATTTTAGAATAAATATTGAATGAATATTCATTCTTTTTTCAAGGGACTGGGTCATAACCACTTCCTCCCCACGGATGACATCTCATAATACGTTTAATTGACAACCATAATCCCTTAAAAACGCCATGTCTCTTCAAGGCAATCATCGCATACTCCGAACAAGTGGGGGTGTACCTGCAAGATGGTGGCAACAAAGGAGATATGAATGCTCTATAAAAACGGATGGGCAATAACAAAATCCACACGAAACACTGAGAGACAAACGAAGTAACTCTCTTCAACAAACCCTCCTCCTCTTCTTTTTTAGAAGCAGTCTCCTCTATATGTTTTTCCTCCATCATATTTTATACCTTCCATTTTTCAATCCTACAAGTAAGAGAGAAAGCATTTTCAACATTTTTTTCCGCAAAAAAGAGGAGTCTTCCAACTTTGTACCGACAAACTGAATGCCAACATACAGTTTTTCCTCCTTCTTGTTTAAATATTCATACAATGAATGTTTATTCAGCCGATATGCCTCACGCATCCTTCTCTTCATGCAGTTACGGTCTACCGCATGCTTGAACCTCTTTTTTGAGACACTCACCAAAATGCGCAACGGCTCTGTTTCATCATCTAACGCTTTAGACAATGTCACACGATAAGGAAAAAGAAAGAAGGAGTCACCCTTCTCGTACAAATGTTCGATAGCAGAGTCTCCATACAAATGCTCCCTTTTGGGGAACTGGTTTCTTTTCTTCAAATCGCTCATAACGCAAAAGCTTCTCCAAAAAAAACTATGTCAGAAAAAGCCACCCACGGAAATTCCCTGACATAGTCATAAATTTTTCAAAAAACTCTTATTTCTTTTTGTGGTTCTCCTTTAAGAAGAGATCCAACGCTGCTGGCATAGAGGGAGTTTCTGGCGTAGGAGCCTGAACATTCACCTCAAGACCTGCCTCTTTGGCAACTTTGGCTGTCGTTGCCCCCAGACAACCGATCGCCATCTCCCCCTGTTTGAAATCAGGGAAGTTTTTAAACAACGAACCGATTCCTGACGGACTGAAGAACACGAACATGTCATAATTGAAGTCTGGCTCCTCCGTAAAATCGGTACTAACCGTCTTATACATCACCGCCTTCGTATAGGTCGCATTCGCCTTCTCCATCAAAGCGAGAATATCCTCTTTGCCCTCTGCCGCCGCACACGAATTAACACTATGCACATCCGCCACTGCAACCAAAAACTTCTCATCGAGGTGCTTATGCACACTGACCATCAAGTCCTCAATTTTTCCTGTCGCACTAAAAAACACCTTCCTCTTCCTGTATTGGATGTAAGTTTGAAGATAATTGGCAACCGACTGTGAGACGCAAAAATACTTCATTGTCTCAGGAATCTTGATGCGCATCTCCTCGCATAATCTAAAAAAATGATCAATAGCAGTCCTTGCGGTGAACACAATTGCCGTGTGATCCAAAATAGAAACCTTTTGCTGACGAAATTCTTTAGCCAACACTGGTTCAACTTTGATAAATGGCTTAAAGTCAATCTTCACACCGTACTTCGTTTCTAAGTCAAAATACGGAGACTTCTCCGTCGTTGGTCTTGGCTGTGACACCAAAATACGTTTAATCTTCACCATTATGAAATCTTTTTTTTTAAAAAATTACACAATGCCCACTAGTCCTAAACAAAAGGCCGCTGATGGCAAAATTTCAAGTGTGCAAAGATACAAAATCAAATAGAATAATGAGGGCAAGCCGTGAAAAAAAACGATAAATAACTTCAACAAATAGAGCAAAACGGCAAAAACACAGACTAAAAAGCCGACATAAATCGAAATTTCAGCATAAGAAGAATAGGTGATAAAGATGTCCACCACAAACAATACGGCAGAAAGAACTATCAAAACTGTATCATACGACAGTTTTAATTTCACATAAACATCATCATCGAAAAAAATGTATGTCAATAACCGAATAGTTCCGATTTTGAACAATATGTAGGCACTCACCACGGCGACCAAATAGAGCAAAAGCATCCCTATCGACAAATTTGAAGTGATGCCCCAAAGATCTCTTACCCAATAGGCGAACAATGCAAGAGGAAAAACCGAAAGGTAAAGCGGAAGTCTCCGCACATGCGACACCTCAGGGACTGTAGCGGAATGCAATCGTCCGGGAGTGGGATTGAAGAAGGTTTTCAAGTCCCGGAGAAAAACAGAGGCATAGCGCATCACAGACATCGTATAAAAAGCAAAGAAAAGAAACATAAGAGGCGTAAACCACACCTGCTGCTGTAGTGTTTCCGCCAACGGTGTCCCCTCAATGGAGGGAATCTGCACGACCGCAACCTCACACTCTTCTTTTTTCTCGAGAAGACTGGAGTCCATGATGCCCACAACCGGGGAATAGCAGATAATTGAATCCTCTAATGTCTCTTCCATAAGCAACAAGAAGGAGGAATGCGCACACTCCTCCTGACTATAATTTTCTATAAACGCACTTTTGCACTGATTTGCTCCGCAATACTAATCATCTCCTCTTGTGAAAAACTCTTTTTGTTCGCAAAATTGAGGTCTCCCTCATTTTGAATCGGAATCAAATGGATGTGGGTATGCGGCACTTCCAGCCCCATGACCGCAACAGAAATCCTTTTACAAGGCACAACCTCCTCAATCGCCAAAGCTACTTTTTTTGCAAAAACCATCAAGTCGCCAACTGTCTCATCATCCAATCGGAAAATATAATCCTCCTCCACTTTGGGGATGACCAAGGTATGTCCCTTTTGCACAGGATTTATATCCAAAAAAGCAAAGAATCTCTCATCTTCTGCTATTTTGTAACACGGGATTTCCCCATTTACAATCTTTGTGAATATTGTAGCCATTTGAATTAGATTGAAATTTCTACTATTTCAAAAGGGATTTTACCTGCTGGCACGGATACCTCAACCACGTCGCCTTTCTTATGCCCCATGAGAGCCTTGGCGATGGGTGTTCCGACGGACAATTTACCCTCTTTAAGATTTGCCTCATGTTCAGAAACCAAGGTATAGGTCATCTCCGCTCCGTTTTTGGTGTTACGGATCTTCACCTTGTTGAGAATCTGAACCACATCTGTATTGAGACGCGACGAGTCTATGATTTTTGCGTAAAGGATCTTCTCTTTCAAAAGGGAAATCTTTCCCTCCAACAGTCCTTGCGCTTCTTTTGCTGCATCATACTCGGCATTCTCAGACAGGTCGCCTTTGTCACGAGCCTCCGCAATCTGCTTTGAAATATTCGGTCTTTCTACCGTCTCCAAATGCTTCAACTCTTCCAACATTTTATTGTAACCTTCTTCGGTTACGTAAGAAACTGCTGCCATAATTACTTTTTATTTTTTTTTAATTTATTCTAAATTAACTTGGATAGCCTCTTCTTTTCATCCTACATCCACCAATCTGAAAATTCATAAAATAAATAGAATCCCAGCCTTAAGACCAGAACTCTATCAAAACCTCATCGTACAAGAAGTATGCTATCTCTTTTGCAAAGATAGTCTAAAACTTCTACTAAACCAAAGAAGTTTCATTTTTTTTTGGGAACGTCCATTCTGAAACACCCCGAAACCCATATTGGCAAATGCCATAATTATGGGTTGTCATTGGGAACAGAATTTTTTAACGAGGGAAGATATTTGTTCGCACTTCTGGGCTAACTCATCCGACAAATCCTTCTTTTTTAACTCTTCTATCGCCACACCTATATTGCAGACAATCTCCCCGAAGGTACTTCCACAGAAGGCATCCCGCAGAGTGTCCGCCTCCTTAACCAGATCATTGGCTTGCAGTTGCCCCCGTAGATCATTGGCTTCTTTATAAATCTCCTCCAAATCATTGGTCGCAGTACGAGGCCGGTCACTACACAAACGTTTCAACCGCTCCAACCGCTTCTTCTTCTCCCAAGCAACCTTCTTTTGCTCAAAATCCTCTTTTTTCTTCTCTAAATAATTATCTGCCATGTCAACTCTTAATAATATCCAGCACAACCAAAACCCAGCACGCTCACTTTATCGTCACCATGGTCGCACCATACCCATACTCTTGGAAGGAGGCATCCTGCACATAGCAGGTGACATACTTCAGTTTCAACTGTTTCAACAGTTCCTTCCTCAACACCCCGTTGCCTTTACCATGGATGAAAACAATCTTCTGACCTTTTTTCTTCAAGTTCTCATTCATGACTTGATGGAAGGTGTCAACCTGATATTGCAACAGGTCGCCTGAGGACATGCCATTGATGTTGTCCAACAACTGGTGGATGTGTAAATCTTTTACGATAATGTCTGATTGAGAATTACTTTTCTTGGAGATTTTGGCTGGGAAGACCGTCTCCTTCTGACGCACGATTTTTTCCAGATCCTCCTCTTCCATCACCGACCCTATCGGATTATCATTCTTAACGAGCGGATAAACCAAGGCGTTTTCATCAAAATAGTCATTCTCCACAAAACAGTGGAGTTTGAAGAACTTCACGGCATTCACTTTCAGCTGGACATCATAAACCGGCTTCAAATGGTAGGGCTTATTCTCTTTCAACGCCATCAACTGAACTCTTACCACCTCCCAATCATTCAACTCCTCTCTTTTAATCTCTTGCAAGATGATTTTGGTGTTCGGTTGAATGAACCCTATCTTCCTGCTTATGAATTTCGTCCCTGAATGGGTCGCAATATTGTAACATAGGTAATAGTTGCTGTCATTCACCAGATAGGCATCGAAGTCCGTCGTCGACAGAACTTTCGCATTTTGAGGCAAGAAAGCCAAAAACACATTCAAGATTTCACCCTCCGGAGTCTCCTCCTGCGGCACATAATCATCTTCCTCCTTCTCCTTTTCAACAAATTCGGAGAGGGTCTCCACCGGTTTTTCTCTCTTTTTCTCTTGGGTGTGCACTTTAGAATCGCTCTCCACCACCACACACTCTCTCGCCAACGTAGGCACATCAAAACCATCATCGTCGGTGACCATCACCAACTCACGGCTGACTATCTTCGACACGACCCCACCGCCTGTCGCATTCAAAAATCTAACTCTATCTCCAACTTTTACCATAACATTCTTCAAATTACTTCTATGAATAGCGCAAAGTTCATTATTTTTGCAGATAATAAAAAATGAATCAGTATAAAAAATGCAAACGAGAAGAAATTTTAATCCTCAAGAGATCTCCACAAAAGATTTTTCATACGAACTTCCGGATGAGCGAATCGCAAAATTCCCTTTAGAGAAAAGGGACGAATCAAAATTGCTCCTTTTTAAAAATGGGACAATCGGACAAACCGTTTTTAAGAATTTGCACGACCATCTGGCGGAAGATGAACTGCTTGTCTGCAACAATACGCGCGTGATTCAGGCGCGACTGATTTTCCACAAAGAGACGGGGGCACGCATTGAAGTCTTTTGCCTCGAACCTGTTTCGCCTCACGACTACCAACTAACTTTCCAAACGACCCAAGAATGTACATGGAAATGTATGGTCGGAAACGCCAGCAAATGGAAAAACGGAACTTTCTTAGAAAAAAAGATCAATGTAGATGGCAAAGAACTTTCTGTCAAGGCGGAAAAGCTTGAAGTGGTGGGAAATTCTTACCACGTGCGCTTCTTTTGGGAGAATCCCAATGTGACTTTCGCTTCCATATTGGACGCTTTAGGGGTGCTTCCCATTCCTCCATACCTAAATCGGGAGACCATCGAAAAGGATAAAATCACCTACCAGACGGTATACTCCAAAATCAAAGGCTCTGTAGCTGCCCCTACCGCAGGACTCCATTTCACGGAGGAGGTCTTTGCTCAACTGAGAAATAAAAACATTTCGACAGAAGAGGTGACACTTCATGTGGGAGCAGGAACTTTCCAACCTGTAAAATCGGACACCATCGGAGGGCATACCATGCACTCGGAATGGATCTCCGTCAAAAAGGAGGTCATCGAAAGACTAAGAGAAAAAGGGAAAGTCATCGCCGTCGGCACCACCTCCGTCCGCACGTTGGAGAGTCTATATTACATCGGTCGAATCATTCTCGAACGCCCCGACATTTCCGAAAACGAACTGAAAGTAACCCAATGGATGTCCTACGAAATGACGGAACAAGTCTCCACAGAAGAGTCTCTCGATGCCATTTTGAGCTACATGGAGAGGAATCAGCTGGAAGTGTTATGCGCAGACACCCAAATCATCATCGTCCCCGGCTACCAATTTCACATCGTAAAAGCGATCATCACCAATTTCCATCAGCCACAAAGCACGCTATTGTTGCTAATCTCCGCATTTGTGGGAGAAAAATGGAAGGAGATCTACGACTACGCCATGCGCAACGAGTTCCGCTTCCTCAGTTATGGGGACAGTTCTCTACTTATGCCCTAACCACTACAAAAAGAAGAAGCCGACCCCCCCAGCAACCACAATGATCCACATCGGATTCACTTTGAAGAAGTGCAACGCCACAAAGGAGACGATGAATATCAAAACCGAAAGGTTGTTGCCTTCTGAGAAGTCCCAACTGAAATCGCAGAAATTCTCTCTGTTCATCAGCAACAATGCGGCAGCCAAGATCAGTCCGCCCAATATCGGACGCAAGCCCGACATCACCGCCTGCACATACTTATTGTCCTTGTTGTTAAAAAAGAACTTCACCACCAAAATCATCAGCAAGACGGATGGCAAACAAAGCGAGAATGTCGCAACTGCCGCCCCCGGTATTCCTGCCACCACATAACCCACATAGGTCGCAGTGTTGATGGAGACCGGACCGGGAGTCATTTGGGAAATCGCAATCATATCGGAAAACTCCGTGACACTCATCCATCCAAAATGGTCCACCACCTCAAATTGTATAAGGGAAATCATCGCATAACCACCACCGAACCCCAAGAGTCCGATTTTAAAAAAAACATACACCAATTCCAGAAAAACCATACGACTACTTCTTTTTCATTTGACGACAAGTCGACACATAACAATACAACAACGAGAAGAGAATCACCGCCGAAATCACCCAAATAGGATTCACTTTAAAATAGAATATCAAAAACGCAGCCACCAACGGCAAGGCGATATTCTTCCACGAGACACCCTCTTTAAAAATTAAATTCACCGCCGGAGAGAGAATCAAAGCGACCACGCACGGACGTATGCCACGGAAGAGACGCTCCACATACTCATTCTCCCTCACCTCCATGAAAAACATCGCAATTAGCAATATGGCGATGAAGGAAGGAAGAGCCGCCCCCAACATCGAGAAGAACGCTCCGCTCTTCCCTCTCAACTTATGACCTACATACAATGCCGTATTTATCGCGAACACTCCCGGCAAAGTCTGCGCAACCGCAATCAGATCCCAAAACTCCTCTTTTCCTAAATACCCTTTTTTTGTAACAATCTTCATCTCAACCATAGAGAGCATGGCATAACCACCCCCCAATGTGAAGGCTCCAATCTGGAAAAAGATTAAAAATAGTTCAAAAAGACCTACTCTTTTTTCTTTCATACTCTTTTCTATAATAATTCTAAAAAAAACATTTTGCGACACACCCCACAATTACCACAACACAAATTCGTCTTCCACATGAACTGCCTCCAAAACGAGTGCAAAGATATAAATTCAGTCTCTATTTCAGATGAAAAAAATATCGTTTTGGGGTTGTTCGTTTTTTTTATTACTGTCCACTAAAAGTAAAAAAAAGAAAAAATTAGGACTGATTCCATAAAAGGTTTCAGCCCTTTTGGGTTATTTTTGTATGGGCAAAAAAAATTAAATAACCGTGGGCAAAATAGTAAAATGTGACGTGTCTTATTAGGACTCATCCACTTTGTTAGACCATTTGTCCGAATGTTGATAAATTTATTGGATAACATCGGGCAAATAGTCTTGTATTTTATTCTTTAGGACCTTCCTCAAAAGGAAGAGCATCCATAAACCTATCGAAATCACTTTGGAATAGGCGGTCTTGTATGATACGATACTTTTCAAACTCCGTTTCAGCATGTTCTTTTGCTTGTTCGGCAGACACTTGTCCTGTCGTTTGTAGAACTTCGTTACCACCAGCAGCCAAAATGGTGTCTATCTGTTTTGCCCAATCCTCCATTGTCATTGGGATATGACGTTTTGCCATTCTTTCAGCCAATTCAAGCACACCATTCACCAACTGTCCCATATCTGCCAGTTCAACCTCTTTAAGATAGTTTTTGGCAACCACCACGTCAGTCTTTACGATTTTACCATCTGGGGCATTTTCCCAAGAAGTTAGTCCCATGTGTTCCTGCTCTGCATCAGCTCGTTCTACAATCAGTTCTGCGGCTGTACGTCCGTGAACAGCATAATGCATCTTGTTTTGCATCATCTTGAAGAATAATCGTGTGGTCGGTGCATCCCGATTGTAGTCAACGGCAGTGGCATAGATATCTGTCAGTTTTTGGTAGAATCGACGTTCCGATAGTCGAATCTCCCGTATTTCTGCTAACAGATGCTCAAAATAATCTTCGCCAAGGAACGAACCGTTCTCCATTCTTTTCTTATCCAAAACATATCCACGTATAGCAAACTCTCGCAATACGCTTGTTGCCCATTGACGGAACTGAGTTGCACGGATGCTATTCACACGATAACCTACACTAATTACAGCATCAAGGTTGTAGAACACAGTTTCTCGTTTAACCTGCCTATTACCTTCCATTCGAACTATTTCCATTTTGGAAACAGTTCGCTCTTCTGTGAGTTCCCCTTGCTCATAAATGTTTTTAAGGTGCTTGCTTATTGCAGGTATGTTCACATCGAAAAGCATTCCCATTGCCTTCTGTGTACACCACACTGTTTTATCTTTGTAGAACACCTCAACACCTTGTTCCTTCCCTTCAATTTGAAAGATTAGGAACTCTGCTGTGCTATTTCTTATTTCTTTACGATTTGCCATAAGTTTGTTTCTTTAAAATCAATTTCTGTATCAAATCTTCTTTTGTCATAGTACAATCTAATTATTTCTTACAAGTAAAAGACTAAATACCTTTTACACTCTGTCAACAACATTCTGCAAGTTATTCAACTTGACCAGCATGAATGCCATTCGTTCATTGCCCCAATACTTATTGAGGGTATCCTTGTATTAACATAGAAGTTTATCAAGTACCGTATCTGTAAACGTTCTCCAAATCTCAAGTTTAACTTTCTTGTAGTCTTCGAATAACTGACCGACATACTCAATCTCAAACACGAGTCGAAAATCATTCTTATCTTCTTCTAATTGTCCCTCCTTGCGAGTTCCGACCCTTGCAATCTTGATAAAATACAAGTCCCGTATTCCCTTATTTTTCATATAAGGCATGAAATAATACAATTTATTTAAAGCTACTGTTGAAGGGAACTTCTTGCCTGTGTAATATACTTTAGCAGATCTGTCAAGATATTGGTCAATATTATCAGTTTTTACTAAACTGACAAGTACGTTCTTTGATTTATCTATGTCCAAATGAATATTGACATCTTGTTCATTCTCGACAATGCATGTTGGATATTGTTCTTTTATTTCAGCAAAATTCACTTGAGGTACTTCTAAAGTTTTTTGCAATGAACGTGTAACATGCCACATTAATACTGGAGGTACAGCATTACCTATTGCCTTATATTGACGAATTTGCGATACTGAATCAAAACAGAAAGAATCAGGGAAAGATTGAATACGAGCAGCCTCTCTAGTTGAAAAACGTCTGTATCTCTCTCCTACCATGTAAACTGGATCTGTGCTATTAAGACTTACCTTTGCTAAATGCGCACTTATGGTGTTGCATGGTTCAGTCAAAGACATAACACGTCCTTTGTTCATTTTTTCACGAACAGCCATCATTCCTGCCACAGCTTTTTCACTAAAAAATAATGCTTCATCATGGTTTGCTTCTTCCACAATTACATCTCCAAGTACTTTCCTCTCAGAACTTTTTACATTCATTGGATAATGAAACTTCTGAAAATCTTCAAAGTTACGAAAGCCGATAATAATAACTCTCTCTCTCTTTTGAGGCACACCATATTCCGAAGCATTTAACAATTTGTGAACAACGGTATAACCAGCATCTCTAAACTCTTTCATTATCATCGGAAATGCCTTGCCTTTATTTGCCGATAATATACCTTTTACATTTTCTGCAATAAAGAATCTAGGTTGTCGTTCTTTGAGAATTTTTACCATCTCAAAGAAAAGCATACCCCTTTCATCCTTATACCCCAGTCTTGGGGGATTTTGTGCAGAAATAGAGAATGACTGACAAGGAAAACCACCGATAAGCATATCAAATTGAGGCATCTCCTCAATCTTTATATTACGAACATCATTTACTACACACTTGTGGGTAAAATTATCGTTGTATATTTTTGTACAATATTCATCATTATCAACAGCATAGACTATTTCAAATGGATTCTTTTTATACTCCTTACCTAAATAAGAAAATCCTCCAATGATACCTAAATCCATACCGCCACATCCGCAGAATAGTGAAGCGACTTTTATCTTTTCCATGATAACAATTGGGTTGGTTCAAAGTGTTCTGTAGAGAAAGTTATTTCCATACCATCACGCGGTTCAGCTTCAATCTTGTCGCTTTTGTATAATGCAACTGGATTACGAAGGATGAAGAGTATTTTCTCCTTCTCGCTCAACATAAGACGGTATACGCAATAGTGTTCTTTGATTGTAGAAGCAACTCTCCATTCATTTAGTGACATATGGAATCCATACATCTGTATTCTTTGTTTGCTGATTGTTGTCTTAACTTCTATATATCTATGGTCTTCTGTACCATCTGCCTCAAAACTATCAATATCAAATCCAGGATGATATGTAGGACTATCTACTATTTGAACTAATTTTATAAATTCATCATATCCACTGATTTTTAAACGCATCTTTTCATGACCGCATACAATTGCTTCACCAAGATTTCCAATATCTTTGGTTGTTCTATCATCAGATGATACAATATCCTTTATTCTGTCATCAAACACGACATCAATTACTTCACTCTGAGCAATGATAGAACGAATGTCAGTCTTGAACAAATTAGGTTTCATAGAGTTGTTGACATATTCAAACCATAATGGTTCAATTTTAGACAATTCCTTCGTTTCTATTCTATTCTTTTTATAAAATAATTCGTAACCACTAAACCATGTTACATCATTGGCAAATGTATTAAGAGAAACTTGTTCATTACCTTTCATAAAATAATAGCCATTATGTTTCTCTAATAAATTTGCAATCTCCATATAATCAAGAATATCACCTGCATACCGAGTCATATCCCCCTTTGAGCGTGCCGCACCCGTCAGTGATAAAGTTTTTGGGTCATTAGGATTATAATATTTTATTTTTTTATTTCTATTATCTATAATATTTTTGGCTATTTGCTCTGGAGTAACTTTGCCACTTGTAACTCGTATGTCATTAAAGATACAGTAAGTAGCCTCCTCAGCAGATAACGACATTTCTTTTGTACTGCCTGTTTCTCCTAACAATTTATTACCAAACATAAGTACCTGAATGATAGTGCGAGCAGGTTTAAATCTTATTTCATGATAAATAATATCTTTCAAATCCTGAGGTTTCATATGTCCTCCGGGGAATTGGAAAGAAAAAAGGAATAACCTAAGAAATTGAGTTAAGTCTTGGTTCTCATGGAGGAAGACTGCCATCTTAGAAGTTTCCGTTATGTTCGCTTCTTTGTCCTCTTTATAAAAACCAAATAACGCAGGTATTTCTGTACGCCAATTATGTAAGGTTTTTTCTGCCATGTCAATATTTCCTGGAAACATTTTAATGGCATTTAAATATCTACTACTATATTCTTCACATGAACATCTTGGAATTCTACAACACTCATTAGCCATATAAAGCAATACATTCTCTATATTACTTTTAAAACGTGGTCTCACAAAATGTATTCTATGCCAATATTTATCTGGAACTTGATAATATGTTACTTCTCTTCTTGCCATAACATTTTTGATAATTGTTGGGCAATCGCTTTAGCCATAAGAGGCGGTACCGCATTGCCCACTTGTTTGTATTGACTTGTTTTACTGCACTGGAAAATAAAATTATCAGGGAATGATTGTAATCTTGCACTTTCTCTCACTGTTGGTATTCTATTCCATTTATAGTGAAAGTGATGACGATGTCCTGTATCTATTGTTATACTTGGTTTTGTACTACATAAGCGCGTCCATGCAATGTGTACTTTTCTTGTCTGTTGTAAATCAGTCGGAAGATCTTTGTAATTTCCACCATCTGGTACCAGTGCAATGATTTCTTTTGTTTTTTCATTGTGCATAGTGATTTCATGGTTGTAAACTCCCAAACTGCACTTGCGAGCATAAAGTTGAAAATCACTTTTCGCTTCAGTTGGATATGGCGATCCATTAGGAAGAGACTCTTCCGTCAAATCGCATAATGCATCAAATGAGGTTACCTTATCTTGCATATATGGCTCTGGAAACACAAAGTCTCTTCCGTCTGCCAGACCCACAAAAACAGCCCTTCGTCTATTTTGTGGAACACCATAATCCGAGGCTGTGACAACTTGAACACTAACTTTATACCCAAGTTGTTCAAAATCCTTAATGATGGAATCTTTCACTATTCCATCACCTATACTTAGTATGTTTGGTACATTTTCCATCACAAAGGCATGAGGATGGAAGCAGTTTACAAAATCGACAAATGCCTTATAAAGTTTATTTCGTTCGTCTTCTATAATTCGTTTCCCTGCAACGGAAAAACCTTGACAAGGTGGTCCTCCAATAATTACATCAATATCCGAAATTCCATATTCTTCTTTTACCTTATATGGATCTAGAGTTGCCAAATCTCCACATAAAGTCTTTGCATCAGTTCTATTATAAGCATAGGTATTTAAAGCATCCCTCCAATTGTCAATTGCAAGAATACCTGTAAAACCAGACATTTCAAAGCCCAATGACAGACCTCCACAACCAGAAAATAAATCAATAAAAGTGTATTTCTTTTTTTTCATGATTCATTTAATTAAACTTTTTTCATTCTTTTATCGACCATAATAGGTCTTTGACATCAACATCAAGAGCTTTCGCAATGGCTACCAAAGTTTCTAAATTGGGTTGCATAGTGTTGGTACACCACTTAGAAACAGTAGCAGGATCTTTTCCCACTTGTTCTGATAACCATTTATTAGTATGCTTCTTTTCTGCAAGCACTACCTTAAATCGATTCATATCCTGTGTCATATTATTTGTTTTTATTCATCAATCGTTTTGTCTCCTGCAACTCCTTTTGCAAGAGGCGCACACGTTCTGCTAATTGTTCTTGGCTTGGCAAAGCATCTTTGATTCTGATGTTGTTGTACGTGGCTACACCCATCGGAGTAGAGATGCCTTTGAATGACCATTGGACGTCAGCCCTGTTCATATTTGAACACACCAAAAGGCCTATAGTAGGGTTGTCATCTGGCTGCTTTAGAATTTCGTCAACAGCGTTTACATAGTAGTTTAATTTGCCAGCAAACTCTGGTTCAAACGCTCTTGCCTTCAGTTCGCATACAATGTAGCAGCGTAATCGAATATGGTAGAAAAGCAGGTCGATTCTTCTTGTTCTACCGCCAACAACTATTTCTTTCTGTTTGCCGATAAATGCAAAGCCGTTACCCATTTCAAGCAGCAGTGCTGTAATGTTCTCGTGAAGGGCTTTCTCTAATTCGCTTTCGTTGTAGGTCTCATGATCCACAGTCGCAAAGCCAAAATCATAATTTTCCTTCACTACATACCGTTCCATTTGTGCCAATTGCGGTGTTAAATGCTGCGAAAAGTTATTGGGGACAGTACCATGTTTTTTGTAAATGTCATCTTTCATTACTCGCGTCAATATATCGCGACTAATGCCTTCTCGAATGGTGTACCCCACATAGAACAAGGCTTCTTCAATAGTTTTTGAGTGCTGCACAATACGAACATGGTGTCCCCATGGTACGCAAGCAAAAGGCAATGGAAATTCTGAAACAGTCTGTTTCAGTTTTTCTCCGTCTTCTATTTGTTTGATTTTCTTATCAAGACTATCATCGGGTAACATTACTGAAACAAGCTGTTTCAGTTTTTCCAGATTTTCTGCATAAAACAGATACCACTGTTTCATATACCACAAATTGCGCACTGAAAAGTTAGTGCTGTCAGGAAACTCTCGCTTCAAATCGAGACTAACTTGTTCAACAACTCCTGCTCCCCAACGTTCTTCGGCTTTCTTCTGTACCAAGTCACAACCCAATTGCCAGTTGAACAGAAGTTTTTCCGCATTCACCTTGACAGCAGCTTTTACCTGTGCAGAACGATAGCGACTCTTAATGTCCGCTATCCAATCTGCATAGTCCGCATCAATGTGAATGTCATGCGACTTCACGATATATGGTTCGTCCTTTGACTGTATATCTTTATTTTCTTTCGTCATTTTTTTGCGATAGAATTTACTTCGAAGGTGCAATTAGTTCTCGTCTATCCACATTTAAAAGAGTGGCGATTTTGTCCAATGTAGCCAAATCTGGCTGACTGGAGTTGCTACACCATTTGCTGACAGTGCAAGCGGATTTTCCCATCTTCTCTGCCAACCATTTACCTGTCTTTTGCTGTTCAACAAGTACTACTTTTATTCGATTAAGATTTGCCATTATTCCCAAATATATTTAATTCTAACGCAAATATATTAAATATATTCCAAAACAAAGAATTCTATTGCAGGATTTGCCAAGCTCGTGCTTTTTTGCACCTTTAAAAGAAAAATATGGTATTATTAGGAGAATATAAGAACCACCCAGATGAATCTCTTAGGGAACGAGCCAACAATTGGGCAATTGCAATCGGACTGTAACGTGTGGATGGACTTAATGTATCTGAATTTCTAATTCAAGATGCTCGTCAGAAGATAGAAGGAAAATCACAATGAACGAAGCCCTGCTATAATTGATGAGCATTACGCACAAATATACTCCAATCAAAGTTCCGATGAAGCTATTCCGGCTGATTCCGAAGAGAGTAAAAGAATTTTACAACAACCAAACAACCCTCATTACATAAATTTATTTTTCTAATTTCAAACCACTTACAACAAAACTACAACACTAAAGTGAAAATTTCTTCATAAATATTTGTTATTACCAAAAAAATGCCATACCTTTGCATCGCATTTGAGAAATCAAATAGTGGTTAGAGCTAGTAGCTCAGCTGGTAGAGCACATCCCTTTTAAGGATGGGGTCTTGGGTTCGAGCCCCAACTGGCTCACAGAGAGGATTCGGAAACGAATTCTCTCTTTTTCGTTTCAAACAAAATTAAATTAAAATGACACTCTTAATTGTCGCACTTCTTCTTACATTAGGAATCTCATTCCTTTGCTCTCTTTTAGAGGCAACACTCTACTCAACAACTTCGTCCTACATCGAGTCATTACCCGAAAGCAAGGGCGCAGCAAACATCAAAAAGCTAAAATCAAACATCGAGAGACCAATCGCCGCAATCCTCTCACTCAACACCGTCGCAAACACCGCCGGTGCGGCAGCCGTGGGCGCGCAAGCTGTGGAAGTGTTCGGGAACGCCTACTTCGGAGTCTGTTCCGCCGCCCTCACCGTGCTGGTGCTCATCTTCTCCGAAATCATCCCCAAAACCATCGGCTCAAACTTCTGGCGTGAATTGTGCATCCCTGCAGGCTATATCATACAGGTGATAAACTTCATCTGCTACCCTCTGGTCGTCGTCTCTCAGTTCCTCACCAAACTATTCACACGCAAAAAATCACAAACCGTCAGCCGCGAAGAGGTGGCTGCCCTCACCAATATCGGTGCGCGCGAAGGTGTATTCCTTGAAAACGAGTACAACATCATCAGCAACCTCGTGAAAATGGAGGATGTGAGAATCCACTCCATCATGACTCCTCGAACAGTGGTAGTGGCCGCACCGGAAGAGATGACAATGGAAGAGTTTTTTCAGAACAAGCATTTTCTGACTTTCTCCAGAATACCGGTCTACGAAGATAGCCTCGACAACATCACAGGGTTCATCTTGAAAACTGACGTGCTGATGAAACTCGCACTCGGACGAAAGGAAATGAAACTGAAAGAGATCAGACGGGAAATTTTCGCTTGCTACGGAAACATCCCTGTCACGAAGTTCTACGATGAAATGTTAAGCAGAAAGGAACAGATTGCCTTGGTCATCGACGAATACGGAGGAATGGACGGCATCATCACATTGGAGGACATCATCGAGACGATATTGGGATCTGAAATCACAGATGAATTGGATAAACAGGTGGACATGCAAGCTTTTGCGAAAGAGCAGTGGGAAAAACGCTCTTCAAAAATCAACATAGCAAAAACGGAAGAGTCTTAAAAAAAGACCCTTCCGTCCGGTTATTCTTTAACAGGACAATCGTTTGAAGTCCTAACGGTCTCTTTGAAATTTTTATTACCAATCGCCACGGACGAAAGAGCCTCCCCGATGAGGTAGACGGCCTCTGATAACTTTTCGTCTGCAGTCATTAAGCGATTAACCATATCCTTCACGACCAAAGTGTCTTCCACATCCTGATTGGGCAAATTCTGCAACACATCCACACAAGGCTTGATGCGTTTCACATCAAATGCGAGACATTCGTGAGATGCTTGCACACTGCGCAACAGCACATCTACATTTTGGATTATCGACATAACTTCTTTTGGTTTATCCATACACTTAATTTTATAAACAATTAAAAATAGTCCTTCTTTGCGTTTAAAGTCCAGTTCTTTTTGTTTCTCAGAATTTCTGAGGGTAAAAATAGAACTATTATATTTTAAAAACAAGAATGTGTGAATTTATTTTTCTGTACATTATAAGATTTTTAATTTGCAAATAAAAAGAGAAAAAAAATGGATACTACTCAAATAATAATTCTTTTTCTATTTTGCACGGGTGCGAGCTTCGTTCAACGAGTAAGCGGATTCGGTTTTGGCATATTCATCATGACCATGCTCCCCTACCTTCTCCCAAGTTTCGGAGAAGCGACAACCCTGTCAGGAATGCTATCCGCCACACAATCACTATTCATCTTTTTCACACACTATAAATATGTCAAATGGAAACAACTGCTCCCCATGCTAATCTCCTTTCTTGCCGTCTCTTTTATCGCCGTAAAATATGTTGCAGAAGCGGCGGAGACTCATTTGAAACTATTATTAGGGATAATGTTAATCGTCATGAGCCTCTACTTTCTCTTTTTTGATGAAAAGATCAAAATAACACCATCTCGAAAACTGCAAGTGGGACTGGGGTCACTGAGTGGCGCGATGGGTGGCCTGTTTGGCATGCAGGGACCTCCTGCCGTACTCTACTACATTGCAGCGGAGAAAAACAAAGAGTGCTACCTTGCAATGCTACAAACCTATTTTCTCATCGGGAATATCGCCATGACGCTCTACAGACAACAATTCGGTCTCCTCACCACAGAGGTGCTCTACTCATGGTGTTACGCTGTATTGGGCATTCCAATCGGAAGTTGGATAGGGAAATGGGTTTTTAAAAAAATTTCAGCCAAGACCCTCAAAAGAATCGTCTACCTTTACATGATTGTCAGTGGAATAGTCGCAATCATATCATAAGGCATCGAACCTCAAGTACTCACACAATCACTCACAACGAAGGTTGGAAGTGTCTCTCTTCAACGCCACACATTCGACCGATTCGCCCAACTTCTGTCAACGGAAAACAAAAGCACACACAAAGGTTATATTTTGCTAAGAGAACAGACGAAAGACATCATTCAAATTTGCAAAAATCAAAAGGAAGAAAAGAATCATCATGCCAATCATCTGCGCTTTCATCAAAAAGCTTTCACTCGGTTTTTTCTTTGTAATCATCTCATAGAGGATAAAAAGCGCATGTCCCCCATCCAGTGCGGGAATAGGCAAAATATTCATAAATGCCAATATGACGGAAAGGAATGCAGTCATCTCCCAAAACAACTTCCCGTCAAATGGGTAGGGGAATAGACTACCAATCGACATAAAACCGCCCAAACTTTGCATGCCCTCTCTCGTGAACATATACTTCATATCTCCTGCATAGTTAAACAAGCGAGAAACTCCTTTTTCAAAACCGATGGAGAAAGACTCAAAAAAGCCATACTCCTTCTTCTCCTTCTTGTAATAAGAACTCATCGGACGCATATAGACTCCGATCCGCCCGTTATGGTCTGGCGTGAGCACAAGCGTAGTGTCTCGACCGGCACGGCTGACTCTTGCACGTACTGGAATGTTCTTGTTTTGGGAAAAGAAGGTCATACAAGTAGAGACCGAAATCGAGGTAATACTATCATTCAATGCGGTGATACTATCACCAGCCATCAGCCCGGCTCTCTCTGCACGAGAACCAACCATAACTGAATCAACGACAAAAGGATAACGGAAGGCCAAAAATCCAGTGTTCGCCTCCATCACCTTCAATATGAAGTCTTCCGGAATATCGACAACCGCCTCTTTCCCATTTCGGAGGACATAAACTTTATCGGCCTCTAAGATCGCACGGAAAGAAGCCTCCTCAGGCTTTTCAAGTACCATGGAATCTGCCCTCAAAAGAATATCGCCATCTTGAAAACCAATCTCTTTGGCAAGTTCGCTGAACTCCATACCAGACGTGACATTTTTAAATGGGATATACTCATCTCCATAATGAAAGGCGACCATCGAATAGATTAAAATAGCCAATATGAAATTGAACACCACACCCATGACGATAATCAGCAAACGCTGCCATGCCGGTTTGGTGCGAAATTCCCATGGCTCAGGCTCTTTCTTCATCTGCTCGCCATCCAGAGATTCGTCAATCATACCAGCCATTTTCACATATCCGCCTAAAGGCAACCAGCCTATACCATACTCTGTTTCTGAATTTTTAGGTTTAAATTTCAACAACGTCAACCAAGGGTTGAAGAACAGATAGAATTTCTCTACTCTCACTTTGAAAATCTTAGCCATCAAGAAATGCCCCAACTCATGGATCATCACCAAAATGGAAAGACTCGCAAAAAACTGCAAAACAACAACTAAAATAGGTGACATACAATCTAATTAATTTTTTTCATTAAAAATTTCACTCATACTTAGCGGAAAACTCTTCTGCCAACCGTGTGGCGATCTCATGCGTAGCCACATAGTCCTCATAAACCGGATTGGCAATGAAATCAACCGTCTGCATCGTCTGCTCGATCACATCGGACATCTGTAGAAAACCGATTTTATCCTTTAAAAATCTCGCCACAACCACCTCATTAGCAGCATTCAAGACACAAGGAGAATTGCCTCCCCTTTCCATTGCCGCATAAGCCAACGCAAGGTTACGGAAAACCTCCTGATCTGGCTTTTCGAATGTCATAATGTTTTGGGTAAACAGGTCAAGACGAGGATAATCATTCTCAAACCTTTCTGGGAATCCTAACGCCAATTGTATTGGCAGACGCATATCTGGCATTCCAATCTGAGCCTTTATCGCTCCATCACGAAACTGCACCATGGAATGGATCAATGACTGAGGATGAACCACCACATCAATCTTAGAGAGTTCCACATCAAAAAGCCACTTCGCCTCCATCACCTCGAACCCTTTGTTCATCATCGAAGCGGAATCAATGGTGATTTTTGCGCCCATCGACCAATTGGGGTGTTTAAGAGCATCTGCTGCCGTCACGGTCTCCAAGAACTTACGGTCTTTCCCTCTGAATGGACCTCCCGACGCTGTCAAAAGGAGTTTCTCCACCTCCGAACACTCTCCCATCAGACATTGAAATATCGCTGAGTGTTCAGAATCGACCGGGTACACTTTCGTATGATACTGCTGGCAAAGCTCGGAAATCAGACTTCCAGCCACCACCATCGTCTCTTTATTTGCCAATGCGATACTCTTTCCGGCTTTAATAGCACGAATGGTCGGGTAAAGACCTGAATAGCCCACCATGGCGGTCAACACGATGTCTATGGGTTCCATTGCCGCCACATCAGCGATAGACTGCGCTCCTGCAAAAACCTTGATGGGCAAATCACCCAAAGCCTCTTGCACCATCGAATATTTCTCCTCGTTGGCAATCACAACGACTTCAGGCATAAAACGACGTGCCTGTTCAATCAACAACTCCGCACTGCTATTGGCAGTCAAAGCATAGACTTCCAAACGGTCAGGATGATCTGCGATGACCTGCAAGGCTTGTGTTCCGATGGAACCTGTAGAACCTAATATTGCGACCTGAGTTTTCTTCATAACAAAATTTTAAATTAATCAAAAAGAGATGAACAACTGCGGATCGAGCGGCGAACCCTCTTTCCATAATTGGAACTCGAAATAGGTGTCGGCATCTTTCAAAAATGAGGAGAGTATCTCTCCCGCATTCACCTTATCCCCTATCTTCTTCATGTACGGCTGATGAAGTTTGTAGACAGAGGTCAGGTTGTCTGGATGTTGCACCACCAAGATATAAACATCATCCAACGAGTACTCACACGAGATAACCACCCCATCTAAAATCGCAGAGACACTGGTATTAGGGTCTGCCGACAACGTTAGACCGTAAGCATTTCGATGCGGATTGAACGCCTCGACAATTCGCCCGTTTGCCGGTTTATGCATCAAATAGTTCGTAACCTCTTTATTTTTTTCAATTCCAATGCTGAGTTCCTCAACCTTTTGAGCTTCGAACGAGTCTCGGAAAGCCATTTCCCTCTCCGAAGCCTCCAACAAAGCATTAGAAGCGACGTTGATCATCGTCTGTTTATCCATTGTCGAATCCACGTGTACTTCACCCGAAACAATCGCCCTCATGGCTGAGATATATTGGGAATGCAACTGTACTTTCTCATAAATGGAATCAACCTGAATGGCAGTAAGTTTCAACTCTTTTCCCATTTTTGCATTATCAGCATAACCGGGAAGAAACCCTCTTAAAGGTGTCTTGATAATCAAGACCGCAATCAGAAAGAAATAGAGTATCGCCACCACAAAAGAGAAGGTGATCACCGACAATTTTGAGAGGCGGATACGCCAAACCTCCTCCAACGTGCTTTCGTTGAGGATTGCCAATTTATATTTAAAACGCAACCGTTGTAAAAGCGATTTTCCGTTTGATTTTTTTTCCATCTTATTTTATTATTCTAATAGGTTCTCCTCCTAAATTCAGCACAAGTGATAGCAGTAGCCACAGCCACATTGAGAGACTCGGAAGTCTCCCGCCCCTTAGGGAAATTTGGGATGTATAATTTTTTTGAAACCCAACTCTTCACCTCTTCGGAAATTCCATTTCCTTCATTTCCCATCACAACAATTCCTTCTGCAGAAAGGGGAACTCCATAAATATCCTCACCCTCCAAGAAAGTCCCGTAGACTGGCAAAGGGGTCTGCTTCAACACCTCCACCAAATCAACATAATGCACCGACACTCGCGCCAGTGCCCCCATGGTCGCCTGTACCACCTTGGGGTTGTAGACCTCAACGGTATCCTTTGAACACAAAACATGCTCGATACCAAACCAATCTGCAATGCGGATGATAGTCCCCAAATTACCGGGGTCTTGAATGGTATCCAACGCTAAAGAGAGTCTTCCTTCCAGTACCGCCGGATTAAAATCTGCGTTCCTCTTTTTGAAAACCGCCAATACTGCCTGCGGCGCACATTGCGCTGAAATCCTCTTCAACTCCTCCTTCGTCACCTCATACACGCCCTCCATGGCCGACACTTCCCCTCTGGCGGAGAAATATTCATCCGTCGCATATAATGAGTGGCACTCAAAGGCTGGCAAAAGGTCGTCCACCAATTTAACTCCTTCCGCAAAGAAGAGACCCTCTTCATCCCTCACTTTCTTTTTCGTAAGAGACTGCAACCATTTGATCCTATTTTTTGAAAGGAGTTCCTTCATTTCAACAGCACCTAATCACATTATCACTCTAAGCCTACCAACCAAATCTCGTAGACCATCGGTTGGTAATTGCTATAATCAGAACGAAGTCCGCCAGATATAGTCGGAAGCATTCCGTTACCAATTGCAAAAGGGATAATCACTTTACAATGCCCCCCTACCCGCAAATTGCGGACAGCCTGCTGAAATCCTCTACCATACGCCTGACCATGCGCATCATCCTGAATCACAAAAGAGAGCGGATCAGGGTTGCGAGCCGCTGTGCAGTCATAAACCAAGTCGCCATCCAACGTAGTACCAGTATAACGAACATAGGCGGTCCAATTCGTCTCCGGAACTATATCGCCCGAACCGGCATCGATCAAATGGAAATAAAGGCCATCGGACTTTCCCGAACCATAAAGGAAATAAAGATCCTTATCCCCATCTTTCCACTTTGTGGAAGAGGTCGGCATTGTACCTGTCACAGCAATGTTCTCCCTTGAGATATATGAGTCAATCTTTTCGTCCTCATCCTCCATGTAATCGGCATAAGTATCAGATTTCTTGCAAGAAAAGATCAAAAGGGGAAGAAGGAACAATCCCAACAAGACCATTCTCCCAGAACACTTACTCCATAAATTTCTCATATCATTCATAACTAATCATTTACATTAAAATCATCATCACTTACTCTCCTCGACCTCCAAAAGCGTTATTTCACAAACGACGGGAGTCCATGGCTGAATACAATTGGGTACACCCACAACTCCATAGCCCAAATAAGAGGACATGATAAACTGACCTGTTTCGTTCACAGACAAAAGCGACAACGCCTCTCTGAAACCCTTCTCAATATCAGTCCTGTCCAACTGCACCGTCTTCACAACATTGGTGAGTTTTTCACATGAATCACCATCAATCGGACGAACAGAATAACGGTACGTCACCTTATCCTTATCGGAAGCCTTCTTGCCTGTCCCCTTTTGGGTGATATAATAACGCAAACCGCTCTTGGATGTTGTCACGTCTACATTCAATTTTACGACATAGTCATTGATTAAACTATCCTCAATCTGCGCAAACACCTTGTTCATCTCCAACAGGTTATCCGACATATTCTCCTTTTTCACCTTGTTATAAGGAATCTGAGGTGCGGGGTCAGAACAACCTACCAGCAAAGAGAAGAGGAGCGCACAAAATATAGCACCCTTCATTTTCATCGTACTAACCAATATGCCACAGAAACGTCTACTCATTCTTCCTTCCATCAGGATTAAGGTTTATCATTCAAAAACCACCGGTTTTTCTTTCATCGACAACTCCTGACGTTTCACCTCTCTCTTCAACTCGTCAGCAATCAGCGGTAATTTTTCCTCAAAATTGCGAAGTGCCTCCTCTATGGAGGTGAACATCGTACCACCCGCCGCGTTTTTATGTCCGCCTCCATTGAAGAACGCTGCAGCAAACTTATTCGCTTCAACATCTCCCTGCGAACGGAACGAGAAACGAATACGGTCAACATCCTCTTTGATGAAGACAGAAAAGACCACGCCTTTGATTGATAATGGAATATTAACGAATCCTTCTGTGTCGCCCGTTTTATAGACAAACCTACCCAACTCCTCTTTCCTCAAACACATCATTGCCGCACCAATCTCTGGGTATATCTTCAATTTCTCATTCAACAGAAAGCCCAACAATCTGAATCGTCCTTCCGAGAAATTATTATTTATCTTACGAGAAATCTCATCCTTATCAACCCCTTTCATGATCAGCTGGGAGACGATGGTGTATAATTCCGGATTATTTGAGTTATAAGAGAACGAACCAGTATCCGTCAGCAGCCCCACGAAGATACATTCTGCACACTCCACCGTCATCTCCGTAAAATACCCCATTCTACAGATCAGGCGGAAAATCATTTCGGAAGTGGAGGTCATCGAAGGATACGAAATCACCACGTCAGCAAAATTACCCGGGTCAAGATGATGGTCGACCAAAATCTTCTTTGCTGCAGCATCTGCCACGCTTGCCGCCATATCACCAATGCGCTTCAACACATTGAAATCGAGGGCGAAAATCAAATCTGACTTACGAATCGCCTCCTCTGCCAACTCCTTCTTCTCTGCATATACCAGTACTTCAGAAATTCCCGGCATCCAACTGAAAAAATCGGGGTATGCATTCGGAACAATAACCGTCACCTCCTTCTCTTGCAACTTCAAAAAATTAGCCCATGCAAGAGAAGAACCAATGGAATCACCATCCGGAGACATGTGTGATACAATCACGATTTTACGCGCACTTTCTATCTCCTTTTTTGTGGCTTGAATTAAATTCTCATTAATGATTTTCGATATCATAACATTCAAATTAACTACATTTTCACCAGCGACTTAGCAGTCGGCAATTGACTTGCTAAATTACAAAAAAAAATTGTTATATAAAATCCCCGACCTCCCTCTTGCTCAATTTTATTTTCAAATTACAATTTTCCTCATGATAACAACTTTTGCAAAGTATGGGAAAGTGTGTACAGCAACACAACCGACAACAAGAACGAGAATCTTCTAAAGGTGTTTTTTTTCGCAAAAAAATAGAGCGCAAGCAAAATGATATAAAATGCGCACAAATCCACCCAACCTATGAAAAGATTGTCCGCCACGACACCGGGCAACTCCTCCATCCAACGAATAGAACCATTCATGAATTTCACCAAACCACCCAACACCGAGGCAACGCAATCTCCCCAAACCGGTATCCAATGGGAGACCCACAAAAGAATGGAAAGGTAGATAATCACGGAAGAGAGAGGTATCACCACAAAACCGGAAAGCCAGAAGAGATTGCTCGATTGGTGGAAATAGTAGATCGTCAGCGGAAGTGTCCCCAACTGCGCAGCGAGGGAGACCGAAAGTAACGCCCAAATCTTCTCCGCCACCACATGACGTGCCACCAATGCCTCATAAATGGGTTTCTGAAACATCAGTATGGAGAATACCGCCAAATAACTCAACTGAAAACCAATATCGAAAAGGTAGCGAGGGGAATAGAGCAACATGAAAAAAGCTGAAATAAAAACCGCATTGTAGGTCTGCGACCTCCGGTTGAGCAAAACGGCGACCGAAGAAATCGACAACATGATGGAAGCCCGAATGACGGAAGGAGACAAGCCCGTGACAAAAGTGAACATCCACAAAAGAAGCAAAGAGAGGCAGACCCGCAACTTTTCATATCTCTCTCCACGAAGTAAGAGGGAGAGGATTTTTACAAAAACGAAAAAAACGACCCCGACGTGCAAACCGCTGACCGCTAAAATATGGCTCGCTCCCGTCAGGGCATAACTATTACGCAATTCCCTATCCAACAACATTTTATCTCCGATGGAGAGTGCCGCAAGCACACCCAACTCATCGCCCTCGATTCCGCAATCAGCAAAAATCCCAACTAATCTCTTTTGAGCTTGATGCGATAGTTTTAAAATGGAATTGCCATCCGCCGCAGAGAGGAATCTCCAATAATATTCCGGTAAGTAAAATGAGCCTGAAAAACCTCTTCCTCTTAAATATGCCTCATAATCAAATTCAGCAAAACCACTGAGGCTTGAATTTCTTTTTTTAAGCAACACCCTTTTATCCACTTCAATCCAATCGCCTTCACGAAGCGACAAACTCTCTGCATCTTTTTTTACATAAAAAATCAATCGGACATTCTCATGCAACTCATTGGACAGAACCCGCACACTGATTTTTACTGTTTTTTCTTTTTCCAACGGGACATCTATGATTTTCATCGCCACATTCTCTTCCCAATCAAGGAAAGAGTCTGTCAACTCATTTGCCTGACGGTTCACCTGACAAACTCCCAACCCTGCAATCAATAATGAAATGCTACAACCAAAGAGCCACACATAAGCATAAGGACGAAAAAAACGAAGCAGCAAGTAGAAAACCATACTCACAGCTCCTGCGCACCATAATCCCCAACATGATATTTGCGGACAATAATATCCTAAAAGCAGACCAATCACAAGGTAGATCAACAACCTTGCAAAAGGATATTTCCTAAAAGATTGCATCACAAAAACAGGTTTAAATCAACAAAAAGTGACACCACTCCAGATGTCACCCATATTTACTAATCAAACTCCTAAGAGAGTCTTCCGCTAAAGGGCAGCCCCACTACAAATCATCGTATGCAGAAGATTCCTTTTTGGAATAATTGATTTTGTCAAAATATTTCAAAAGGACAAAAGCCTTCTCTTCATAGTTTTCCTTTCGATGAGACAATGACAACTCGATAGAACCGTTCTTCACTTCAAAAACGTATAAAAAATCAGTGTCATCACGTTCCACTGCAAATAATTTCATACCATCGCTTGATGGAGTGTAGGACTGGAACTCCTCTTTTGAAACTGCCGGGTAGCCATACTTTTTTGTCAACATCTCTTTTAAAGAAGAAAAACGCCCGTATAATTCACCCCATGTCTCCGCAACAGGGAACATCACAGAGACTGCTGTCACGACACCTTCAGGGCAATGTACCAGAACGTAGCAATCATTGACACCGGCAAATTTACCAGTAAAAACTGCTCCATTATCATCTTTTGCCTTCCATGCGAATCCCTGCTTCTGCATCTGCTCCATAAACGACGAAAGATCTCCATCAATAGGAATCCCTTTAAAGGTAAAATGTTCACTTTGAGCAAACACCACCAAAGAAAAAAGCAGAGCAAAAAAAGACAATAATATTTTCTTCATCACAAATACGTTTCAAAAAAATTATAATTTTTTCAAATTAGCAATTGTCTCTGATGGATTTTCCGCACCGAACACGAAACTACCAGCGACCAAAACGTCAACACCAGCCTCCTTCAAGCGTCGACCAGTGTCGTAATTGACTCCGCCATCAATCTCGATCAAAGCTTTCGAATTTTTCTTCAATATCAACTCCTTCAAGCGCATGGTCTTATCAATGGTGTTCTCGATGAAAGTCTGTCCGCCAAACCCCGGATTCACAGACATGAGCATCGCCACATCCAAATCCGCAATAATCTCTTCCAAACAGGAAACCGGCGTATGAGGATTCAACGCCACTCCAGCCTTCATACCCAAACTCTTTATCTTTGAGACTGCACGATGAAGATGAGTAACCGATTCATAATGAAGCGTCAACACATCTGCGCCTGCCTTATGAAACTCGTTTATATAACCAGCCCCATCCACAATCATCAGATGGACATCCAATGTTTTCCTCGCATGCTTTTTTATCGCCTGCACCACTGGTAGACCGAAAGAGAGATTAGGGACGAATACTCCATCCATGATGTCAAGATGGAACCAATCCGCCTCACTATTATTTATCATAACAATATCTCTCTGCAGATTAGCGAAATCTGCAGAGAGCATTGAAGGTGCTATCAAAAGAGCCATATCTTACTTTCCTTCTTCAGCAGCCTTGGCAGCCGCACGAGCCTCACGTTTCTTTTTCAATTCCAATTGCTTCATGTAAGCCTCACTGTTATCACGAGCGATGGTCTTGATCACACGGATTGAATCCAAAGAAGGATCATATTTCTCCACATAGATAGTGTACTCAAATCCTTGTACATAGTAGAAATTAGTAAATTCTCCACAGAAATTAACCCATTCACTTTTATCCTTACGAGAATATCCTGGCTTAATCTTGTAGCAACGATTTGCGCCATCCACAATACGTTCTGGAGATACTTTCATGTACTCTGCAGAAAAAGAAGGGAGCATGAATGCGCCCAAAACTATAGCAAAAAATAATCTTTTCATATCACAAAAATTATAGTTGACGTACAAAGATAACTTTTTTTTATTTCTTTACAAGAAAAATTGTTAAATTATGCTTCTCCTGTACCAGATAAATTAATCGGGAAAGGCGGATTGAAATTCCCGTCCTTTCTCTCTACTGCCCCGAACTGTTGCTCAAACTTCTCGATATTATCCGACAAGGCACGTTGCAGGCGTTTTGCGTGTTCGGGAGACAAAACGATTCTGGACTTAACTTTCGCCTTCGCCGAATTGGGCATAATGCGGAGGAAATCAATGACAAACTCTGACGAAGAGTGAGAAATCACCGCAAAATTAGAATAGATACCTTCTGCAATATCTTCTGGCAACTCGATTGAAAGCTGCGCTTTTTTTACTCCATCTTTATTATCTTCTTGCATAATGAACTTTTTAATATAACGAAAAGGATAACCATCCACCTTAAAACTGAGACGGAGGAAACTAACAAATCAGTCTCCTCCGCATCACCTATTTATCTCAATTATAACTCGCTAACACCTGTTTGTGGTTCATCAAGAATCGCTGGGTTTCTCATGCGATTCACATTTGCGATACCCTCCATCGCCTCCATTGAACCAACAACCAACTTACCGAAATCACGTAGACCTGTACCGGCAGGAATCTTGTGACCACAAATCACATTCTCCTTCATACCATCCAAAGGATCCACTTTCGCACGAATAGCAGCATCATTCAACACCTTGGTAGTCTCCTGGAAGGAAGCCGCCGACATGAAGCTTGTAGTCTGCAATGCGGCACGAGTGATACCTTGAAGCACCTGAGACGAAACTGCAGGAACAGCATCTCTTGTCTCTACCAATCTCAAATCTTTACGCTTCAACGCACTGTTCTCATCACGAAGTTTTCTTGCGGTAACAATCATACCCGGCTTCAAGTTTTCAGAGTCTCCTGCATCGACAACGACTTTCTTGTCGAAAATTCTGTCGTTCTCTTCCATGAACTCCAACTTGTCAACCATCTCCTTCTCCAAGAAGCGAGTGTCTCCTGCATCTTGAATCTCAACCTTACGCATCATCTGGCGAACAATCACCTCGAAGTGCTTATCGTTGATTTTCACACCTTGCAAACGGTACACATCCTGAACCTCATTCACAATATATTCCTGAACAGCGGTAGGACCCATAATCGCCAAGATGTCAGATGGAGTGATTGCACCATCAGAAAGAGGAGTACCAGCACGAACATAGTCGTTCTCTTGTACCAACACCTGCTTAGACAACGGAACAAGATATTTCTTAACATCACCAGTCTTAGAAGTAACAGTGATTTCACGATTACCACGTTTAATCTTACCGAATGCGATCTCTCCGTCAATTTCAGAAACCACAGCAGGATTAGAAGGATTACGAGCCTCGAACAACTCAGTCACACGAGGGAGACCTCCGGTGATATCACCGGCACCACCGACAGCACGAGGAATCTTAACGAGCAACTGACCACTTCTAACCTCTTCGCCCTCATCCACAGTTACGTGGGCACCCACTGGCAAACTGTATGATTTTAGGACATCACCTGATTTACCGACAATGTGAACCTCAGGCACTTTCGTCTTATCCTTTGACTCGATAATGATCTTCTCCTTCAAACCGGTTGTCTCATCCGACTCTGTTTTGTAAGTGACATTCTCAATGACGTTAGAGAACTTGATCTTACCATCCACCTCAATGACGATTACCGCATTAAATGGATCCCATTCACAGATCTTTTCTCCCTTAGACACCTTAGAACCGTTCTTCACATACAATTTAGAACCATAAGGAATATTTGCAGTTGTAAGAACAATCTTAGTATTAGGATCAATGATTCTCAACTCAGAAAGACGGCTCACAACAACCTGAACGTTATTTCCTGCATCATCAAGAGCATCGATTGTACGCAACTCGTCAATTTCAACGATACCCTCTTCATAACGGCAAGAGATGCTTGAGTTTGCTGCAATATTTCCAGCCACACCACCGACGTGGAACGTACGGAGTGTCAACTGAGTTCCCGGCTCTCCAATAGACTGAGCCGCAATCACACCAACAGCCTCTCCTTTTTGTACCAAACGTCCGGTAGCAAGATTTCTACCATAACATTTCGCACAAACACCTCTCTTAGATTCACAAGTCAATACTGAACGAATCTCCACACTCTCGATAGGAGAATCCTGAATCTTACGAGCAGCATCTTCACGAATCTCCTCACCAGAAGCGACAATCAGCTCTCCTGTTTGTGGATGAATGACATCATGCACAGAAACACGACCTAAAATTCTTTCGTAAAGTTGAGCCACAACTTCGTCGTTGTTCTTCAATTCTGTACAAACCAATCCGCGAAGTGTACCACAATCCTCTTCATTAATAATCACGTCATGGGAAACATCCACAAGACGACGAGTCAAGTATCCCGCATCCGCAGTCTTCAAAGCGGTATCCGCCAAACCTTTACGAGCACCGTGCGTAGAGATAAAGTACTCCAACACAGACAATCCCTCCTTAAAGTTAGACAAGATCGGGTTCTCGATAATTTGTCCTCCTTCTGCACCAGACTTCTGAGGCTTAGCCATCAAACCACGCATACCAGAGAGCTGACGAATCTGCTCTTTAGATCCACGGGCTCCAGAATCCAACATCATGTAAACAGAGTTAAATCCTTGATCATCAGAAGAGATAGTCTTCATCAAAATGTTAGCCAAATCTGCGTTGACGTGAGTCCAAATATCAATAATCTGATTATAACGCTCGTTGAAAGTAATGAATCCCATGTTATAGTTATTCAACACCTCTTCAACTTCTGCATACCCCTTTTGAACCAATTCTTCTTTCTCCTTAGGAATAATCACGTTGTCCAAGTTGAACGACAAACATCCCCTGAACGCCATGTAGTAACCCAAGTTCTTGATATCATCGAGGAACTGAGCGGTACGAGCCACACCACACACCTTGATAACATTGCTAATAATCTCACGAAGAGACTTCTTAGTAACCAAAGTGTTAACATAACCCACCTCATCTGGCACATTTTGGTTGAAAATCAATCGACCGACAGTCGTCTCTACCATCTTATCAACCAATTCGCCTTCCTCATTCAAATCTTTCACAACCACCTTAATTGGTGCGTGCAAAGCGACTTTTCCTTCATTATATGCGATTTGCGCCTCCTCATCTCCGTAGAACACCAAGCCTTGCCCCTTTGCTCCTTCACGAGGTTTTGTGATATAGTACAATCCAAGAACCATGTCCTGAGAAGGAACCGTAATTGGAGAACCATTAGCAGGGTTCAAAATATTATGAGAAGCCAACATCAACATCTGAGCCTCCAAGACTGCCTCATTACCGAGTGGCAAGTGAACCGCCATCTGGTCACCATCGAAGTCGGCGTTGAACGCTGTACAAGCCAATGGGTGCAACTGGATAGCCTTACCCTCGATCATACGAGGTTGGAACGCCTGAATACCCAGACGGTGCAAAGTAGGAGCACGGTTCAACAACACTGGATGACCCTTCATCACATACTCCAAAATATCCCAAACTACAGGATCTTTGCGATCTACGATCTTCTTTGCAGACTTAACTGTCTTAACAATACCACGCTCGATCAACTTACGGATAACGAACGGTTTGTAAAGCTCAGCAGCCATATATTTAGGCAAACCACACTCGTGCATTTGCAATTCAGGACCAACAACAATAACCGAACGAGCAGAATAGTCGACACGCTTACCGAGCAAATTCTGACGGAAACGTCCCTGCTTTCCTTTCAAAGAATCAGAAAGAGACTTCAACGGACGGTTAGCGTCAGTCTTCACTGCACTCGATTTTCTTGAGTTATCGAACAGAGAGTCCACAGCCTCCTGCAACATACGTTTTTCGTTACGAAGGATAACTTCCGGAGCTTTAATTTCGATCAAACGCTTCAAACGGTTGTTACGGATGATAACACGACGATACAAATCATTCAAGTCAGATGTTGCAAAACGTCCACCATCCAACGGAACCAACGGACGAAGCTCTGGCGGAATCACCGGAACAATCTTCACGATCATCCATTCAGGCTTGTTCTTTCCATTAGAAGAACGGAAAGCCTCCACAACCTGCAAACGCTTCAAAGCTTCAGTCTTTCTCTGTTGAGAAGACTCTTGTCCGGCGCGGTTTCTCAAATCGTATGACAAAGCATCCAAATCCACACGCTGCAACATATCGTAGACAGCCTCTGCACCCATCTTGGCGATGAACTTGTTTGGATCTGTATCTTCCAACAATTGATTTTCTTTTGGCAAAGAATCAATGATGTCGAGGTACTCCTCCTCTGTCAAAAGGTCTTGAGCGGAGATTCCGTCAGCCTCTTTGATACCCGGTTGAATTACCACATATCTCTCGTAATAAATAACCGCATCCAATTTTTTGGTTGGCATTCCGAGCAAATACCCCATCTTATTTGGGAGTGAACGGAAATACCAAATATGCGCAACTGGAACAACCAACTGGATGTGTCCCATGCGTTCACGACGAACTTTCTTCTCCGTAACCTCAACACCACAGCGGTCGCACACGATATTCTTGTAACGAATTCTTTTATACTTACCACAGTGGCACTCATAATCCTTAACAGGACCGAAGATACGCTCACAGAACAAACCGTCGCGCTCTGGCTTATAGGTCCTATAGTTGATGGTCTCTGGTTTCAAGACCTCTCCGCTTGACAACTCCAGTATTTCCTCTGGAGAAGCCAAACCGACAGAAATCTTCGTGAAAGCACTTTTTGCTTTATTATCGTTTCTAAAACCCATTTTTGCAGTAAATAAAAATGAACATTAATCGAGTTTAACACTTAATCCCAAACCTCTCAACTCATGCAAGAGCACGTTCAAAGATTCAGGGATGCCAGCTGGTGGCATTGGGTCTCCTTTGACAATCGCCTCATAAGCTCTGGCACGACCCATCACATCATCAGACTTAACTGTCAAAATCTCTTGAAGGATGTTTGACGCACCGAACGCCTCCAACGCCCAAACCTCCATCTCTCCGAAACGCTGTCCTCCGAACTGCGCCTTACCTCCCAACGGCTGTTGGGTGATGAGTGAGTAAGGACCGATAGAACGAGCGTGCATCTTGTCATCCACCATGTGACCGAGTTTCAACATATAGATGACTCCGACGGTAGCAGGTTGGTCAAAACGCTCTCCAGTTCCTCCGTCATACAAGTATGTCTTACCATAACGAGGGAGACCGGCCTTATCCGACCACTCATTCAAATCATCTAAAGAAGCACCATCGAAGATTGGTGTAGCAAACTTAACCCCCAACTTCATACCCGCATGACCCAAGACAGTCTCAAAAATCTGACCCAAGTTCATACGAGAAGGCACACCCAACGGATTCAAGACAATGTCAACTGGCGTTCCATCCGCCAAGAACGGCATATCCTCTTGGTGAACAATACGAGAAACAATACCCTTGTTTCCGTGGCGACCCGCCATCTTATCACCCACACGGATTTTACGTTTTTTCGCAATATAAACCTTCACCAATTGAACAATTCCAGAAGGGAGTTCGTCTCCAATAGTGAGGTTGAATTTCTTGCGCTTCAACTCCGCATCATACTCTTTATATTTTCTGATATAATTCATAATCAAATCATGAATCATATCATTCTTATGAGCCTCTGAAGTCCATTTTGTCAACTGCACTTCCATATAGTTGATCTCCTCCAACATCTTGCGGGAGAACTTCTGACCTTTTGCGATAATATCAGCACCCAAATAGTCTTTCACTCCTTGGGAAGTCTTACCATTGGTCAAAACCATCAACTTATCAACAAGGATAGTCTTCAACTCAATTGCAATCTTCTCAAACTCTTCATCCATCTGAGCTAACTTTTCCTTGTCGCTCATACGAGTCTTACGAGTCTTCAAAGCCTTAGAGAAAAGACGTTTTCCGATAACGACACCATGCAATGACGGATTAGCCTTCAATGAAGCATCCTTCACGTCACCAGCCTTATCACCGAAGATAGCACGAAGCAACTTCTCCTCTGGTGAAGGGTCTGACTCTCCCTTAGGAGTAATCTTTCCGATCATGATATCGCCCGGTTCAACTGGAGCACCCACACGAATAACTCCATTCTCATCCAAGTTTCTTGTCGCTTCCTCACTCACGTTTGGAATATCGGCAGTCAACTCCTCCATACCACGTTTCGTTTCACGAACCTCCAACTGGTACTCATCAACATGGACAGAGGTGAAGATGTCCTCCTTACAAACCTTCTCGTTGATTACGATAGCATCCTCGTAGTTGTAACCCTTCCAAGGCATGAACGCAACCAAAAGGTTTCTACCAATCGCCAACTCTCCGTTTTGTGTAGAATAACCCTCCGTCATGATTTGTCCCTTCTCCACACGGTCTCCAGCAGAGACGATCGGACGAAGGTCTATCGTAGTACTTTGGTTAGTCTTACGGAATTTAGGAAGAATGTACTCCTTCAAGGCAGGCTCGAAGCTGACAAACTCCTCATCTTCAGTACGGTCATATCTAATTTTGATGACACTTGCATCTACATATTCAACCAGACCATCACCCTCAGCAGTGATTTGAGTACGAGAATCACGCACCAACTGCTTTTCGATACCAGTTCCTACGATAGGAGACTCGCAACGCAACAAAGGTACAGCCTGACGCATCATGTTAGATCCCATCAACGCACGGTTAGCATCGTCATGCTCCAAGAATGGGATAAGAGAAGCTGCGATAGAAGCAATCTGCTGAGGAGCAACATCCATCAAATCCAGTTGAGTAGGCTCAACTACAGGGAAATCGGCTTGGTCACGAGACTTGATCCTATTAGACAAGAAGTTTCCATTCTCATCCAACGGAGCGTTACCCTGAGCAATCACCTTACCTTCTTCCTCCTCTGCTGTGAAGTATTGGATACCATTCTCAGACATATCCACCTTACCATCTTTTACCACACGATAAGGAGTTTCAATAAAGCCAAGATCATTAATCTTAGCATACACGCAAAGAGAAGAGATCAAACCAATGTTCGGACCCTCCGGAGTCTCGATAGGGCAAAGACGACCATAGTGAGTGTAGTGTACGTCACGCACCTCAAAACCGGCACGCTCACGAGACAAACCACCAGGACCCAAAGCAGAAAGACGGCGTTTGTGTGTAATTTCAGCCAATGGGTTGGTCTGATCCATAAACTGAGACAACGCATTTGTTCCGAAGAAAGAATTGATAACAGAAGAGATAGTCTTCGCATTGATCAACTCAGTAGGAGAGAACACCTCATTGTCACGGATGTTCATTCTTTCACGGATTGTGCGAGCCATACGAGCAAGACCTACACCAAACTGGTTGTACAACTGCTCACCGACGGTACGCACACGACGGTTGCTCAAGTGGTCGATATCATCCACATCAGCCTTAGAGTTGATTAACTCAATAAGGTACTTGATGATCTCGATGATATCCTCTTTCGTCAAGACACGAACGCTCATGTCGGTCGTCAAGTTCAACTTCTTGTTGATTCTGTAACGTCCAACATCAGCAAGGTCATAGCGTTTATCAGAGAAGAAAAGCCCAGAGATAACCTCACGAGCAGCATTCTCGTCCGCAGGATCTGCACTACGCATTTGACGATATATATAATATACAGCCTCCTTCTCAGAGTTGGTAGGGTCCTTTTGTAAAGTATTGTAGATAATACTATAATCGGACATATCCGCATCCTCTCTGTGAAGAAGAATATTTTGCACTCCAGAATCCAAGATGTCTTGGATGTTGTCCTTATCCAAAACAGTCTCACGGTCGATTACAACCTCATTACGTTCGATAGAGACAACTTCACCGGTATCCTCATCAACGAAATCCTCCTCCCATGTCTTCAAAACACGAGCAGCCAATTTACGTCCCTCAACCTTCTTCAAAGAAGCTTTAG